>JACASW010000005.1 GCA_013390785.1 Marine Group I thaumarchaeote
TGTTGTAGTTGATTCTAACTGGAAAAAATATTGGGATGTTAGATTTGAAAACCCCTTAGATGATGCTGAAAGTCTTGAAATAGATAAACAAGGATATATTCAAAATATAGGTCAAAAAGTTGATAATTTAGAAAAAATTCAAGGTCAATACATAGGTTTGATGAAATTCCAAAATAAGGGATGTGATATGGTAAAAAAATTTTATAAAATAACAAAGGACCTAGCCAAAAATGGAAAAAATCCATTAAATCAGAATATACCATTTGAGAAATCTTACATGACTGATTTTCTGCAGGGTATGATAGATTATGGGTATAAAATTAAGGCTGTTCCTATTAGTGGTGGTTGGCTGGAATTAGATTCTATGTATGATTATAAGATTTATAACAAAAAATTTGAGGATAAAACGATCTCAGAATTTTTTTCGGTTAATAATATCTAGTTAAATCAAGTTCTTAGAAATATTAAATAATATATTTTAAAGTGGTATTCTTACTGCATTATGAAAAAATACAATATTATACTTTTACTCATAGATGGAACTAGGATTGATAGACTAGACAAATTTCCGATATTCAAAAGGCTGAAGGAAGATGGTTGTTTCTTCTCTGAAGTAATTGCAAGTGCTCCTTACACTCTCGTTGCTATGAATTCTATATTTACTGGAATGTATGGTAGTAAAAATGGAATTGATGCATATCATAAAATGTTCCAGAATCCCAAAACCGGTTGCAAAACTCTTGCGGATTATCTAACTGAAAATGGTTGGTACACAAGAGGTGATGCTATGCGATTAAGTCTAGTTTCAAGCCAAGGATTTAAAAAATTCACTTCCCAAGAAGATATTCCAGATCCTGATTTCAGTAAAATCCATAAAGAAATTTTAGATGAAACAATGAATGAGGCTGGTGGTGAACAACCTTACTTTTTGTATCTCCATTATCCCAAAATACATCATTCGATAAAAGAAAGTGTTTTTGATAAGTATGATGATTTCTCGCAAGAATATTTTGAAAATAAGGAAGAGAATCTTAGAAACTATGATGAATATCTTAAAGAAGCATCAGATTATTTGGATGAAATTTATTTTAAAAATATATCTGGAAAACAAAGTAATGACTCGATCATTATTGTTATGACAGATCACGGAATGGGTATTGGAGAGAAAGTTGGAGAAAGAGCATATGGTAGTTTCACTTATGATTACACATTACGAACATTTGCATTATTTATCCAACCAAAGATATTTCCTAAAGGAAAAGAGATTGACAAGTTGGCACGGGCTATAGATATTATGCCAACTATTTTAGATTGCCTTGAGATTCCAATAGACCAATCTTGTTTAAGAATGCAGGGTCAAAGTATGCTAAATCTACTAAATAAAACTGAGCAAAACAAACCATATACTGACGAAGATTCAGAATTTCAGAAAATAGCATATTCAGAAACAGGCGGGGTTAATGGTCCTTGGCCTTCACCAAATTCTCCAAACATTAAATGTGTGAGAACAAAAAAATGGAAGCTCATTCATAATTTAACACCAGATACATGGGAATTATATAATATTGAAAATGATCCTCAAGAATTAAAAAATGTGGTTGAAGAACATCCACTTATAGTAACTAAGTTAAAAGATAAACTTCAATCAATTATTGATGACTGTGGATCTGATTAAACGGAAATCTGGTATGAGGAACAAGTTTTAGACAGAATATGTAATTATGACTGATAACAAAAAATTCCAGCAGATAGAAATTGATACTGATCTAGCAATGGATATCGAACAAATCCTAAATGGTGGATTCTCACCTCTTACAACTTTTTTAGATAAAAAATCTCTAGATAGCGTTTTAAAAAATATGAGACTGCCTACAGGTGAGATCTGGCCTATCCCAATTCTATTTCCAAAAAAAATTGATGAACCAATTAATTCTCTTGATTCGTTATTATTAAAATTCCAAGGGCATGATTTTGCGGTTCTTGAGGAGCCTGAAACTTTTGAATATGATTTAGACAAGCTAATTACATCATTCTATGGAACTAACGATGAAAAGCATCCTGGAGTACAAATAAGTAGAAAATCTCCACATATTTTTATCACTGGAAAATTACGTGGTATAAGTAAACTCAACAAAATTCTTGATATTAATTATTTAGAACCACAAGATGTCAAAAATATTATCAAAGAAAACCATTGGAAGAGTGTTGTTGGGTTTCATACCAGAAACCCTCCACATAATGCTCATGAGTATATACATAAATCAGTCTTAAAAAATCATGATGCGCTACTATTGCATCCTGTGATTGGTTCTAAGAAGAAAGGTGATTTTACAAGAGAAGCAATCATGCGCAGCTATGAACTATATGCAGAAAAATTTTTACCAAGTAATAGAACTGTCTTAACTCCACTGCTAACCTATTCAAGATATGCTGGTCCTAGAGAAGCAATCTTTACTGCAATAGTTAGACGAAATTATGGTTGTACACATTTTATTATTGGTAGAGATCATACTGGTGTGAAGAATTTCTACGGAAAATATGATTCTCAAAAAATATTTCAGAATTTCAAGGATATTGATATTGAAATCATTCCTTTTAGTGAACCGTTTTACTGCAAAAAATCCAAAACAATTACCACAAAGGAAGAATGTGCCTACGGTGATAAGTACTATGTAGAGGTTAGTGGTTCAAAAATAAGAAAAGCTATTCAAGAAAAGACTGAGATTTCTGAAATTTTTATCAAAAAAGAAATTCTAAATACTTTACAAAATATGAAAAATACGTTTGTTGATTAAATGCTAATTATAGCCTAATTTTTCAAGTTCTCTCTCTATTTTATCCAAATCCACTTTATTCTGAGTTGTTGTTATTTTTTTATTAGTCATGATTTCTTCTAGTTTGTTTTCCATCTCCTTTACCAATTCAGGATTAGATGATACTATGTTTTCTTCTTCTAGTGGATCGTTTGCTAAATCATACAGTTCTACAACATCTCCAGAATCTTCTTGTTTTAACATTTTATAACTTGAAGTTCGTATTCCTATAATTTTTTCTTTAATATGTTCATTTTTTACCGCCGGTGGACTCTCAATGTATGCTGGATTTTCATGAGTTTTTTTATTGTTGATTAAAGGCAAAAGACTTTCACCATCAATGTCATTTTTCTTAGGAAGTGAAATTACATCTTCAATTGTAGGAAAGATATCTACATGACGTACTTGCTGTGTAATTTTTTTATTAGATGGAATATTGACACCAGAAAAAATCAATGGTACTTTAATTAGATCATCGTATAGTCTGTGTCCCCCTACCATTCTAGTTTCTAACAGTACACGTTTTTGATATGGTGATAAATTTAACCCAGCCATTTTGTCTTCGTTGGATTTGATCCTTGAATCTCTTAGAATATGTCTCATCTTTCCCTTTAGCGGTTTTAATTTCGCAGGAATTTTATTTCCTAATTTCCACATGATGTAATCTATTTTTGCCTGACCGTCTGAAGCCTCTAAATCAATTGTTTCATTGTCAAGTTCTATAACTGGTATGTAATCTCCATGATCTGCCGTTAATACTACCAAAGTATTTTCAAGATCAACATTTTTAATAATTTCTCCAATCCAATAATCAATTGCTGAAACCATCTTTTCATATTTGCTTTTTCCAAATTTTTCCGCAGAAAAATTCTTTGGTACGGTTATCGGAGCGTGTAGATCGAAAATATGAATATAAAAAAACCAAGGGGTCTGTGTGCGAATAGATGACAGTGTTTGGACAATTTTATTTCCTAAACCGTCAAACAGTGAAACAGAGTTTTCATATGTTGAATCTGAATTTTGAAAATCATTGGTAAGTCCAAAATCTTTTGTGATGGATGGGGCAGTAGCAAAAGTATTGTATCCATGATTTTTCAAAATTTTTACGTATGTTGTTATATCTGAATCAAGTTTACGAAATTTATCCGCACTCATTCCAGTTCTAAATGGAAATAATCCAGTGAATATACTACTCATAGCTACTGGCGAAACAGCTGCTGGACTAATTGCCTGCGAGAACGCAGCACCATTTTTAATTAAAAAATCAACATTAGGTGTAATTGAGCTCAAATTTTTCCCAATACATTTGTCTGATTTAAGAGAATCAACGACAATTAGTAAAATATTTGGCTTGGACACTGTTAAAAAAAACTTTTTTCACGTATGTAAAGCTTATTTTGTATTAATTAGTAGTTAAATCCAAATATTAGAAATTTCTGGGATGATTATTCTATGGCAAATGATTCTATGTCCATGTTAGATGGAAAAAAAGTTCTCATCACTGGAGGAACCGGTTCTCTTGGACAGGCATTAACGCAAAGAATTTTAAATTCAGATGTGGAACAGATAAGAATTTTGAGCAGAAATGAGTTTAAGCAAGTTTCCATGGAATCAACTATTCGAGATGAACGTTTAAGATTTTTAATTGGAGATGTCCGTGATAAAGAAAGATTAGTTAGAGCGCTTGAGGATGTTGATATTGTTTTTCATGCAGCTGCATTGAAACATGTTCCAAAAGTTGAATACAACCCATTTGAAGCAATAAAAACCAATGTACAGGGCTCCCAAAATGTAATCGATGCTTGTATTGAAAATGATGTTGAAAGAGCAGTTTGTATAGGTACTGATAAAGCAGTTTCGCCATTAAACACCTATGGTGCCACTAAATTACTAATGGAAAAATTATTTATCACAGCAAGGCGTTATTCTAATCCAGAAAAACACCGAACCAAATTCTTTGCAGTAAGATATGGAAATGTTTTTGGAAGTAGTGGTTCAGTTATTCCAAAATTCATTCAACAAATAAATAATAATGAAAAAATTACAATCACGGATCCTAACATGACAAGATTCAGTATAACAATGAATCAAGCATTAGATTTTATTTTAAAAGCAACTAAAAATGGTCATGGTGCTGAAATATTTATTCCAAAAGTTAAGACTTATTCCTTACAACAAATTATTGATATTTTATCAAGCTTAACTAATACTAAAGAACATACAATAATTGGTATGCGTCCTGGTGAAAAGCAACATGAATCGCTAATAAATTCAGATGAAATGCGTTCTGCATGGTCATATGAAAATATGTTTATGCTTCTCAATGAATTACATGACGATAAAAATTTAGAAAAAACATATCCAGGAATAAAAAAAGTTAAGGATCTTGATGTTTATTCATCAGATAAAGCTGAATCACTAACCATGGATGAAATAACTAATAACATAAAAGATTTACAATTGCTATAATTTAGACACCAATTCTTTTAGTAATCCAGTAGTTATAGATGTGGATGCATCTGGTCCTTTAGAATTTTTTGATTTAACATGCTTTTCAATTATTATTTGTTTTACGTTAGTCTGTTTTTTTAATAATGCAAACAAAAAGGGAGCGTCTATCCCAAGACTATGATCAGAAAAACCATTGTATTTGATCATCTCCTTCCAATTAATTTTTTCAAATGGTGCAGGATATTCTGATATACAATAACAGAAAGTTTTCCTATTTTTTGAGAATATTTTCATAATTCGTTTTTTATTTCCACCCATGCCCATGCTTATAATAACTGGTTTTCGAGTTTTTGCCACTTTTTCCAAAGTTTCTAATGAATATTTGTCCTTTAGTAAACATGTTCGTGATGCTATTTTATATTTTTTCACACCAATCAACTCTAAATGGTCCACTGCTTCAGGATAGAAAGCACTACAGAAGAACTCTATGTTTTGTTCATCAGCATATTTTTTTAATTTTTCAGCTTTTTTAAACGTAAGTTCAGATTTTTTTATGAATTTCCATTGAGGATGCTTGTTGGAATACAAATCATTTGCACGCCACATCTGAAATTTTACTGCGTCAGCGCCTGCATTTTTACACTCATGAATAACCTTTTTTGCCTTTTTGATATCTCCCTCCCAATTCGAACCAATCTCAGCAACAACAAAAACCCTCATAATATGAACAAAACTACGAAAAATTTAACTGTTTTAGATGAGCAAAAATTTCTAATTGAAAATTAATTCGGAAATTAAATTAACACTAGTAAGTAAAAGTGATGCCCAATTTCTGTATGGCCTTCTTAAAGAAAGGGAATCTAATGTTAATATTTCACATAAAAAAATGCCAACTTATACACAACATATAAAATTCATTGAATCAAAGCCTTATTCAAAATGGTATATTATAAGACTTGGTAATCAAAAAATTGGGTCAGCTTACTTATCAAAACAAAATGAAATCGGAATTTTTATAACAAAAAATATACACATAAAAAAATTAGGTACTACTGCTCTAAACATACTCATAAAAAAAAATCGTAGGAAAAGATATCTAGCTAACATAAATCCAAAAAATAAAAAATCAATATCATTCTTTAAAAAAAATGGATTTGAACTAATTCAACATACTTTTGAACTGGAGCTTTCCTAGTTTTAGCTATTTAGAAAATGACACAACCATCATCACGGCAAAGGATGTGGCATCACTCAACTATCAACTGGATTCTTTGGCTAACATTACAAAACGGTTTAGGAAAATCTGTGGCTATATTATTAACTATTATTATTCAGTCTTTTCATAAAAATAAAAAAAAATACATTAGTCTTGAGACGTATAAAAAAGACGGTGGTTATGTTAGAACACCTGTTTGGTTTGTAATTGATAGTGATATAATCTATGTAGTAACTCAGAAAACGACGGGTAAAGTTAAGAGACTTCAAAATAATAATTATGTTCGAATTACTTCATGTTCATTCAAGGGTGAACCAACGGAATGGACAAAAGGAAAAGTGAAAAATGTTACAGGTGAGAAAGCAGATAAAGCAATCATGCTTCGCAAGAAAAAATACGGCGTATCTGCTAGATTAATAGATCTATTTAGCAAGGAAAACTCTATTGTCTTTTCCATTGAACCAGTTAATTAGAATTATTTTATCTATGAAAATAGCTCAGACAATAATAAAGTCCTCTCTCATAATTATCCGGGTTTCGTTCAAATGTCAAATGAGAACCAATTTCAGCATTATTCCAATGTGCATTTTTTGGACCACTAAGAATTCTCATCAATAATCTATTATCTAATGAAATTCTAACATATTTTTTGAATTGATCTAATTCATTTTTTTTAATAAATTGATAGCCATTTCCATTGGCTGAAATTGATAGAAATTTTTCCTTTGTGAGCCCAATAATTATTACCATTTCAGACGAAAACCCTAATTCATTCCTTCTCTTTTCATACCTACTATAACAACTAGGAATTAGATCTAAAATTTGATTAATTTCTGGTTCTTTATCATCTTCAAAATCATATTTTCTTTTTGACAATACATTATCAACATAATTTTGTTTTTCTTTATTATCAATTGGTATGTAGGCCTCTGAGATTTGCTTTGTGTCTAAATCAAAACTAGATTTTGAATTTAAAATAACACATTGATTTTCCTGCTGATTAATTTTTGAATCACTTGTAAAATATTCGTAAGTATCCTCAAGCTCTGATATCGCTCTTTGTGAATTTAAAATAGATTTTTTTCCTGCTAAAATGTATCTTCCTGCAAATGGTAAAAAAAATTCAGGCTTGAACAAATTTACGTACGACTCTGCGAAAGACCAATAATTTTGAATAATCTTGTTTTTTGCTTTAATTTTATCACTATCACTAATGGTAAAACATTGTGGATATGCTGATGCTGAACTATAACCAACTAGTAACATGTCAACGTGTTCATATTTTCTTTTAATTGTAGCAGCAGAGGTTTCTGCTAACGGAAAAGGGCAATCGTTTGTATTAACTATTACCTGCTGACCGTTATCTACAACAAACATAGAATCTATTGATGTCGAACCAAAATTTTTTTCAACAGTACTACATCCAAAATATTTATGACAAAGTTCAGGATTGCAATTATCAGCTGCTAAAATGTTAATGTGTAGGTTATCTTTTAAATTCGTCCTTTTATTATGAGGAATTTCTGTGACTTGATATCCTAATCTTTCAATATTATTTTTAAGAAATTTTGATTGATAACTATGAATAAGGATTGGAATGTCTTTATTCATTCTATTTAGTGTTTTAATACTACAGTGATCTGGATGGATATGACTTATGTAAATATAGTTAACATCGTTAAATTCCTCTGGATTAAAACTCAACGGTGGATAATGTGCCCATGAACCATAAAATTCACCATCAACTAACCATGGATCACATAGGATCTTAACATCATGATCTTCTATAATTACGGATGCCGACGCAAGGTAAGTTACTTTCATTTTTTATCTATGAAAATCTGTTAGCTGTTTTTACAATATAATCGATTTGAGATTCAGTCAAATTTGGATGAATAGGAATTGTAACAATTTCCTTGGCAATTTTTTCAGTTAGGGGAAGTTTAACAGATTTTTTATACAATGACATTTGATGAATAGGTTTGTAATGAGTTCCAGTCTCAATTCCTTTTTCTAGAAGTTTTTTTCTAAAAATTTTTCGATCCCTTACACAAATCCAGTATAGGTGATATGCACAAGTGCTCGTAAACGGAATTTTCTTGGAAGCATTTAGCTCTTTATCATAAATTTTTGCGATGCTTTTTCTCTTATTATTCATTTTTTTGATTTTTTGAAGTTGTACTAAACCAATAGCAGCAGACAATTCATTCATATAAAAATTCCAGCCTATTTTATCGACATCATAATCTGCGTACTTTCTATTTGAAATGCCACACCAACGTTTAGATTTTAAATCTTCGGTTATTTTTTTATAATTATGACTATTAATTGAAATTAAGCCTCCTGTAGGCATTGCTAAATTCTTTACAGGATGAAAACTAAAACAAACAAAGTCTCCATGACTTCCAATCTTCTTACCATTAAATTCTGAACCGCACGCGTGTGCTGCATCTTCAATGATCATAATGTTGGAATTTGATAATTTTTGGATTTTTTTAATATCTGCTGGCATTCCTCCAAAATGAACAGGTATTATACATCTGGTCTTCTTGGATATTTTTTTCTTTATTTCTTCAGGGTCGATGCATAATGTATGAGGATTAACATCCACAAAAACTGGTATTCCGCCATTATACATTATTGCATGTGCAGTACTCACGAACGATAGAGATGGTAAAATAACTTCTTTTCCTTTAATGTCACATAGCGCTGCAGCCAGATGTAAGGCTGCAGTTCCACTATTCACGGAAACACAAGATTTTGAATTAATAAATTTCTTAAAATTTTTTTCAAATTCCTGTACCTGACCACCACCAGCTCCCGATGCCCAAAAACCACTCATTAATGTTTTAACTGCCTTTTTTACCTCACGCTCATCAATAGCAGGATCAAATAATTTTATTTTTTTCACTAATTGAATATCCTTCTCGACAACTATTTAGTATTCACTTATCATAGATTATAGACTGATAGAATTAGCTTTAGTAGTAATTATACTCTAGATTTAAATTTCAAAAGAAAGGGGATCAAATAGAAATTGAAAAAGTTCAATGTTTTAAATGGAAGGATTTTAGGAATAATTAAAATTCTAAAATAAATGCTGATGTTAATAATACTACAAAATGAAACCAAATATACTTTTTTTAATTGTCGATTCGCTTAGAGCAGATAAGGTGTCAGGCACTGAAAATAATTCTGTAACACCAAATTTAGATCATATTAAAAAAAATGGAGTGTTTTTTGATCACGCAATAAGTTCATCGGATGGCACAATGTTAGCGTATGCTGGACTATTTTCAGGCAAACATCCATTTAAAACTGGTATGAGATCAGCAAAATTAACAAGGCTCTGTAATACAATAAGTTATTTTGAAGTACTCAAGAATTATGATTATAATCTCTATGGATGCTTACCAAACTTTGCTGAACCCTTTGAGATTATACCAGAGTTTGAAAATAATGATGAATCGTTTTTAGATCTTCTTCCAGATGCATTAGGTAATGCAGGAGAAATTACATTAAAAAAACTAGAAGGAGGTATGAAAGAACCATGGTGTTTTTTTGTGCATGTAACAAATATGCACTATCCAATCAAAAAACCTAAAGGCTTCGAAGATGAAAAGTTTGGTTCAAACAACTATGAAAAACAGATATCGGCAATAGATGAATGGATAGGAAAAATACTAAAAAAAATCGATCTAGCAAAAACACTATTTGTGATTATAGGAGATCACGGCTCATATATTCAATCATTAAAAAACAAATCTTTAGAAATTGATTTTCAAGATAATGCGAATTTACAAACGAATTTTTTAAAAATGCCAAGAAAAATGCCAAAATTTGTAGAACCTCTAAAACTAAAATTATTTTTAATGCGTGAACGTGCTAGTAAAAAACGAAAATTAAATAAAATAAAAAAATTTGATTTAAAACCTCACGAAATAAGAGGATTGTTACATCAAAGAGGTAATACTGATCGATTTTTATTTGATGAAAAAATACGTGTGCCTCTATTTATGATTGGCAGTAAAATAAATCAGGGTATGACAATCTCAAAGCAGGTTAGATTAATTGATGTTTTCCCAACAATCTGTGAAGTAGTTGGTATACCAAAATGGGAAGAAAAAGTAGATGGAATTAGTATCTATCCACTATTAGAAAATAAGAAAATGAATGACTTGACTGCATATATTGAAAGTACCCCTGGTGTTGTGATAGAAACAAACAATGTGATTGGCATTCGTACAGATAAATACAAATATTTTAGAAATAGATATGATTCAGATTTAGATATACATCTTTTTGATTTAGTAAACGATCATTTTGAAGATAATAATATTGCTGAAAAATCTAAAGACATTGTCCAAATGATGGAGAAGAATCTTAAGGAGATTATAGATGGATTCTCCCTTGAAGATGTTTGTTACGGTGATGATGAAATGAACAAGCAAGAAACTGAAGAAGTAGAGAATGTTAAAGAGATTTTTAAGGCGATGGGATACACATGACTGGTTTACTGATACTCTATGATATTCTTTTTGTCACAGATTAATCATCAGTGAGTTTTAATAATTCTTGGCAGCGCGTCATCATATAATGATTTTGACTAGAAATTTTGATAAAAATGGATTGGAACTTAATAAAACAAATTAAAGGTCTGAAAAGTATTTCTCAAATTGGTGCTGCCACAGCTGGCGGAAATGCAATAGCGGCTATTTTTTGGATTTACATGGCCGATCTTATGGGTCAGGAAGATTATGGAGAATTAGGTTACATGCTTTCTATTGCAGGCATTGCATCAACTATTTCAATTCTTGGTGGTCAATGGACTATGTCAGTTTATACTGCAAAAGGTGTACGAATAGAATCTAGTTTATACTTCATATCAATAATTACCAGTACAGTTTCTGCGATTATTCTGTATTTCTTATTTGAAAATGTAGGAATGAGTGTGTATGTTATTAGTTTAGTTATCTTTAATTTGTTTACAGCTGAAATTCTAGGGAAAAAACGCTATAAAACATATTCCAAAATATTTTTCGTACAAAAAATTATCTTAGTTACTCTTGCAATATTATTATACTATATTTTGGGCGCAGAGGGTGTTTTATTGGCATATGGTATCTCATATTTGGTATTTACATCTAGAATAATTAGTGCACTTAGAAATCATGAATTTAATTTTGGACTTCTAAGACAACGCTTTAAATTTTGGATGTTTAATTATATCATTCAGCTTAGCAATTCTGCACGTGCACAAATTGACATATTACTCATTGGACCACTTTTTGGTTTTGCGTTAGTTGGAAACTATTTTCTTGGTCTTCAGGTCTTGGGATTATTTTTGATCTTGCCGCTTATAATATTCAAATATACACTCCCCCAAGATTCAAGTGGTTCTTCAACAAAACAAATAAAGATTATAACTATTGCAACGTCGATTGGTTTTGCATTACTAGGAATTTTTGTTGCCCCTGAAGTAATTCCACTTGTATTACCAGAGTATACCGATACAGTTGAACTTATTCCTTTATTATCACTTGCAATTATTCCACGAACTGTCACTACAATGTTGATGTCTGGATTTCTAGGTAAAGAAAATAATATGCATCTTCTAGTAGGTAATTTAATCGCATTCTCTATTATTGTCTCAGGAATATTATATCTGCCTGAATATTTTGATATTGTAGGTCTGGCCATAGCATATGTCCTAAGCGTAACGATTCAAACTATTTATCTTCTAATTGTTTACCTAAGAACTGCAAAAACACAAAATCTCAATACCAGCCGAGTGTAAATTTTAAATTAATTATATAAAATAGCAGTAATCTTGTTATACACTTAGTGTTTTGATTGAATATAATTGAGTGTAAGTAAACCTAACGTAATTTTTGTTTTGTTGGATGGAGCAAGATGGGATAGAGTAAATGTATCTAATGATTTTCAAGAAATTTGTAAAGAAGGAACTTTATTAAATAATGTAACTACGGCGATGCCATATACAATTGGATCAATAAATGTCACGTTCTCTGGATTATATGGCAAAGATAATGGTGTAGATGCATACTATAATGTGCTTAAATTAAAGGAAGAAATAAAAAATCTGCCTGTGATTTTTAAGAAAGAAGGATATTTTACCGCATGTGACTTATTGCATGAACGAATTTTAGCAAATAGGGGATTTGATGTTCATCAATCACATGATGAGTTTAGTGATGATTTGAAACTTAAACATCCAAGTTTTATCAAACAGTGTTTAGAAAAAGCATCTGGAAAACCATTATTCCTGTTTCTTTATTTTTCTAAAATACATACAGTTACAGTTTCTGATGTTTTAAAAAAATACGAATGGAATGACAAAAAATTTTATGAGAAAAAAGATGAGAACTTAAAACGATATGATGATACCTTCGTAGAAGTAGGAAAATATATGAAAACATTTCTTGATACACTAAAAAAATTACAAATTTATGATAATTCAATTATAATATTTTTTTCAGATCATGGTACAGGAATTGGAGAAAGATTTAGTGAGAGAAATTATGGTTCTTTCACTTATGAAGAAACCATAAGAACGTTCCATCTTTTTATTTCAAAAGATATCAAAAAAGGGCAGATTTCAGAAAAACTTAGAGCCACGATAGATATATTTCCTACAATTTTGGATCTTGCTAAAATTAATACTAATTTAGACCGTCCTGGAGATAGTTTTGCAGAATTTCTTCTTGGAAACAGTAATGAATTGAGAGATAAAGATTACACATTTTCGGAGACGGGAGCACTACATGGGTTACATCCCTCACCAGCAAAATCCAATGTATTTTGTGTCAAAACCCCTACACAGAAATTAATGTATTTAGAATCGCCTAAGCAATGGAAGTTTTTTGATTTAATGGACGATCCGAATGAATTGGAGAATAAATATGGAACGAATCCAGAAATAGAAAAAAAATTGAAAACAATATTAAATGAATTTATCAATAATAGATGAAGATATCAAATTTAATGAATTAATTTTTACACCAAAATGTTAAATCCCGGTTTAATAGTGAGCTCAATTTAATAATTTCTGGCTCTAGTTCATCTTGAAGTTTCTTTTTTAGCATAGAGTTTAATTTTTCTCTTTTAGATGGTGGATTGTTAATTTTTCTATACATTTTATCTGTAAATGGAATTTTTCTTAATACACCTCTTATACCAAATTTATTTTCCATCATGATTTGATGAATTTGACGATTTCTATATTTTCTACTAGGATTTGTATTCAAGTATTCGATATTTGCATCAGCGCTCATTTCTAAAAATTCTAAAGTTTCTTTTAGTATTGTTGATTTATTTTTCATATAGTCATCAAATATGATAACTTTGACATTTTCTCTGCCGAAAGTATCAAAATATCTTTTTACTTGGGTGTAATATTTTACTACTTCACGATAAAGTAATCGAGGATCGTGTTTGTTAGGTGATTCTAAATTTTCTTTTTTCCGCATAGGTTCTGCAGATAACGCTTCTTCAAAATCAACAATGTGTTCAACTGTACTTCTATACAACAAAGAGGAATGAAGAGAATACATTGTATCTATTGGATTTCGTAAAATCATAATGATTTTAGCATTAGGTGAGAATCGTTTAATTCGTTCAGCAGTATATGGACAATACAGATATGCATTACATCTTTCACCTATTCTCCTTTCATTATTTACATCCGCAAATTGTTCTAAGTATTCATCATCATCCTTATAGTCACTAACCCATCCAAAGTGTCCTTTACCCTTTGGCCATTCTGGTTTTAGAAAATAGATGTCAGGATGTTGATCCAATTCATATTGAAATGAAGTAGCACCTGAACGGGTTTGACCTACAATAAAGAAATTTGGTTTTTTGGTAGACATTTTAATTAATTTTGAAATAATTTCATATTATCTTTTTTGTTTCTTAATAAATTCTTTATCTTCTTCAAGTGACTTATTGAAACCCTCGTTATGATTAATGTGTTTATTAATTTCAATTAATTCTGGTTTTCGTGAAAATAATTCTAATACATCTTCTAAATGTATAGGATTAATTGATATATTATTTAGAATTTGCTTAATTAGTTCAAAATCTTCTATCCTATCAACAGTCAATCGTAAATTTGAAATATTTTTATCATTTTCAACATTAATTATTTTGAAATTTTCTTTATTGTGAAAATAAGGTGTCACGTGTTCTCTTTCAGATGGTAACTGTGCATTTTCCCATGCCTTATTTAATGCACTAAAAGAAAACACCTCAACATCAGTTCCAATAGGAAAAGTACGCGTTAACGTATTTGTGGCAAAATCACAATTTTCTGAAAAAAATTGTTCAATTACTTTATCAACAATTTGTGGATCAATTAATGGACAATCAGCAGTAATTCTTACTATAGTTGAAAATGAGTGTTTTTTTGCACATTGAAAATATCTATCCAAAACATCTTTTTCTTTACCACGGAAAACGTTGATTGAATTATTATTTGCAAATTTTTCAATCTCATCATCCTCTTGATTTGTAGTGGTTGCGATAACCAAATTTTTTACTTTTGAACAATATCGCAATTGATTTGTGACATAATACAAAAGAGGTTTTCCACTATCACTTTTCATTAAAGCTTTACCTGGCAGACGGCTTGATCCCATCCTAGCTTGTATTATACAACCAATCATACAATCACCATCTATATTGTTTCAATATATTCAAGTAGTTTTTTTGAAGAATTCTCACGTTCCGTAAGATAATTCTTAACAAATTCATCCTGCCTCTGGATTGTTTTATTTTTAAAATTCTTGTCATGCAGTAATTTTTCTAAACTCATCTGAAGCTTTTCAATTGATATGTTTGTCTCTGCATTAAAATCAAAAAGCGTTGGAATACCTAGATTATAATCTATAATAGGTAAACAAATTACTGGTTTTTGTAATAAATAGGATTCTAAAATTGCGGTAGTATAATTAGTGGCAATCATAATATCACATGAATTAATCAATTCCATAATACTCCCCGTAGAAATTATTTCTATATCCGAACTAATTTTTTTGATCATTTCACTAAAATCAAAAACATGAAATGATGGATGGATTTTTATGATTAATTTTTTTTTCATCGCAACAACTGTCCTGCAAATTTGTTCTACATGATTTTCAAATTTTATAATATTACTAATTTGATGCCCTTGAATGAACATATGTTCAGGTCCTGTTAATGTAAGAAGAACACTAGAAGAGTCTTTGCCCATAGATATGGACTTCCAAGAATCATATTTTGGATGTCCAATAATTTTTAATTTTGTTGGTTCAATGATACTAATATTTTTTAAATTATTTTCTGAGATCTTTCCCCAAACTAGAAATTTATCAGATTTAATAGGGTAAAGTCCCTTCGAGAGATTTGTTCCCACAGCCTCTTTTGTATCATAATAAATTCCATGCTGTAAAAGTATCAATTTTATGCCATGTTTTTTACTTTCACTAATTACGATTTGTTCAGTTATTCCTATTTCAGATGAAATCATTATAGTATCTATTTTAATTCTTTGAAACAGTGTTTTTATTGTTTGAATATCACGTGCAATTTCCTCTACTTTTTTTTCAAATAATTTTTGTATGATTGGTTTTATTGTGTGCCAAAAAGAATAGCCGTCATAGGAAAAATATTTGAATAGAATTTCATCTTGTTTATAGAGATCTGATATCTGGTTTGTTATCAAATTTTCCTGTTCTTGTATTTTGATTTTTAATTTTGAATCAATCAACGAATCAGGTGTAATTATACCACACTTTGAATTTTTGATTATCTTAAACGTATTCATGCTCCATATTGCTGGTCGCCTTATTCCAAATTGTATAAGATTAACATTATAATTTCTTGATTCATCTAAGAGGTTTTGATATATTTCAGTAGATAATTCAACTAATAACACATTACGTGAATTTGGAGTAGCTTTTGGTTCGAATAAAGACTGGGTAAATTTTTCTGAAAAATGCTTTATTTTTTTATATTTTGATGATGATAATGAAAAATTGATTTTGTTTTTGCCTAAGTTAAGATCTATACGTACTTTATCATGAACAAAATCATAGTTTACTTCCTCATCAGTATCAATTTTCTGTACATTAGATGAAAATATCGCACTAATTTCATATAAAATTCCTGATGAAATAAATGTTGAATTAGGAAATTTTTCATAAATTTTTTTAAATTCAAAAAATTTTTTCAAAAATTTAATCATATAGTCAATAAATTGTTCTTGAAGTAATTGCCCAATATTCAAATCTCCAACCATAAAATATTTTTGAATCGACTTTACATCATACCATTTACTAAAAGTATAAAGATGATTTTGAATTTCGTTGGTTTCTTCTTGCGTAATAAACTCATCAGAAGTTTCATGTTCAATATTTTCTAAGTTCAAATTTTTATGTGAATCATAATCAAAACTAATTATTTTGTTCCAATGAAAATCTTTTTTGGTGGTTTTAATCTTGCTTAGATTAGAATCCGAGTCGATTAATAGAATCGTAGATTTACTAATACTGTTAGATTTTCCATTTTTTCCAATCATAATCATCAAAAGAAATATTTTCCATCTCGTTATCATCAGGTCTCCAAGCCAAGTCTGCTATAGCCAAAACTCTTGAAACATCATTTGAAATATTAACGTGTGCAGATGCAGAATTTTTTGGTACTTGGATCAAATTTGGTGTTTCTGAACTTGATTCGATCTCTGTATATGTTCCATCATTCTTTTTAATTATAAAAATAACTTTTCCATGAATGCAGGTAAAGTAACTATTTCGTTTTTTATGTATATGTGGACCCTTAATTTCTCCAGGATTTATAGAACTAACATAAACCATTTTTGGAATTATAGGTAAAATTTTATCCCAATCTCTCCAAACAACAGTTAAAGAACCATTTTCATGTTTATCATCAATATCTCTTGTAACGTGTTTTTCTAGCTTTGTAAAAGTAATTTCATCAGAATCCATAGTCTCATTTGAGAATAAGCATGAATAAAAGTTTGGTATAATTGATATGGGCTTGCTTAATTTTTAAAACTAATACAACTTGATACAATATTTTATTAATACAAGAAAATTATTTTTTTTATGAAAATATTGGTAACTGGGGGACTAGGATTTATTGGAAGCAATTTCATCCTCAAATTACTACAGAAGGAAAATGGTTTTGAAATTATCAATGTAGATGCCAAATTATTTGGTTCTAACCCACATAATTTAGACGAAATAAAAAATTCTGGCAGATATGAATTCGTGAGTGGAAAC
The DNA here is from genome assembly GCA_013390785.1 of Marine Group I thaumarchaeote. Taxonomy (GTDB): domain Archaea; phylum Thermoproteota; class Nitrososphaeria; order Nitrososphaerales; family Nitrosopumilaceae; genus Nitrosopelagicus. The sequence continues at coordinate 17,787 of JACASW010000005.1, forward strand.
ATAACTAACAAAAATTTAATGAACGAATTGATATCAAAATGTGATTCAGTTGTTAATTTTGCAGCTGAAACATTTGTTGATAGAAGTATTAAAGACGCAAATCCATTTCTAGTGTCAAATATTAGAGGCGCATTTACATTAATGGATATTACAACAAAACAGAATAAGCGATTTGTTCAAGTGTCAACGGATGAAGTTTTTGGAAGTTTAGAATCAACAACTGCAATGGAAGATTCAAAGTTTAATCCATCAAGCCCATACGCTGCAACAAAAGCTGCAGCAGAATTATTAGCAAACTCTTATTCTATTACTTACGATTCAGATATAGTAATAACTAGATGTTCAAATAATTTTGGTCCAAGACAGTTTCCAGAAAAATTAATCCCCAAAATTATAATTTTAGCGGAGCAAAATAAAAAAATTCCAATATATGGTAATGGTAAAAACATTAGAGATTGGATCTTCGTTGAAGATCATTGCGAAGCAGTTTTAGCATCTCTTTTAAAAGGAAAATCTGGTCAATCCTATAATATTGCCGCAAATAATGAGATTGATAACATATCTATTGTGACAAAAATTTTAGAAATCATGAATAAATCACAAGATCTAATTGAGTTTGTTGAAGATAGGCCTGGGCATGATCAACGTTACAGTATGAGTTCAGCAAAAATTTCAAAAGAATTAGGTTGGAAAATGCAGACGGAATTTGAAGATGGATTAGAAAAAACCATTTCATGGTATATGGAAAATCCGCAAATATGGAAAAATTTGGATTCTAACATCTTTGGATCAACTCCATGGAAGGTTTCTAATTAAATACTGATGTATAAACACTGAATGAAATGAAAGGAATAATTTTACATGGTGGTCATGGTACTAGATTAAGACCATTAACTCATACTGGTCCAAAACAACTTTTACCGATAGCAAACAAACCAATGTCACAATATTGTATTGAATCAATTTGTGACGCTGGCATTACAGATATTGCTATTATCATAGGTGGTTTAGGTGCGAACAAAGTCAGGGATTATTATGGAAATGGAGAAAACTTTGGTGTAAATATTACATATATTGAACAAGATGAACCTAGAGGAATTGCACATGCAATTAGATTATGCAAAGAATTTGTCAATAATGAAAAATTTCTTGTTTTTCTAGGAGATAATATTATACAAAAGCCCATTACAAATTTTGTAGAGAATTTTAACAAATCAGATTATGATGCCACGGTTTTGTTATGTGAAGTAGACAACCCAAGCAGATTTGGAATTGCAGATGTTGAAAATGAAAAGATTATAAAAATCACAGAAAAACCAAAAAAACCTACATCAAATCTAGCAGTGACTGGCATTTACTTGTTAACGCCACTAATTTTCGAAGTCATAGATAATTTGAAACCATCTTGGCGGAATGAATTAGAGATAACAGATGCATTAGATAATTTATTAAAACAAAATGACAATATTGGTTACGAAACAATAACGGACTACTGGAAAGATACTGGGACTCCAGATGATATCTTAAATGCTAATAGACAGGTGTTAGAGCATATTTGTAGTAAAGCAGAAAATATACTGGTTGATGAATCAAGTCAAGACCAAAACTTTTTTTTGGATTTGCCATGTATAGTTGGTAAAAATTGTAAGATTGACGAATCTGCTCAGATTGGTCCTAATGCAAGCATAGGTGATAATACAATAATATCATCTGATGTTGTTATAGAAAATTCCATAATAATGTCTGATTGTAAAATAGATGGAGGTTTAAACATCAAAGATAGTATAATTTCAGCAAACTGCCATCTACATGGTAATAATAAAGATAAAACTAAGAAAATTTTCTTGCTTGGAGAAGGGACAAAAATTACTTTGTAAGAAGAATTTTTGATTAGTAAGAGTAAATATCCAAGCGAAAAATATTTGAAATATGAGTGAAAATCCGTTAGTTAGCGTAATAGTCTTGAACTATAATGCAGGAGAATTATTACTAAATTGTATAGAGTCTATCAAAAAATCGACATACAAAAACTTGGAGATTATTTTGGTTGATAATATTTCAACTGATAAAAGTCAGAAAATATGCAAAGAAAAATATCCAGACATAAAATTGATTCAAAACGATGAAAATTTTGGATACTGCGAAGGAAATAATATTGGAATCAGAGAGGCGAAAGGAGATTATATTATAATTCTTAATCCTGATACAATTGTAGAATCTAATTGGATTGAAGAGTTAATTTCCGCGTATAATAAATTCGGAGAAGGACTTTATCAGCCAAAACATCTCTCTCTAAACAAAAAAACAGTTTACATGAGTGCGGGAAACATGTTAAACATATTTGGATTTGGATATGCAAGAGAGAAAGGAAACAAGGATGAAAATCAATTTAATGAAATCGAAGAGATAGGTTATGCCTCTGGAACTTGTCTGTTTACATCATCTGCTGTCTTAAAAAAAGTTGGTCTTTTTGATCCATTCATTTTCTTATATCATGATGATCTCGATTTGGGATGGAGAGCATCACAATTGGGAATAAAATCTTACTATGTACCAACATCACTAATTTATCATGCAGAAAGTTACTCATTGAAATGGAATGCAGAAAAATTTTACTGGCTTGAAAGAAATAGAAAATACTGTATTTTAACACATTATTCAAAACAAACATATTCAAAAATTTTTCCAACGCTGCTAGCAGTTGATTTTTTTGTTTGGATGTTTTATTTAACGAAGGGTTTCTTATGGTCTAAAATTAAAGCAGAACTTGATATAATAAAAAATAGAAAAGCAATTAAAACAAAATATGAGGAATTAGAGAGTAAAAAAATTGTTTCTGATAAGGAACTGATTACAAAATTTTCAGATTCACTTCATGTTCCATCAAATGTAACAGGAAAAAACACTAATAGTATTTTTAATTCAGTGATTCGGCGTCTAAGTAAAAGTGCAAAAAAATCTTTAGTTAACTAATTCATTTAGTTTTAGCTATTCTAGAAGAAATTACAACTGCGACAGCAAACTTTTTTTCATGACTAATAGAACACGAAAAAGTGTATTTTTTAGATTTTTCCCCTACTAATCTAACAATTGGACCATGTTTAGAATTTGAAGTTTGGATATCCAAGAATGATATTTTATCATGTATTGATTTTATCACTGATTCTTTAAGTGCAAATTTACCTGCAAAATGTTCGTAAGGAGATTTAAACTTTAAACAGTATTTTATCTCAGATTCTAAAAAAAATTTTTGGTAAAATTTTATATTTTGTTTAAAGATTTTTTTTCTGAATCTTTCTACGTCAATAATATCAATACCAATTCCATCTTTTTCAATCAAAGTTTTCATTAATTATTTTTTGGTCCTACTAGCTCAATCAAGTTACATTTTGTTTTTTTCATATTCAGCATAAGAAATGCAATTACCCTATCCTCAAAGCCTTTGACTGGCGCAACTACCAAACGTGCACCATTTTTTACCATTTTATCTATTTCTTGTTGAATATCATCAACTTCAAAACAGAGATGGTGAAATCCTCCACCCTCTTTAACGAAACTTGTGATTGGTGAGTCAGCATCAGTCGGTTCTATTAGTTCAATGTATACGCTATTAGTTTTCAAAAAACATATGTTGACTTTTTGCGAACCAACTAGAGTCGGTAAACTTGTAGATTCAAAACTTAAGAAGTTACTAATTTCTCCAAGTGATTCGTTTATGTTTTGGACAACAATGCCGATATGGTGTAATTTCAAAGCAAGCACCAGTTTTTTATTCTATAAATTTTATTCATTTATTTTTTCCCTCTAGTTTCTTTCTGAAATCACCAACAGTTTTTATTTCAAGTGTTTCTTCAAGTGAAAATTTTACGTCAAATTCTTTCTCAATTTCATCTAAAAGTACAAACATGTTAAATGAATCCCAATCAGGTATTGAATTAGGTCCAGAGATATCAGAAATTTTTTCCATTGGTATATTCATAACTCTAGAAACAATTTCAAACAGTGTCTTTGTCATTTATGATATCACCAAGTGTTTAGGTTTTTTAAACTGGTTATTTGTATCAAAAATCCAAAAATCCCCTTCTTTTTTAAATCCAAAACCCGCAAAAAGATTTTCGGCAGGTTGATTTTTTTCTGTTTTAATGTATTCACCCCTAACTTGACTTATTCCATCCTTTCTAGCTTTTTCAATGATATGAGATAAAATACCATCTTCCACTCCTCTGCCTATCACTCTACAGCTCAGAAGAAAGGTGTCAATAGTCCACTGTTGTTCGTTATCTTTGTTGACGATATAAGCGGCTGTTATACCATTATCGCCAAATTTATCTTTAATTTGCGCACATTCTACTATTTTTTTGCTATCCTGTGAGAATTTTCTAATATCTTCTTCTTGATATCTTCGAGTAGTTAGATTAAACTGATTTGTTTTGAGTGTAAGTTGTGAGATTCTTGGAATTGTAAAATCATCTGCATTTTTTATGTTAACAGAGATATTCATCTGTTTAAGAAAGTTTTCTAAATTCCCTACTTGTATCTTAAATTCAGCTCTCTTTCTTTGTTCCAAATACATTGTGTTCCTTGCTTTGTCTTCATCAGTTAACTTTAGCATATCAAAAATAGCAGTCATTGACTTGAGATTACTAGCATTGTTATGGCAATTATCAGCAGGCATCTGAATTGACATTACTTCAGGAAGATTGGATCTCACATATTCTATGTTAACAGGATCATCATCAACAAATACCATACTGTCAAGTCCTATGTTTAATTCATCAGAAATTTCTTTCATATTTGCAACTTTATCATTCCAATTAATCCTAACACATGCAAAATTATCTTCTTTGAGAATCATATTTGGATGTTCTTTGATTACCTGAATAGCTTCATCAAAGTTATTTTTACTATTGATTGCTAATAAAATGCCACGTTGATTTAATGCTAGAAGGTTATTTTGGAATTCAGCATAAGCTCTTCCAATAGGATCGTCGCTCAATTTGATTCCTTCAAATCCATCTTCGCCAATTATGCCGCCCCAGAGCGTATTGTCCAGATCTAATACTATACATTTTTTAATTAATCCTAGTACAGCCGTTACGTATCCCATTAACTCCTGAGCTAAATATGGTATGTAATCAAGAGAAATTCTAATATCTCCATAGAAAAATTGTTTGTAATTAAAGACATTATGTTCTCCAAATTTACTGACAAAAGAATTTAGATCATAGATAAAAATTTCAGGCTCAAGTCTCAATCCAATTTTGATATTTTGGTTCAAACTTCTTACCATGTCATGTAAACCAAATTCTTCTCTGGTTTCATTTATTCCAATGGGAGAATATGATGGTATACTAAAATTTGATATAATTAGTTTAGAATTAGATTTCTTTACTAACGTCTTTGCTAAATTAATTATTTCATCAGATTTGGTTTGTACAAATTGTTTTCTTTCTTCAGCAGAAAGAGAATAAGGGTTTAAGAAAAGTTCTCCAAAAACATTTCTACAGTCAATGATCAAAAATGTTATGTCTGGAGAAAATTTGTATAGTTGGCTTTTTTCATCGATAATTTCCTGATTATACTGATTATATCCAGATACATAGGTTGTACATTGTATTTTTTTTTCATCACATTTGACCCTCATAGTTTCTTCTAACCCATTTAACGTAAAACCCCCTAGAATGGCTATTCGAATTTTCTTCGCGTAATTAGAATTAGAGATAAGTTTTGACTTGTTGAGATATGAAGATAATTTTTCCTCACTAGGCATATATCGCTATTGAGAGATTAGCTAAATTTAGTATTTGTTACTAATTCTTCTATCAATGGATTTTCTCAGAAATATTTAGATACATTCGGTAAATCTGTCGATTGTGAGTAAATATAATGATCTAATTGACGATGCAACTAAGCTAAATGAAAAAGAGCTTATGGAGTATCATGGTTACAGTGGTACTTTTGGCCGTTTTCAAATTAGAATAAAATACATCAATTCTTGGATATTACATAGGCTGGCCTTTTCTTCCACACATTCTGGTTTTGCCATTAGAATGCAAAAAGCTAGAGGTGTTAAAATTGGAAAAAATTGCCATTTCAATCCTTACGCGTTTATTGATCTTATCTATCCTGAACTAGTACAAATTGAAGACAATGTTACACTAGGATCTTTCTCAATGATCTTTGCGCACAGCAATCCTACTGCAAATTTATTTTTAAAAAAAGGTAATTACCCCCGAAAGGTTGCTGAGGTTGTAATAAAATCTGGTGCTGTTATCAATCCAGGTAGTATCATTACATCTGGTGTAACAATTGGAAAAAATTCAATTGTATCACCTGGGAGTGTTGTTACTCAAAATGTACCTGATCATTGCGTTGTGGTGGGCAATCCTGCAAGAGTTGTAAGAAAAATAGAGTAAACAAATTGAATATTTTAGGAATTGATTTTGAGGATTGGTATCATCCGGAACTAATTAAAAAAAATCTCAAAAATGAAAAACATAATGCGACTGTCATAAATGGCATTGATAAAATATTGGAGTTATTAAGAAAGCATGAAACATTGGCAACATTTTTTGTTGTTGGTGAATTGTTAGAAATTAAACCAGATATTTTTGATAAGATCGTTGAAAATGGTCATGAAATTGGATTTCATACAATGTATCATGATAGATTGGATTCACCTGGATACAAAGAAAAATTTCATAGTGAAATTAAAAAATTTGCAGAATTAACAAATCATAAATCACGTGGATTCAGAGCACCTACATTTTCACTCAACAATAATAGTTCATGGGCAATTGATATTTTAGCAGAAAATAATTACATGTATGATAGTAGTGTTGTTCCAGCTAAAACTAGTCTGTATGGTTTACCAAATGCACAAGAATCTCCATATAAAATTTCTAGTAAAAATATTGAAAAAAATAATTCTGATGGAACGGTAATTGAGTTTCCATTATTAGTAACAAACTTCCTCGGGAAAAAAATCCCTGCAGCTGGTGGTTTTTACCTTAGATCTTTACCAACAAAAATTACAAAAAATGCAATAAAAAATTATGAAAAACAAGGCATACCAGCTAGTTTCTATGTTCATTCGTGGGAACTAACTCCAGAATACATGCCAAAATTAGATCTACCATTTAAGGATAATTTTGCTACTTTCCATAACATTAACGATACTTACAAAAGAATGAATGACATTTTAGAAGAATTTGAATTTACATCGTTTGCAAATTATATATCTCAAGGAGTGAATCTTTCTAATTAGATTGGAAATAATCTAATGTTTTTTTAATTCCAACATTAATAGAAATTTTTGGTGACCAACCTAATTTACGTAATTTTGCATTGTTTACGATAAAATTTCCAACATCAACTTTTTTGGTGTATGTTGGAGTTTTTGGATAGACTACTTTGCAGTTAGTGTTTTTTTCTAAAATATTTGCAAATTCATAAAACCAAGTTTTCTTTCCAGAAGATATCCAATACAGTTCTCCAGATTTACCTTTTTTTAAAATAACATTAATTCCGGAAACAACGTCATCTATGTAGATAAAATCCCTAAAGAATTTTCCTTTATTGTAAATACTTATTTCTTTTCTGTTAGATGCTTCATAGATTAAGAAATTAACAGCGTTTTTAGTGGAAATAACTTGCTCACGTGGACCATATGAGTTTGTAATTCGAAAAATAACTGTATCTAGTCCATAAACATCATGATAAATTTTACAGAAATGTTCACTCGCTAATTTGTTAGTTCCATAAATTGTAGTTGGATTGCACGGTGTACTTTCAGTGACGGGTAGCTTTGTTGGCTTGCCAATTACAATAAAAGTACTACCAAGTACAAATTTACATGATAATCTAAGTTCTCTAATCTTTTCTAACATAAACAAAGTAGTTTTTGAATTTGAATCAATATCTTCTAGTGGTTCTTCAAATGATTTAGAATGTGAAGTATTACCCGCCAAATGAATAATGATATCTGGTTTGAATTTTTCTATGATTTGACCCAATCTTTTAAAATTAGTCAGATTGATTTTTTCGATTTCCACTTTGTCATATGAGTTTTTTATATTGCTCTTTTTTGAAAAAGTTTTTGTTAGAATCTTAATTTTGTGATTTTTTTTTGATAACGAATCTACAAGATTGCTTCCAATGAATCCAAGTCCGCCTGTAATGAGTAATTTCAACAAATTATTTCAAAATTCTATAGGTTAAAAGTTCATTTACACAGTTCTACTAAAATATTTTTACTAGAAATTTTATAGCTATCTATATGAAATTGGGATTTTTCTCAAAATTACAAATTCTTCTTAATTCAAGAAAAATCTTCAAAAACTGGTATGTTTACCCTAAGGTGTACTGGCAACTTACTAATGACAAGATTGTGGTATTTGAAACCAAAACTGGTCTGAAGATCAAGATTCGCGTAAAATCAACTGATTTGATGGCACTCACTAATGTGTGGATGATAAATGAATATGATGTTGATGGTTTTGAAATTAATTCAAGTGATATTATAATAGATGTTGGAGCACATATTGGATTATTTTCATTACTCGTTTCACAATTTTGTAAGACAGGAAAAATATTTAGTTTTGAACCGATACGTGAGAATTTTGATCTACTTGTATCAAATTTAGCGTTAAATCATATAGAAAATGTTTTTCCATTTAATGTGGGAGTCTCAAAAAAATCAGGCAAATTAAATTTATTTTTAAATAATGATCAATCAGCACATAGCATTTTTCCAAAAGGCTCAGAATCAATCACCGTAGAAGCAATTTCCTTACAAAAAATTTTTGATGAAAAGCAAATTTCTTCTTGTAAACTATTAAAATTAGATTGTGAAGGAGCAGAATATGATATTATTGATTCATTACCAGTAGAATATTTGGATAAAATTCAAAACATGGCAATAGAATATCATTTAGCTGATACAAAACCTGAACTCATAAAAAATCTTATACTAAAAATCAAAAATGCTGGCTTCAAAATAAAAACTGGGCCTCATTATAACGATATGGGATTTTTAATAGCTAGGAAATAGATTGTGTCTAAATTGCAAAAATTATTGATTTTAAGTTTGATAAAAACTGAGTGAATGCTAAATAGTTTAAATCGAAACTGAAATGTTATGAAAATTGCTCTAGTCAGTCCTGCATCATTCCCTGCCACTCAGTTTGGGGGGATTATGTTTCTAGTTGCTGATATCGCAAAAGAAGCTACAAACTTAGGAAATGATGTCGTAATTTACACAACAGATTTAGATTTTGCTAATAACGCAAGTACATTCAATAAAAATTTGCCTAAAAAAGAAACTTTAGATGGCTTTACTATAAAACGATCTCATGTCTGGCTGAAAATAAATTTATTTTTTCTAAACCCTGGAATATATTTTCAAATGATGAAAGATTCTCCTGATATTATTCACACTATTGGAATCAGGAGTTTTCAATCATTCATTGCTGCTATAGTTGCAAAAAAGAAAAAAATTCCACTAGTAATTTCAGATCAAGGAGGATTAACAACTCATCCAGATCTGAAGAGTGGAGGAATTTTTAAAAAAATTCTGTATAAACTCCAAACACCCATGATTCATTTCATTATTAATAATTCAACAAAGATTAGTGTGGCAAATGAATATGAGAAAAAAATTTTTGAAAAGTTTAGTCAGACATCAAAAATTGAAGTTATACGAAACGGGATTAATTTAAAAACAATGAAAACAAAAACTCAAAATTTTAAGAAAAAACATGGAATAGTACTTCCTTTTGTATTATTTATTGGTAGATTTAGTAAGGTAAAAGGAATTGACATATTACTACATGCAATAAAAATACTTAAAGACAGATATGAATTAGAAAATATTCGTTTTGTAATAATGGGTGTTGATTTTGGTTTTCAGAATCAAATGATTCAAATGATTGATGATTTTGGTATTAAAGAAAAAATTCATCTAATCACGAACCCCAGTAGAGAGGATGTTATAGCAGCATACAGTGAAAGCGAATTCTTAGTACTACCATCAAGATGGGAATTATCTCCATTGACACCATTAGAAGGATTTGCATTCAAAAAACCAGTAATAAGCACTAACGTGCATGGCATTCCATCTACTATAACTGATAGAAAAAATGGTATATTAGTAAAGAATGAGGATTCCCATGAATTGGCTGAAGCAATTATGGAATTAATTAATGATAAACAAAAATGTTTAGAATATGGATTGTCTGGTTATAACTTAGTTAAGACAGAGTGTAATTCAAAATCAATGACAGAAAAAACTTTGAGAATGTATAACCAAATTATTAATAGATGAATTATAAACAGGTGTTAAAATCATAATGAAAAAAAGAAAAAATTCTGACGCGTTTAACGATTTACACATTAGGGTCCCCTTTGTTCTTCCTGAGATAACAAATGAAGATAAAAGGGTAATTTTAGCCACACTTAATCAGAACTTACTCACCGATGGACCTAAACTGAAGGAATTTGAAAACAAATTTGCAAAATTTGCTGGTGCTAAATATGCAATAGGAGTATCAAATGCAACAGCTGCTTTACAACTTTCATTGAAAGCAATAGGAATTGGAAAAGGAGATCAAGTGATTGTCCCTGATCTCACATTTGTAGCCTCAATAAATGCAATTTTATTCACTGGTGCTACACCAGTAATTGTAGATATAGATAAAGAAGATTACAATATATCTATAGATTCTATCAAGAAATCATTAACTAAAAAAACAAAAGCGATCATGCCAGTACATTTTGCTGGAAAATCTTGTAAAATGCACGAAATACAAACTATTGCTCGGAAAAATAATCTACGTATAATTGAAGATTGCGCACATGCAATTGGAGGTAAACTAAACAAGAAACATGTAGGTACATTTGGTGATGCTGGTTGTTTCAGTTTCTATCCAACAAAGAATCTGACTACATTTGAAGGTGGAATGGTGATAACAAATTCTAAAAAAATTTCAGAAACCATTAAAACATTAAGAAATCACGGAATAACAAAATCCTATCAGGATAGATTTACAAAAGGTAAACCATGGGAATATGATGTAAGTATTCCAGGTTATAATTATAGATTAGATGAAATCAGGGCAGCATTAGGGATTAGTCAATTAAAAAGAATAACACAAAACAATTTAAAAAGAAAGAAAGCTGCACTTTATTATAACTCAAAATTAAAAAATATCAAATCCATTATAACTCCTAAAATTTTAAAAGATGAAGATCATGCATGTCACCTCTATGTATTAAGATTCAAAAAGCAAGGAAAATTTTCAAGAGATGATTTATTTACAAAATTATTAAAAAATGGTATTAGAAGTTCAGTTCATTACAAACCATTACACACATTTACTGCATATAAGAGAAATGCAAAGATATTTGATAAATTAATTAACAGTAAACAGATCTATAGGGAGATAATATCACTACCACTTTATCCACAAATTACGCGAAAACAACAAGATTTAGTTTTAAAAAATCTGGTGATAAAACATTGAAAATTCTTATTGGTGCAGGAATTTCGTTTTTGCATCCATTAAATGAATTTTCAAAAGAATTAAGTAAACATGGTGTTGAATGCAAAGTTGTTCTTGATCGTGATTATATTGGAGAGTTTCCAAGTAAAGAACTAAAAGGACTATTTCGGACTAGGAAAAAATTTGAAAAGTTAATTTCCACTTTCAAACCAGATGTTGTATTGATAGATCGGATGAGTAAATTTGGTTTAGAGGTGATAAAATCTGGCATTCCACTTTTTTTAATTGTTAGAGGACATTATTGGTTACAAAATGAATGGAATGAAAAAACCATCTATAAAAATCGGCTAAAACAAAAACTAGTTGAAATGAGATTTAAAGATGATGCACAAGTTTTTGAGAGGGCTACTGCAATTTTGCCTCTCTGTAATTATTTAGTTAATGTTGTAAGAGAACATTACCCTAAACAGAATTTACATGTATTCGTGGAGGGCATAGATAGTTCAAAGTGGTATACAGAAAAAGGTATTGAGTTAAAACATCCATGTGTTGGTTTAGTTCAACGCGCTCATCACTGGGCAAAGTCTTCAGAAATGTTAATTCTTAAAAAAATCTTAGGTAAAATGCCTGAAGTTAATTTCTATTGGGCTGGTGGTGGTGAAATTGAAGATGAGATTTTGTCGGAATTAGATGGGTTTGAAAATTTTCATTGGTTAGGATCCTTACAATATCCTGACAAGGTGAGAGAATTTCTTACTGAGATCGATGTGTATCTATTGCCTACGGGTATGGAAACAACTCCATTATCCCTAAAAGAGGCTCAATTGATGAAGAAACCAGTCATAACCACCAACGTAGGTGGTACATCAGAAACAATGATTGACGGTGTTACGGGGTTTTTAGTAGAAAAAGGTAATCATGAACAACTAATTGAAAAATTAGAGTTGCTACTTGATGACAAAAAACTATCAGAACAAATGGGAGAAGCAGGACGAAAATTTGTTCAGGAGAAATTCAGTATGGAATTTAGTGTAAAAAACTGTCTAAATATAATTAGACAATACCACAATCAAAAATGACGCTTATGAAACAGATTGCAATTATAGGTATGGGTAGGTGGGGCAAGAATTTAGTTCGTGATTTCTCTAAATTATCTAAAGTTAAAACATGTGTCACAACTGGTAATAGAAAAAATATGATGTGGCTACAAAAAAACTATCCAAATATCGATCTCACTACAGACATCAATCAAGTCCTAAATGATTCTGATATTGATGCTGTAGTAATTGCAACACCTATCAAAAGTCATTTTACTATTGCAAGAAAATCATTAGAATCAAAAAAGCATGTTTTTGTAGAAAAACCATTAACAAAAACAGTTGATCAAGCAGAAAAACTCATAGATATTGCAAAAAGAAACAAACTCTGCTTGTTTGTAGGGCATGTATTTCTGTATAATGAAATTTTTCAGAAAATCAAAAAAATACATAAAAATGAATCAATTAAACATGCAAATTTTGAATGGAAAAAGCTAGGTACGTTTGATGAGGATATATTTGAAAATTTGTTATCCCATGACCTTTCTTTGAACTTAGAATTGTTTGGCATGCCAAAAAAAATACAATTAAACAGCAAGTATAGTCTTCTTACTCCTATTGATCGATTTTCACTTGAATTATTTTTTGGTAAAACCAGAAGATCTGAGATAACAATTGATCGAACATCTCATTATAAGAAAAAAACTGTGATGATTACTACCAGAAAAAATTATTATATTTGGGATAATGATGAATTGTTAAAATTTGATAAAAAGACTGAAACGTACAAAAAGATCTTTCAGTCTAAAAATATGCCGTTATACCTGGAATGTAAAGAATTTATTAGAATTATAAGCGCAAAAAACTATTCAGTGGATTCTGCAATTCTTGCTAAGAAAATATCTAGTTTAATTTTAAAAATTCCAAAATAATAAAAATCTGGCTACTGAATTTTAATAGGGCCCTGTGACCATGGAATGCCAAATTTGATATCAGATTCAAGTTGATTTAAAAATAAAGTTGTTACATGATCAAATGCATCCAAATAACCCGTATCGGAGGGAAGTGGATCTATTCCATTAGTATCCAGAAAGTTACTTATCACATCTCGCATACTATGTTCTTGATCAATCACACCTATACTGTATCTTTTTGCACCATCTCGATCTAAAAATGCTGCTTCGTGATATGAATACACATCACCTTTAGCATCTATCATTACTGCAATTTGTGGAAATACTTTTGGTCGTAGTTGCTTATAATCAACTCTTTTTAATGGTTCAAACGATTCTTTATTCTTACGAATTGCTTCTAAAGCATAACCATAATCAATGTGCAATCGATCTAAATTTTTATCTTCTAATCTTGTTTGAACATCATTAAATATGCTGTGTAGTTTTTCTCTTTCTTTTCCTGAGATATTTGTTGCCCGATCACTAAAATCTTCACGAAGAGTTAAAAAATCGATTTGATTACCTGACTCGATATTAATCTCTTTAATATAATCCAGTAATTTCAAAGCATGATCAAGATGGTCATGTAATAAAACATAATTCAAACCGACTTTTATTTTTGTTCTTAATTTTAAAAAATCAATTAAATTTTTTCTTACCATCTCATATCCTTTTTTATTTTTTGTGACTTCAAATGTTGAATGATCATCCACTCCATACAGACTAACTCTTAGAATTGAAAGATCTTTGATTCCTGGGTGTTTTTCAATAAAATCAGGGTTAAGATTGTATCCATTAGTTTGCATTTCCATATCAAATCCTTTCTCTCGAGCATACGAAATCAAATCACCAATACGAGGGAAAGTAAGTGGTTCCAAACCTCCTGTTATATGATAAACATTTTTTTTGTTAACACCTTCTGGAGTTTGATCAATGATTTGTTTGAATACTTGAAACCCTTTTTCACCAAATTCTCGTTTATAAGAAGCTGAATAATTTCTTCCGCAGAAACTACAAAAAAACATGCAACTTAGTCCAGGACATAATCCAACTCGATCTGGGTATGAATACTTTTCATCTAATACTGCTTGAGCTTTACCACTTTGTATACTTGGGATTATAGTATTTTTCCAGTACTTGCTGCCAATTCCGGAATTAATAATATAATCCTGAGCCCAGTCAGTTTCTCGAATTTTTTTATTTTTTTCTATTAATTCATTTTTTGAAAAATTAAATCTATTAGATATTTCTTCTTGAGTAGAAAACGGATTATCTGAAATGAAATTGATGATCTTCCAACAGTCCGGGTTTTTCTCAATAAAATCCTCATCTATGTAATATTCTTTTAAATCTTGAAATGATTGATAACCAATTTCAGTTTTTTGTGCTTCCAACAGTATTTTCACCCAATTTTTCTGTTTTATTAGTATAATGCATAATTGATAACCTCATCGTTGTTTATGATCTGGATCATCGTAACTAATCCATATCCAGATCATCTGAAGAACCTTTCCTATTATGATACCATTGTAACATTTTGAATAACTTTTTGTATATTACATAAGAAGATTTTTTATTTATTTTGATGAAATAATGATGGGTGTATTGCTTACCACCCCATTTTTTTTTATAATGTATAGCAGACATCCCATGTTTATCATTTGCCAAATCGCTTTCTGATAATAGTGGTCCGCCTGTTATATCATAAATTGCAAATTTAAATTCCTTAGCCCATTTTATTGCATGCCATGTAAGAGCAGGACCACCTAAATTTCTTGCAATTGAAGAATATGAATTTAAAACTTGAACTGGAATTACGACATTGTTAAAATAGCTTACAGTGATACTTGAAACCAGTTGTTGTTCCTTAAATGCTAAAAATGTTTTTTCATGTTCCGAATTCTGGCGTTCCCAAAATTTTTTTAATTGTTGTTCTGGATCTGACACTACAATACCCTTTGCTTTTCCCCATTTTTGGAAAAGTGAAATAACCTGTTTAGATTCTTCAAATGTTTTTAATTCTTTTACAACTACACCCCTTTTTGCAGATCTATTTACATTTTTTTTGGTATATTTTTGAACATTCTTCCAGATTTCTTCAATCGGCTTTTTTAAATCAGTTATAAAAGTAACATATTTCTTAGAATGATAACCATCTTTTCTATATTCTTTTATTTCGTTATCACACAGACTAATATCGAGTGGAGCTGAATACCCTTCAATAAAAACAAGATTATACTTATCAACTATCTCATTATTTGCTTTTAATATCATTCTAAGAATTTCTATTCTTTCCATTTTATTTTCGGTGTGAATTATTGGTCCATAAAGCCAAACACCTCTAGTTGAAATTCTAGAAGCCATTTTAGATAACTTTTGAAATAGTGTACTCCCATACTGAACTGAGGTTTTAATAATCAACATGCCAAGTTGCCCGACTACAGCATCCTTTTCATCAAGGATACTAATGAATACTGGAAAAGTATTCTCATTTGAATTAATTTTTAGATTTTCTACTGTTTGTAGGTATGTTGAATAGTTACTTTTTTTTAAATCACTGTTCCAATTATTTGAATCAACTTCTATACAAATTCTTATCTTATACATGGTCGCCCTTTTCAATTCACTTGTCAATGCCTACATAAAAAATCGATCATTCTTCGGTTTTAAAATTTTGGATAAAAACATCATTACGTAATTATTGAAAAAATACTTACGGTTAATTACTAGTGAATTTTTTCATACAATTATGAGAATTGCAGTTGTTGGTGGTGGAATTTTTGGTATAACAGTATCAATTATACTTGGTAAAAACCATCAGATAGAATTATTTGAAAGAAATAATGAATTATTACAATCAGCATCTGGTTCAAATCAATATAGAATTCATCGGGGTTATCATTACCCACGTAGTCCAGATACAGTGAAAGATATTATTAGATCTGAAAATAGTTTCAAAGAAACTTTTTCTGAAGCAATTGTTAATCAGTATGATCATTATTATTGCATAGCAAAAAAAAATAGTCTTACCTCTGCAAAACAATTTGTTGATTTTTGTGCTGAATATGGATTAGTTATTGATAAAGCAGAATTAGATTGTGTACAAAAGGATTCAATTGATCTTTGTGTTCAAGTTAAAGAATCAGTCTATGATCCTAAGAAATTAAAAAAAATATCATTAGACAAGCTAAATGAATGCAATGTAAAAATTCATCTAAATACTGAAGTCACTGACGAAATATTTGAAGAATTTGATAGAGTGGTTATATGTACATATGCAAATTTGAATGCGTTACTTACTAGATTTCCAGAATTACAAGAAGAATATCAATTTGAATTGTGTGAAAAACCAGTTGTTAAACTACCGGATTCTTTTCATAATAAGAGTATTGTAATTATGGATGGGCCTTTCATGTGTATTGATCCTCTAGCAAATACGGATCTTCATTTACTATGTAATGTTACACATGAAATTCATCAAACTAATATTGGAAAAATTCCAGAGATTGATAAACAATATTTACATTTGTTGGATAATGGAATGATTAAAAACCCTACTCATACAAACTATGACAAATTCATTAAATCTTCACTTGAATTTTTCCCTGAAATTAAAAACGCTAAATATGTCGGTTCTATGTTTACGATTAGGGCAGTTCCACCTAGAGTAGAAGATACTGATGAGAGGCCAACTCTTGTAAAAAAAATAAATGAGAAAATTATTACTGTATTTTCAGGCAAGATTACTACTTGTGCAGAGGCAGCAGAAGAAGTAAAAAAAATAATTCAAAAAAATTAATTTTTACAAATACAATTCTTTAGTACATTTTAAATTCTGACAAAAATACGATTCATATGAATAAATATCTACTAGTTTTTCTGGTCATATCTTTTGTTTCCGTTTTCTTGTTTGGTACATATGTAGGAGTATACAAAATTTTTCCCTATGAATTTTTAGATTCAACAAAGGAGGTTTTATTGAAGCAAAAAACTATTGAAAGTAATCAATTCATCAATCAGGCTAATGTGGATTATTTAATTAAAATTGATAGCAAGGCAGACATAGACCAAAAAAGAGATTTCCTAACAGAATTTTTCTGGGATGTTAAAAGTTTACAACGCGTAAAAGATAAATCACAATTACCAGAAGTTGAATCTGATATATCTGATTCTAATTATAAGGATCTTCAAAACTTAAGCCGCATTGATAGATTAACTGTTGAAATAGAATATGGAGTGAGTTCGGTTTCTTATCTTTTCATACCGGAGCGATCTAATGAAAAATTGATTTTATATCATCAAGGACATGGGGGAGATTTTCTTTTGGGTATGGACACAATTCAATTCTTTCTTGATAGAAATTTCACAGTGGTTGCTATGGCTATGCCATTACTTGGCATGAACAATCAACCGATTGTAGAAATAGATGGATTGGGTCAAATTAAACTAAATTCACATAATCAGCTTAGATTACTAGAAACAAAAAATTTCAATCCGATGAAATTATTTGTAGATCCAATTCAAATTAATTTAAATTTTCTAGACAAGGAATATAATTTTAAACAATATTCAATGATTGGGTTGTCAGGTGGTGGCTGGACTACTGTAATATATTCTGCCATTGATGAAAGAATTTCAAATAGTTTTTCTGTTGGTGGTTCAATGCCAATTTATTTGCGAATAGCTGAGAGAGATATGGGTGATTATGAACAAACAAACATTGATCTATATCAAAATGTAAATTATTTGGAATTGTATGTTTTAAGTGCGTATGGTGATGATAGGAAGCATGTTCAAATTTTTAATAAAAATGATCCATGTTGTTACTCAGGCAATGGGTATGAGACTTATGAACTTGTTATAAAAGATAAGATGTTACAATTAGGAAAAGGTAATTTCCAAATTTTTGTTGACGATACACATAATGAGCATAAAATTTCTGACACTGCAAGAGAATTTATACTTGAAACTATTAATTAATCAAAAAAAAATATTTTGCTAATATTTAGTTTTAGAAAATATTTAGTAAAAATTCTAGTTTTTAGTATCTTTTGTTAGTATATTTTATACATGAATTTTATAACCAAAACTAAGGAATGATAAAAAATGGAAATTATGATAAAATTTCTGCTTCACCGTAACCAAAGAGAATAATTGAATGAAAATGAATTTAATGCAAAAAAATCAAACATTTTTTTTAAAAAATAAACTATTAATTTCAGTATTTGCCGTATGGGCAATCTCATTATCATTTAGAATGAATGTTTATGATCCTACAGTGCCTATTTTAATGGATTCCCTAAATTTTCTCTCTTATGCGATAGACATTCATGTATTGGGAGGTTTACCAGAAAGTTATACAGTTACAAAACCTGGTTGGTCCATTTTACTTGCTGGGTTATTTTCAATTTTTGATTTTTCTGAAACTAGTTCATACATGCAATTACAGCGAATTACATCGATTTTTATTTCAAGCCTTACAATATTTCCACTGTATTTTTTATGTAATGTATTTGTTGAGAAAAAATATAGTATTATTGGTGCTACACTATTTGCCTTTGCGCCAAGATTAATTGAAAATTCCATGTACGGAGCCACTGAACCATTATTCATACTATTTTTAACATTGACAATACTTTTCTTCTTAAAAAATTCACAAAAAAGTATCTATTTATCATTCCTATTTGCGGGAATCTCTAGTATTATTCGTCCTGAAGGATTTTTTCTATTCTTAGCAATATCATTTTTGTTAATTTTCAAATTTAAACGTGAGAAATTTAAATTTCCAAAATACCTGTTTGCAGTGTTAATATTCATTGTTGTATTCTTGCCATTTGTATTACACACTGAGCATGTAAATCCTGAAACGTCAATATTTTCTAGAATAATGGGTTCTTCAGCACAATATTTCCAAACGTCAGATAAAGAAATTCATATGTCTGCTGATGATCGCTTGTTCACAACATCAAAAATATCTGTTATCACAGGTATTGAATACTTTGCAAAATATCTAGGTTGGGTAATGATACCTATGTTTATAATCACAGCGCCTATAGGCTTTCTTTTATTCTTAAAAAATCGTACATACACAAGAATATCTATTGTTGTAATAGCGGCAATTATTTCAATTCCTGCATTTTATGCTTACTCATTTCCACTTTCAGAAGCAAAGTACATGTTCTCTTTATTTCCCTCATTTGTTGTTTTTTCTATTCTGCCAATTAAATTATTTGTCGAAAGATTTCAAAGAAAGAATGTAATAATCATAATTATTTTAGCAGTCATAATTCTTTCTGGCATTGTATTTTATTACCACCAATTTGATTCCAGTCATGATAGAGAAGCTATGTTAATTGCAAAACACATAGTTGACACTACAACCACTATAAACACATACCATCCAGAAAGCCTTTTTATCAAAAGCTTTGATTTGCCTCAGAATTGGTCAGATCTCATATATTTCCACAAAAACACTGAACGAACTGGTATCGAGGATATGCCACACAAAATTGTGAGAATAGATCCGGATGAGTTTGAATCTACCGAATCTTTAATTTTAGAACACGACAAACAATTTTCGCATCTAATTGTAGATTCAATGGATAATAGGCCAGAATTTCTTAAAGATGTTTTCGAAAATGAGGATAAATATCCATATCTAATTAAAGAATGGGACTCAAAAAATGATGGATTTACATATCATGTAAAAATCTTCAAAATTGATTATAGCCTATTTAATTTGGAGATTGAAAAGTGAACAAGCCAGAAATAAATCATGATTTGCAAAATTATGATGATTCAAAATCTTATATTTCAAAAAATAGAAAAAATGTAATAATTTTTCTAGCTACATCTTTGTTTTCAGTTCATACGCTTGCGTATATTCTGAAGTTTAAGCTAAACTTTCCATTTGGCGATGATAATCATACCTATTCGTCTGCATATGAATATTTGTCAACCGGTTCCTGGGATGGTTTTTTTGGAATAACTGAAATCAGTGAATATTCATCACACTTAATCTATTCTTTAAAATTACTTGCACTACCAAATTTAATCTATAATTCGTTTGACGTAGTAAATTTTTATTATTTACAATGGATAATAATGTCTTTAACATTATTGCTCTTATTTTTAATTCTTAAAAAAACTGATAAAAGACTTTATTGGGTTTTAATTCCAATCTCTGCGTTTATTTATTGCCCGATTTACAATACGGGATATTGGGTTTTCAGTTCAATAATGTGGTTGATGGTTACTCTCTGTATTGTTTTCACAATATATCTATTAAATAAAGAAAAAACTACTAACTCAATTTTTTTATCATCTATATCAATAGCCATTTTTTCAACATTTTTTAATTTGATTGGGATAATAGCATGGCTTGCAGGATTCATTTGTTTGGCAAAAAGAGATAATGAAAGGAAAATTAGAAAAAAATATTTGACTGCATGGATTGCTGTCACTGTAATAATCGGATTTATTTTTGTCTTGTTAGTGACTTCCCTGAAAGTAATTCAGTTTGATGAAGAAACATATCTACTAAAGTTTTTTTCAATTGAGGGAATAAGTTTTGTAACTACTTATCTTGCAACATCTTATAGATTTGGAACAGAAAATATTTTTTTCAGTAAGATTATTGGTGTTATAACTTTAATATTATCTGGGTATTTTTTTTATTATTTCATAAGAATCAAAAAGAACGTACAGGAATCATATCCTTGGCTGTTGTTTATTTTATTAGGTATAATTTCAGGTATTATAATTGCAATAGGCAGAATGGGATTAGAGGGGCATGACGGCAATGAATCATTTTACAAGGCTGTTTCACAATTTTCTCAGATAGGCATTCTTGTTTTAGTTTCCATGTTGATGTTAGAAATCAAGAAAAATCGAACAAAGAAATTTACTAATATTAAATTGTGTTTGTGTATTCTAATAATAATATCACAGATGGTTTTCTTGATTCCATCATACTATGCTAGCTGGGTTAAGGCTGAACACTATTATGATGTAAAAAATGTGTACGTGGATTGTTATTCGTTAACGCATGGAACAGAGTGTTTAGACTGGACCGAATATCCACGGTTCGCTCTCCCATTTGAACGGAATGAAGTACATGCAGTTAATTTCTGGCTTGAAAATAAAATGAGTATTTTTGGTGATACAAATTTTAATCAACAAAATAGACATGATTTAAACAAGTTTAGAACTATTTTGGAAAATAACCCTGATATTGAACTTGGTTTTGGTAAAATTGAAAGAATCAATGGACAATTGGTTTCAGAACAACCAATTGTTATTGAGGAAAGTTTTGTTAACATAGAAGGATGGATACTTGATGAAAACAAATCACCCGTTGACAGCATCTTCCTTATGATAGATAATAAGCCGCTGCTAAAATACGATGATTTTGTGTCTGTAGAAGATAAGAAACCAGGCTATGTTTCAGAAAAAAATTCTGGCTGGAATATGATTTTCTTATCTGGATATATTGAAAAAGGATGTCATGAGATCGGTATAATTGGTTTAAGTAGTGAGACATTAGTAAAGCTTCAAGAAAAAATTGAGATGTGTAGGATATGAATAGTCTTAGATATTTTAAGACAATAATTAATCAATTAATAATCTCTTAGTTGCTCCAGATAAAAATAAACAATCAGGATCATATTTTGTTTTCATTTGAAGAATTTTCTTATAATTAGGATACATACGATGGAAATCATCTTGTGAGAAATACGGATGTTTGGCCAGATATGTTTTCCCTTCATGTTTCAATATAATATCAGTTAGTTTTTTACAATATTCATCTCTTTGTTCTGTTGTAATAGCATTAAGAGAAAAATTCATTGTAATAGATAATCCATCATTCGCAAACGAGAGATGTGATGAATCAGATTTGTGTCTTTTAATTCCACAGATAAATGGATAAAGCCTGAAATGCCTACTAAGTGATAAAAGTTCCATAAAAGCTTGCATTACAATATCCCTACTAAATATAGTCTGAATTTCAAAAAATCCAGATGGAGTAAATAACAAATTAAAATTAGGTTTGGCAGAATGAGGATATTGATATTTTGGGAATGGAATTATGCTTTGAACATTTGATGTAGATGTTCTACGATATCTTATATCGCAAAGAATTCTATTTGTATTATTATTCCAGAGTAATTTACACAGAGACCAAAAACTTTTCGGTGTTAGCTGATATACCCTTGGTTTTTTTACAAGAAATTCTTTGAATTTTTCATTAGAACAGTTTTGCTCGTTAACAAATCTACATGAATCAGATATGCCTTGACCCATATTTTCGCCTGATGCAAATGGATTAAGTAAAGCGTGAGCGTATTCAAGTCCATTTTCCTCAAGGGAATAAAAAAAATCAACTAGCTTCTCAAGATTAGGAATTCTTTGTATTTGATGTTGTACCATGTAAGAGGGAACCGGTTTTAATTTCAATGTAATTTCTGTAATTAGGCCTAAAAATCCCAAGCCTCCTACAATTGAATTAAATAATTCAGATCCAGTATCATTTTTTACTATTTTTGTTGTACCATCTGCTAACATTATTTTAAATGAAATAATATTTTGACTAAAATTTCCATTTTTCCATGAATCCTTTCCATGTACATTGGTTGACAGCATTCCACCTATAGCATCATTAACAGAACCAGACAAACCAACCAAAATCCAATTCTGTGGCATGATTACATTTAACAAATCACCTATACGAACTCCAGGTTCAACTGTAATTTCACCATTCTCAGAATCAAATGATTTTATCGAATTGAGTTGTTTTGTATCAATTACTAATTGGTTATTGAAAAATACATCACTGTAACTATTTCCACCACCTTGTATCGCAATTTTAAATTTTTGCTGTTTTGCAAAATCAATACATTTTGTTAAATCACCCAGATTTTTGGGTGTCGCAACAAGTGTGTTTACAGATTTAAAAAGACCGAATCCAGTAACAATTTTTTGTTTAGGTTGTTCCATATCTTGTTTTATAAACTTCCAAAATTGACAAAATTTGAAAATTGCTTGGAAGCAAATTTTAACACAATTTGCCACAAACCCTCTTGTAGTGTTTTTTCTAGGCTATCAAAGAAATAATGAATTTCCTTTTCTTCTATAATTAATGATGGTTTAAAGAAAAGTGCAACCTCATCTGTATTTGAAAAAATGACTAAAATTTTATAATTTTTATACATCCAGTCAGATATCGCAGCAGCAGCTAATTTTGGAACAAATTTTGGATCCTTAGTAATGCTTAATGGAACAAGTTTTAGAATTTTACTGATAACTAGATTATCTGTGTTAAAAAATATTCCATGCAAAGCACCTGAACCCCTGCATTCTTTTACTTCATTACTATATTTCTCTAAAAGTTGGTGACAGCGTTCTTTCACAATTTTTTCTATGTGGAAACTTTTTTTCTCATAGTTTTCCTCTTGCATAATGTTAATGGCTTCTATAGCAGTGATACATTCTTCACCAAGTCCATTGTATGTAGATGTATGAAGTAAGGCATCACGTGTATTTCCATATGCCTTTTTTAATATTGGTGCCCTGGCAACATAAGCAGATATTGATGCCTTTCCACCGCCTAACGATTTAGAAGTTGTAAGAATATCAGGTAAAACATTATGGCCCATGAAATTAAACATGGTGCCTGTTTTGTACCAACCTACGTAAATCTCATCAAAAATCAAAATAATACCATTTTCATTACAAATTTTTTGTAATTCCTGTAAGAAATTTGTGTGACATTGACGTAATGTAAGAGTTTGAAATGGTTCAATGATTAATGCATAAACATTAGATTCACCAGATTCATTTCTATGTTCATTAATTTTCTGCTTTACAGAATCAATATTGTCATATTCAAACGAATCAGTATTTGGAATTTCAGGATACCTGAAGTATACTTCTTTTGATGCAGTTATACTTGCAGAGCCCAATAATTTTCCATGAAATGAAATGTCTGAATGTAAGATCACTTTTCTCTTCCCATCATGATATTTGTAAGCAAGTTTCATCGATCCCTCAACAGCTTCTGCCCCGGAATTACAAAAAAAAGAATAGTCCAGATCTTTGGGTAGAAGTTGAGCAATGTTATGACTTAGAGCTGCAAGATATGGAGAAAAAATTGTTTTATGAACTTCCATTTTCTTTTTTTTCTGAAAATTTATTCGTGTCTCCAATATTCTAGGATGGTTATGACCATGACTTAGAACGCCTATTCCACCAGTCACATCTAGAATTTTTTCATTATTCTTGGTATATATCCAAACTCCTTCGGAGTGATCTACATCCTCCCTACCAGCTGCAAAAGCTCCAAAAAGTTGCTCGAGTGATGGATTGACATATTTTTTGTATAATTCTCTAACCTCTTTGTTAGTTAAATCATAACAATCATCAGAACTGAATAATTTATCAACCATGATGCCAAAAAACTAATTAATTTTTATTTAAATTAATCTATTGATTTTTCACCTGATGGTAAGGATAATCCACCAGTGATTTTAAGAACGGCTAAACCAACAAAAATACTATACCATCTTGTAATTATTCTAGCAAGAATGACTACAGTTAATGAAACAGTGATATCAATTCCACGCAAGCTTAAAAATCCAGCCAGACTACCTTCAAAAACGCCTATACCTAATGGTAAAAATGTTATTACGCCTAAAATTATCGATGCAGTATACATAGAAACTAAAGTCAATAACTCTATGCTATCTATTCCGAATGATAATAGTAACAAATGTATTGCAATACATTCTACAAACCAAAAAAATATAGAAAGTATTACACTATAAAACAAAACTCTGCCTCTAGTTAAACTTTGTATGAGTTCAATTGATTCAGACATTGATTCTGTGTATTTTTTTAAAAATCTAATTTTTGAAAATTTGTTAATAGTTTTCAAAAAATATTTTTTGTTGTTAATTAAATAAAATACTAGAAGCAAAACTATACTAAAAATTATAAATATGTACACAGTAAATTCAAAAAACCATATACTCGTAACAGATAATACCACTAAACCCAATGCATTATAAAATAATTCAGTGATAACTATTGGGCTAGTCTTAGAGCGAGGAATGTTAAATCTATTTTTTAATAATTGAGACTTTAGAAATTCTCCCACTTCACCCGGTATGAACGTTAATGAAAAACCTGAAATATATATGCCAAAACTACTTTTTGGCGGTATTGTGATGTTAGAATTTCTTAATAGTATCTGCCAACGAGCAAATAAAATAAACCAACCTAATGTAACAAGAGACAAAATAATAGGCAAATACTCAATTTTAAAATTAATTAATTGATCAAAAACCAAATTGAGATCGGAAAAAGATAAGATGATTGAATAAAATCCAATGATAGCTATGCCTATAATCAGTATTTTTTTTAAATTACTAGAAATCATTTGAATTCTAATAACGAAGGATAAATTTTAAAAAAATTAACCCATATTTTATTCCTGAAATTTTTTCATCTGATCTAGTTTTCGACTGACCTAATCGCTTATTGAAAGTAAGTGGAACTTCTACAATCCTCAAATTTTTTTCTATAGATCTCATTGTTAAATAAAGAGGAAAGGCAGGTCCACCAATTGCGTCACCTGTTTTGTGATCAATAAATTGGTCAGTCAGTTTTTCCAATGATTCTTTTTTAATTACTCTAAATAAACATCCAACATCTGTCAAATTGATTATACCGAAATGATGTAGACTGAAATATTTGAATTGAATTAATTTAGCTAACCAATAATTTCCCCAAACATGCATTATACTATTTTGATTCCCTTTCTGTGTAAAAATTTGAACCTGTCTGGTACCTACAACCATATCGCAGTTTGATAAATAGGGAATCATTTTGTCAAGATCGTATGCATTATTTGTACCGTCTGCTTCGGCAGTGGCAATAATATTAGCGTCAGTTTTCAGTGCTTCTTTTAATCCAATAGCATAAGAATGAGCAAATCCTCTGTTTTTCTCTTGCCTAATTACTTTAGCGCCACATTTTTCCGCTAATAGTGCTGTATCATCCATACTTTTGTTATCAACAACAATTACTGATTCAACATCTCTATGTTTTATGAAATCTTTTACGGTCTTCTCAATAGAATCTTGCTCATTATAGGCAGCGATTGTAACGCAAAGTCTTGGAGAATTTATTGGATTGTATTTCAAAAAATGTTGTGCCGGATCAGTTTTGAAGTGTTTTCTTTGTAGCATGAAAACTATTAAAGATATTATCCATAGTATGTCAGCAAAGATGATCCATTTGAAATAAAGTGAATAATAGATATTCTCAAACAATCCACTCTCAGAACCGCTTAATACAATATCAATTCCCACAGTAGCCCATGAGTAAAGATTGAGCACAATCCATGTTATATTAGCCACAAAAAGTATTCCGAATGTTATAACAAGTAAAAAAAAGAATTTTTTCATTTATCAAGAAGTTCATGATGTAGTAATAAATAATTACTAAGCTTTATCGAATTTACTAATGAAAGCAGTAATTTTAGCTGGTGGTTATGGTACTAGAATTTCAGAAGAATCGAACATAATCCCCAAGCCGCTTATCGAAATAGGAGGAAAACCAATTTTATGGCATATTATGAAAATTTACTCTACTTACAAAATTGATGACTTCATTATTTGTTTGGGCTACAAGGGAAAAAAAATCAAAGAATATTTTGAACAATTTGATTCTAAGTTATGGAATATTCAATTAATTGATACAGGTCTGGATACAATGACTGGGGGTAGACTAAAAAGAATTCAAGATAAAATAGATAACACTTTTTGTATGACGTATGGTGATGGTGTAAGTAATATTAATCTCAATAATTTAGTAACATTTCATAAAGAAAAAAAATCTTTGGCTACACTAACAGCTATCCATCCTCCAGAAAGATTTGGTGTGTTGAATCTATCAGGAGATTACGTCACAGAATTTCATGAAAAACATACAGGTGAATCTTCATGGATAAATGGAGGATTTTTTGTGTTTGAACCAGAAATTTTTGATTACTTACAGAATGATTCTACAGTGTTAGAAAAAGCACCGTTAGAAACTTTAGCAAAAGAGCAAAAATTGTCCGCGTTTAAACATAATGGATTTTGGCATCCAATGGATACATTGAGAGATAAAAAACACTTAGAAGATTTATGGACTTCAGAAAAAGCTCCATGGAAAATTTGGTAAATGTCTCAAAAAATATTTAATGATATATTTAAAGGAAAAACTGTCTTAGTTACTGGTCATACTGGATTCATTGGTTCTTGGTTAACACTTTGGCTAAAATATCTTGGTGCAAATATTATTGGATATTCTTTAAATCCACCAACTGATCCTTCGCTTTTTGACATCCTAAATCTTGATAATGAAATAACAAATGTCACGTCTGATATACGTGACAAGGAGAAATTATTTGAAACAGTAAAAAAATATGAGCCAGAATTTGTATTTCATCTTGCCGCTCAATCACTTGTTAGGGACTCGTATGAAAACCCTCTAAATACATTTGAGATTAATGTTCTAGGAACAGCCAATATGTTAGAAGTTCTTAGATTTAGCACTTCAGTGAAAGTTGCATTAATAATGACTAGTGATAAATGCTATGACAACAAAATAAGTAATCGACCACATATAGAGGATGATCCTATGGGTGGTATTGATCCATACAGTGCAAGTAAAGGCGCTGCTGAATTAATTACGTCATCGTACAAAGATTCATTTTTTAACATCAATGACCACAAAATATCAATTTCAACAATTAGAGCGGGTAATATTTTAGGTGGTGGAGATTGGGCAAAAGACAGAATTATTCCAGATTCTATCAATGCTATAGCTAGAAATCATAATATCAAAATTAGAAATCCTGATTCAATTAGACCCTGGCAATACGTGTTAGAACCAATATCAGGCATGCTATGGCTTGCAAGGAAAATGTATTCAAATCAAAAAGAATTTAACCAATCTTGGAATTTTGGACCAGAGATTAGGCAGAAATTCTTAACGGTAAAAGAAATTGCTGATTATATTTTAACAAAATCTAATTCTAGTCTTAAAATTGATTTTGCTGATAATTCAAATCAGCCTTTTGAATCAAAAAAGCTTATGATCGATTCTTCAAAGGCATATTCCAACTTGGATTGGAAAAATATCTATACCATAGATGATGCCTTATCAGAAATCATAGCATGGTACAAAACTTATCAAAATAAACAAGAAGACATGAAAGAATTTTCAATCTCTCAAATAGACAATTATGTTTCAAAGGCAAAACAAGTTAATATGAATTGGACAAAATAGATGGCTTATGAAAGAAAGTATCAATACAGATAGAGTTCCTTATGGTTTAGCTGTTCATGATAGTGAGGAAGAAGAAGCTGTTCTTGAAGTAATAAAAAACCATAAAACAATAATGGGTGATAATGTAAAGCTTTTTGAAAAAAAAGTTTCTGATTTATTTGGTAAAGAACTAGGAGTTATGGTAAATTCTGGATCGTCCGCAAATTTATTGGCGATGGAACTATTAGATTGTCCAAAAAATTCTGAGGTAATAACACCAATTCTTACTTTTGCAACTACACTATCACCCATTTTAAAAAAAGAATTAACACCAGTATTCGTTGATGTTGAACCGGAAACTTACATTGTAAACATTGATGAAATTGAACAGGCGATTACTAGTAAAACAAAAGCGCTAATGATTCCTTCACTTTTAGGAAATGTACCCGATCTACGAAGATTAAGAAAAATTGCAGACGAAAATAACCTTATTTTTATTGAAGATTCGGCTGATACGTTGGGAGCAACTTTCGATAATGTGCCTACGGGAAAATTTTCTGATATATCTACAACTAGTTTCTATGGGTCACATATTATCACTGCCGCAGGTGAGGGAGGAATGATTTGTTGTAATAACCAGAAATGGGAGAAGAGATGTAGAATATTACGTGGTTGGGGTAGAACATCTGCGTTAAATGAGTCAGAAAAAATTGAAGACCGATTTGATATAAAATTAAATGATATACCCTACGATTCAAAATTTATTTTTGAAGAAATGGGTTATAACTTTCTGCCAACAGAAATAAGCGCTGCATTTGGGTTAGTTCAATTAAAAAAATTGAGAAAATTTGCAGCAATAAGGCAAGATAATTTCAACAGTTTGTATGAATTTTTTTCTAAAATAAAATTTTTCAAATTACCTAGGCAACTATCAGAAGTTAAAACGTCATGGCTAGCATTCCCACTAACTATTAACGATAATGCACCCTTTTCAAGATTAGAAATAGTGAAATATTTAGAAATGACTGGAATTCAAACAAGGCCTATTTTCACGGGAAATGTGTTGAAACAACCTGCATTTTCTAAAATCAATTATAAAAATTTAGGAAAAGATTACGAAGTAGCTAATTACATAATGGAAAATTCCTTTTTAATTGGATGTAATCACGGTCTAACAGAGAAACATATTGAGAAAATAAAAAACGTATTCTCCACATTTCTTAGTAAATATTAATTTGTTTTAAACAGAAGATTTCTTATGGTAAAAATCTTAATTACGGGGGCCGCTGGGTTTATCGGGGCAAATCTCACTAGAAAATTAATTAAAACTGGAAACGAAATAAACATCTTAATTAAAGAAACATCCAATCTTTGGAGAATAAATGATATAGTTTCTAATTGTAATGTGCATAAAATTGACTTGAAAAAAGTTAAGGATGTAAGAAATGTTGTAAAAAAAATTAATCCTGAATTAGTATATCATTGTGCAGGACATGGAATTTATCCCTCTCAGAAAGACAGTACTGAAATTTTTTCCACAAACATACTTGGCACATTTAATCTACTAGATGCCGTTAGTGAAAGTAATGATTTACACAGATTAATAAATCTGGGTAGTTTTTTTGAATACTCAACAAATCCAATCGATCCATATACAATTTCAAAAATCACTCAAACAAAATTAGCGGAGCATTTTTTCCAAGAAAAAAAAATGCCCATAACAACACTAAGAATATTTACACCGTATGGAAGATTTGATTCGTCTGGACGTCTTATTTGTGATTTGATGCTTGCAATAATCAGAAATAAACCAGTGGAAATTTTTTCTAAATATATTAAACGTGACTTTGTTCATATTGATGATGTATTAACATCACTTGAAATCGCTTCACAGCAATCGAATATTGATGGCGAAATAGTTGATGTTGGTACTGGAAATGAAACATCTGTTGAGGAAATTGTGAATTTGTCTAATCAGTTATCAGATAATGACATGATAATCAATTGGAATGATAAAAAACAACGTGAAAATGATGTTTCGGATGAAAATATTTTTCTTAGTAGACAGAATGTTCAAAAACTAAATTGGAAACCATCTATTTCACTAGAGGTTGGCTTACAAAAAACACTGGAGTGGTATAAACAAAATATTAATTTGTATAGAACATAACTACTATATTAAAAATCCAGGTATTATACGTGAGTAAAAATTCATTAAAAATGTGGTAATTTTTTAAATCAAAAACTGCTATAATTAATTAGTAAACATTTTAGATAAATCAATTCAAAAAATATCAAATTGAAACTAAAAATAGCTATTATACTTATTGGGATTTCACTATTTTTTTCGATTTTATATGGCACTGATAAAATTACATCGGAAAACCCTAGTGATCCTGCATCAATTTACATCGGATTATCTAGCATAGATTCATCTAGTTGTAAAATTTGCAGTGAGGGAGGAATCTTTTATGATAGTGGGTGTAAACGATGCGTTCAAGATGGTGTAGTACTGATTTCTCAAGTTACAAATGAACGTTTTTACAAATTGGGATGGAGTAATGATGATGGTATGTATTATGGTGATAAAATGTGTGAAGGCTCAAAAAACTTTCCAAATGCAAATACAAATGAAAATGATACGTATTGGATTGAAATTATAAAAGATGAGTTGGAATTGAAATCTAATATTTATACAGATGCTAATTTTTCCAATCTTTATGATAGTACATCAATAACTATGTGTTCTAATCCAACAAACCTTCAATATGTACGAGTATCAAATGAAGATGGAAAGCCGGCAGGAAATGGTGGAAAATTGTTTGGCTACATAGATGATATAAAAATTTCCGGTAAAAAGATAAATTCTAAAAATTATGATAAAGATATATTTTCAACTACGTTTGATGATTGTGCAAATAAATCATGTAATGATAAATGGGTTCTACATAATCCGGAAAGAATTTTTGTTGAACCACAAAAACAACATTTACAGTTTCTTTCTGCAGTGACAGGAACTAATGATTACGCTCATCTTACACTTGATACACCACTTCCTGATTTTTGGACAATGAAATTTAAATTACATATTGATAATCTGGAACCACATCCTGAAGGAAAAGGATTTCTTAATATTGAACCAGTATATAGGCAACTAATTTTTGGTATTCCAGCCTTGGTCCTGCCTTTTATTTCTTATATTATCACACGAGAAATTAACTCAAAATTTCTTGGCAGTTTAATTGTAATATCAGGAATTATTATTTTGCTTGGTCTAATAATTAATTTGGATTCACTAATTCAGAATTTAGACAGTGTTAATATTATGAATACAATCAAATTCCCTATAATTATTGTAATTACTGTTTTCTTAATTATTTTAGGTTATTCGAAAATAAAAAAATCTGCAATAAAGAGATAACATCAATTGAGCACTATGCTCATAATTAATTACTAGTGAAATTGATATAATAGAAAATTTGTTTTGTTCTAGTGAGAGACAATTTAGGTTTTCGAGGTTGGTTTTATTTTCGTCAGGGATGGAGTGTTTACTTTGCATTTATTTTTGCAGCAGTAAATACGTTAACTGTAACGTATTTTCTTGCAATTGACAACTATCCAGTTTTAAAAGAGATATTTCCAAGTTTTATTCATTATATTGTAATTGTTGTGCTTGTTGGTATTCCACTGCTAGCACTTATTGGATATGCACATTACAAACGAACTGCTTCATTCAAAGCTGAAGCAGATATTCACATAGAAGCAAATCCACATATGAGACGTATTTTAACCAATACAGAATTTATGTTGTCAATGTCATTACAATTAAGTGAATTAACAATGAGGCTCATGAATAATGAAAAATTAACCAGTAATGAAATGGATCGTTTAAAACATC
Source organism: Marine Group I thaumarchaeote (assembly GCA_013390785.1). Classification (GTDB taxonomy): domain Archaea; phylum Thermoproteota; class Nitrososphaeria; order Nitrososphaerales; family Nitrosopumilaceae; genus Nitrosopelagicus. The sequence goes on from JACASW010000005.1 coordinate 50,491, forward strand.
TGCAAAAAGAATTTCAAAAACAAATTGATAACAGAGTAGTCAAAGATTAATTTAATTTTGCCAATCAAACCTTTCCCCTAACAATTCAAATAATTTTTCATTATAGGGTTTGAAGTAATCCACTAAAAAATCACGTGTTGAATTTTTCATTTTAGGATATACTATTTTGTTTTGCTTTGTTAAATCGATAATTTTTTGATCAGGAATGTCTAAAAAATTAAAAATTCTGGAAAGTGTCTCAACAGTTTTGTTAGCAAAGTTTTCTGACGAAATCAATAATATATTTTTTCTTGGAAATTTTTTGAACCAATATTCTAATTGTTTTGCGTAAAAACCTCTAGCTAAAATCATCTCGTAAAATTCATCTACTAAAAATCCATAATTTTCTGGATCATTCTTGCTTTTTTCAATCTTATCTACTTCCGCATGTACTACTTTTTCAAAAGTTGATTTTGCATATCCTTCATCCTGTATTTGCCCATTATAGTTTGAATACGCACGATCAATCGGATTTCTTAATATTCCTATGATTTTTGTATCTGGTGAGAATTTGAAAATTCTATCTACAACAGTAGGATTGTATATGTAAAATGGTGTGACATCGTAAGTAAGAAATTTTTTGTATTTAGATTCCACCATTGCACGTGTGGATTTCATCGGAAATAAAGAACGATACCAATTTAGGCCCAAATGAAAATTATCATCAAAGTATCCTAATTCATCGTATGCAGACTTTACTATACAGTTATGCTGGTTCAAGTAATGATATAATGAAGTAGTTCCACATCTTACTCCTCCTATTACAAAAAAATTTGGCAGCACTCTAGAATTTGAAGTTAAATAATAGAAATGACGTTTAACTAATCCATACCTAAATTTTTGATATAGTTTTTTGGCTGATCCGTTGTTCTTACTCTGATTATTATACTTCATGAATTTTTATTCAGCTTCTTAGTCTTAATCAATTTTTATGATGATTTCTTAGTGTGTTCTAAGAGCTTTGATTGGTCAACTTTGCCTTTGGCTGTATGATTGTTAGCATACCATTCTATTGTTTTTTCTAATCCTTCTTTCAAAGAAAATCTTGGCTCCCAACCTAGCAATTCTTTCGCACGTGTATTATCTAACGAGCGTGATAATGCTCCAGTTGGTTTTGATGTATCAAAGTTGAATTTTGATGGCTCCCAATCCAATATTTCACAAATGATTTTCACCACTTCAATCATCTTGTATCTTTTTCCTGTTCCTAGATTAATTGGTGTCATGTCTGAAATTTTTTCAGCTGCAAGAATTGAACCAGTAACAATATCTTCAACATAAGTGAAATCTCTTTCCTGGTTTCCATCTCCCCATATTTCATAAGGATCCATTTTTTCAATTGCTTTGTAAATTAAGGCTATTATCGCATGTGTTTCATCTTCTCTAGGTCCATATGCTGTAACAAATCTCACAGGACATCCTTTCAAACCATATTGTTTGTTAAAAGATTTCATCTGCATTTCGCTCATTAATTTTGCCCAGCCATATTCAACATCTGCACTCAAAGAACCATCTAAATTATCTAGATTAGAGTCATCTTCTTTTAATCTGTAATCTGAACCAATCTTGTTTTGTAATTGTGTTGGATACACGCAAGCAGAACTTGAGAAAATAATTTTCTCAACACCTGTGTCATTACATGCTTCAAATGCATGATGATCAATAGCAAAATTAGAACAAACATCTGCTGGATGCGTATCAATATAACCTCTACCTCCATGATCTGCAGCAAAATGAAATACAATTTCATTTCCTTCAAAAATATCATTTATCTCTTTTTTTGAAATATATTCTAAATTTTGTTGAATAAATTTTATTTTATCAAGTGATTTTTCCAGATTATCTTTTTTTCCATTGCTAAGATCATCAACAACTGTGACTTTTGCACCGCGTAGAACTAATTCATCCACCAAATGACTACTGATAAAACTTGCACCACCTGTAACCAACACAGGACATTCTTCCCAATTCATGAGAAAACGTATATCAAACCTCTTATAAGTTGCTACTTCAAAATTTCCTTAAAAAAAGTGTTAAGATAATGTCCAGTTTTAAAAATATTAGAAATAAGAACAATCCATTAAAATTTCTTATCGCAAAAATTTTGATTAGAACAAAATTATGTACACTATTTACAATTACGCAAGATCATTACGTCTTGAAGTTTCATCCTACATCTTTGGCTAGAGATAAATGGGTAGATGCAGATTATAGACATGCAGCAGAAGATAATTTTTTCCTTGACTATGTAAAAAAAAATAACACTGTAATTGATGTCGGTGCAAATATTGGAACTGTCACACTTTTACTTGCCAATATTGTTGGAAAAAATGGAAATGTATACTCTATTGAACCACATCCAACTACATACAAATATTTATTTGAAAATATTAAATTGAATAATTTTGAAAATATTACTACCTTTAATATTGCATTAGGAGAAAAAAGTACACAAGTTAGTTTTTCTAATTTTAAATCAGATGATCAGAATAAAATTCTTAATCTAGAATCTAAATTAAGTATAAAGATGAGCAAATTAGATGATTTACCAATTAAAGAAAACACAATTGATTTATTAAAAATAGATACAATTGGTTATGAAAAATTTGTTTTACTTGGTGCAAATTCACTATTAAAGAAGTGTAAAGTGGTTCAATTTCCAATTGGTGGTGCTTATCATAAATTTTCAGATTATTATGGTTATGATTTCAAAGAAGTTCTCGACCTACTTCGAAAAAATAATTTCGGATTATATTCATATGATCAAAAAAAGACATTATCAGAGATATTGGATTATACTATTCCCCCAGAAGGTGATTTGTTGGCAATAGCAGATATCAATGATTTTTTAATAAGAACTGGTTACAGTCAAAAAGCATAAGTTCTTCAAGTAGAAATACATTTAACCATTTTTAAAAATCAATATAAAATGAAAAAAATTATTTTGTGTGGTGGTTCTGGTTATATAGGAACCAAGTTAACTGAACATCTATTAGATAATACAAATTACGAAATTGTAATTGTTGATAGATTAGATTTTAAATTAGAAAATAAGTTTAAGGCAACCAAATATTCTGATAGTAGAATTACTTTTCATCAGAAGGATATTAGAAATTTAGATTTTATGGAATCTATAATTAAAGAGGATAGCTATGTTGTAAATTTAGCTGCGTTGGTTGGTGAGCCATTATGCAAAATAAAGCCTGACGAAGCAGTAGAAGTAAATTACGAGGCTGCAAAGAACTTGGCTGAATTATGTAAGAAAAAAAATATTAAAAAATTCATACAATTATCTACGTGCTCTAATTATGGTCAAGCCAAACAAATGGTAGACGAAGATGGTGAGCTATTTCCAACATCTCTTTATGCAGATACAAAAGTAAGACTGGAAAAATATCTTCTTCAAAATGTTCCAAATTCTATAATTTTACGATGTGCCACCGCTTATGGATTATCTGTAGGTAGAATGCGTTTCGATCTTCTTGTAAGTGAATTTATAAAAGAAGCGTGGTTGAAAAAAGAAATTAATGTTTTCATGCCTGAAGTTCATAGACCCATTGTACATGTTAGTGATATCTCAAACGCTATTTTATTATGTATTAATCACATAGAACCAATTTCACGTGTTTACAATGTTGGTTCATCAGATCAAAATTATACAAAAAGGGAAATTGCAGAGAAAGTAAGTAAGCGAATGGGTGCACCATTAAAAATTGTAGAGAAGGAAGATAAAAGAGACTACATAGTAAATTTTGATAGGATAAAAAATGAATTAGGGTTTTCAACAAAGCTATCAGCAGAAGATGGAATTGAAGAGATGGTAAAAATTTTAGAGGATGGCAGTTTTGATTTAAATCAATCTAATGTTTAAAATGAAACAAAAATTTATTCCACAATTTATTCCCTATTGGGATGAAACTGAAATTAAAGCGGTAGAGAAGATTTTGCATAGTGATTATCTAAATGAACATAAAACTGTTAGAGAATTTGAAAAAAAGTTTTCTGAGTTTGTAGGAGCAAAATATTGCATTACCTGTACTAGTGGAACTACAGCATTGTATATTGGATTGATGGCACTTTTAGAAAAAAAATCTTTTAAATCAATTTACATTCCAGATTATGCAGGAATTTTTACATCATATGCGTCTATTCAAGCAGGCTTAAAACCAATTTTAGCCGATGTTGAAAAAAATGGTAGTCTAAAACTAGGTAATCAACCCAAATTTACTGTTCATTCAAATGGACGATTGGGAAAACCATTAGACATTGAGGATTGCGCTCAAGCAATATCACATCATACAAAGAACTGTATTAGTTGTTATTCGTTTGCAAGTACTAAACATATTACTACAGCTGGACAAGGCGGAGCTGTATGTTGTGATGATAAGAAGACGTTTGATATACTAAGTAGATTAAAAGATCTAGGAAGAAACGATAGACAAAAACTTAAACCAATGAGTGATGATTTTGAATTTTGGGGATTTAATTCTAAATTTACTGAAATCCAAGCAGCATTTGGATTGATACAATTAAAGAAACTTCCATTAAGACTAAAACGTCTAAAAAAAATATATAGAATAATTATTAACGAATTAAAAAATGAGAAAATAACATTTTTTGATGATGACCCAAAATGGTATATTGATATGCTCGTAGATAATCCATCGAGGGTCTTAGGAAATCTCAAAAAACTTGGTATCCAGGGAAGGAGATTTTACAGGCCACTTCACCAACAAACTTTTTTTGCACAAAAACAATATTCGGAAAAGAGTTTTAAAAATTCTAATTATTTATATGACCATGGAATCTGGTTACCATCTACTACTAATCTTAGTAATATGGAAATAACTAGAATTATTGACTCGGTCAAAATTGCACTACGGTCATGAAATCATTTAATCAATTCATCTATTAATTTAACAAGTTCGTTAGTAGCTTGATCATTTGTTAGGTTATTCATAGTGTATTCTCGCCCTGCGTCTGCAATTTCTTCCCATTTTGGATTATCTGGATCTGAAATAAATTCTTCAAGTTTTGTTTGATAGTTCTTTTCATTGATAAAAACAGATGTTTCATTATCCTTATACCCTAAAAAATAGCCATTGTTTTTTTCAGTTATTTCCATAAAAGTTAAACAGCCTGCCGCAGAATTTTCCCAATACTTTAAAGTTGGATAAAATGTTGTCGCAGCGATGATTGCACGGTATCTGCTTGTGTATGTTGGATAATCTTCGTTAACATATTTTTTCCCTTTCATCCCATGATATTCTACACAATCAAGTTCTTTACAGAGAGTTCTTAGTTTATAATGATACCAACCAGATCTTCCTGGATTTAGGATATAATTTGCAGCTCTATTTCGCAAATCAGTTCTACCCATTGCGCCTGTGATAAGAATTCTATCTTTAATTCTTGTTTTGAATGGAGGTACATTTTGGTATAATTCTGGTTCCAAGCCATAAATTATTGTTTTATGCTTGATTTTCTTTGGATAATATCTGTAAATGAAACTATCTGGATGATTGCTAAATAAGCAATCAATTTTATTTATCTCACAAAACTCAGTTTGGTTATATTTTTTAGCATCATATGGATCTCCTGTTCTAGAAACTACGGGAATATTTGAATTTTTAATATCAATTAGAACATCAGGACTTCCATCTGTACGATTATTTGGTAATAAAATGACATCGCATTTATTTTTTATTTTTGAAATATCAAATTTTTTTTCACATGGATAATAAGAAATATTTAATCTCTCATTTCTTTTTAAAGCGTTAAAGAAAAAATCATAACTAGTTCGATCAAAATGCTCAGGTTGAAAATAATTATATGATTTTTTATAAATTAATGCAACATCTATTTTTTTATTCATTTTTCACTTAAAACGTGATTAATTTGTACAGTATTTTATGATTGTTACAAAATCTTATGCCATTTAATGGAAGAATAAACAGTAGCATATTTTATGAGGAGCTAATACGACTTTATTTGAGTGAAGAATTGCGAATATTAATTGCGTCTGGTGCGACTGGTGGAACATCTGGAGGAAGTGTGGGTAAGTATTTTCATTTAAAGGATTTTGGAGAGGCTCTCACTAAATTTAATATAGATTATCAATTAGTTAGAGAAACGGATTATGTTGTTGGGTTTCCAACAAAACAAATAAGTAAATTAATTTCGAGTAAAAGAAAATTTAAAAAATTAATAGAGAGTTTCCAGCCTGACGCAGTACTAGTTGATAGACAAAGCAATTTTGGCTTAGAAGTAATAAAAGCTGGAATTCCATTATTTGTAATTTTAAGAGGGCATCACTGGTCTGAACTTGAATTTGCAAAAGAAACTATTTACAAAGATCCTCTTATGCGAAAGATTGTAGATCTTAGAGGTAAAATTGCAGAGAAAGTTTTTGCTGGTGCTACAGCAATATTACCAGTAGCCAATTATTTAACCAACATAATAAAAGAACACCATCCACAGCAATCTATAGAAGTTTTTGTTGAAGGAGTTAACAATGTAAGATGGTACAAACAAAAAGGCATCAAACTAAAACATCCATGTGTAGGATTATTGCAAGATGCAAATTGGTGGAGAAAAACAAGAGAGATGTTAATACTAGAAAAAGTAATCGAAAGAATGCCAGAGATTAATTTCTATTGGGTCGGAGATGGACAGTATAAGGATAAAATATTATCAGTTTTAGAAAAATTTGACAATTTTCATTGGTTAGGATCTTTACAATATCCTGATAAAGTGAGAGAATATCTAACTGAGATTGATGTTTATGCATTAATAACAGGAATGGATTTAGCACCACTATCATTGAAAGAAGCACAATTAATGGAAAAACCTGTTATAGCAACCAATGTTGGAGGTTGTTCGGAAATGATGATGGATGGAAAAACAGGATTTTTGGTTAAAGAGGGGGATGCTAATGATCTTTTTGAAAAATTATCTAGCCTTTTAAAAAATAAGGAAATGAGTTTAAAAATAGGTTCTAGTGGTACAAAGTTTATTGAAAAAAACTTTAGTATGGATGCAAGTGCAAAAAATTTCATTAGAATTTTAGATACTTATATTAAAAATTAAGTTCTTCTCGAATATTTTTTGTTAATGTATTTTGCGTTTTTGACTTTTTTTGTATAAGTATTATTCATCTTTTTGATTAGATTCAATGTTTGATTATTGATTAATTCAAGATTTGGTATTACACAATGTCCGCCAATATATCCAGGATACATTTTTGGTCTATTTCCTAATAATTTGTGGATCTCATCAGAAAATAACCACATTTCATTATAATTAACATCATAAGTTTTAGCTATGACATTAGTTATCTGTGAATAATTTATCAACCAACCTAGATAAGATGTATCACATAAAATTTTGGCCAATTCTAATGTCTCTGGTTTTGACATCTGTTTAGTTTTCACACCAAAATGTTTCATTTTTCTTGAATAGGTTTTGATAGCCCATTGTCTTTTTGGAGCATTTTTTGATATAGCAAAAAATTTTGTGTACCGTTTGAGATCTTTTAACATTCTTTTATGAACTCCTCTTGTAGCACTGTAAATCAAAGGTATATCCATTTTTTTTTGAATTCGCTCTGTTGTTCCAGGACCAATTGTACTGTGTATAACAATACACTCTGGTTTGAATTTTTTATATAACTGAAGTAGATTGGAGTCAAATTTTGATGTAACAGGAATTGCAATATGTAAAAAAGAAGTTTGCATATCTTGAAGTTTTTTGAGTTTTGTTTCATTCACTAATCTTTTATCTAAATCATATCCAACAACTGTCTGTTTTTTAGAAAATAATTTTAGAATTGGTGAACCAATTTCGCCTAGGCCTACAACAATATCTTTTTTCATTATTATTTCCATTTATGAATACTAAATTAATCTAATGTAGTATTACTACTCATTTCTTTTGTAATAAACAATCTATACCAAATTTCAAAAGCAAGTATTCCTAAAAATTTATTCACATATTTTACATCAATATCTGGATTGTCAATATGTTTTTGTATCCAACTATTGTTTATCCAACCGTCTTTAACTACTCTTGAATCATTAAGAAATTCTTTGCATAGATCATAACCATGTAATTTCCAGAGATTAATCGTATTTACATTAAATCCTAATTTTTCTTTGGTTATTAACGATGCAAGATTATTTTTTTCCAATATGGTCCTTAGCGGTAATTTCCCAATTTCGTTATCCACATCATATTTGTATTTTGTTGGGATATGAGTGGCCGTAGTAAGTAATTCATTATTTAGTAAAGGAGCTAATTGATTTATTTTGAAATGATCAGTTATTCGAGAATTAATCGGGTTGAAATTATACAATAATTTACCATTATAATCAGCTAGATAGACTTGTTCTAATCGTGAAAGATTATTATCAAAAAAAGGCAAAAGTATATTGTAAATAGAATTCCATGAAAATTTACATTTCTGATTAAAGATGTTTTCTTGATCTGGTACCCTATCTCTTTCATGACATTCTAAATATGCTTTAACTTTTTCGTCAGGATTAGAATTTTCAGATGTTAAGGAAAGGAATTTTTTATATCTAAATGTGTATCCTGCAAAAAGTTCGTCTCCACCATCACCAGAGATTAATGTCCTAGACAGGGTTTGTGATTTCTTTACCACATAATACCAATGTAAATCCCAAAATGGTAATTTAATAATGCTAATTGCTTTTGGTAATTCAGAAAGATAATTATCCAGATCAATAATGTAATGATTAGCATTATATTTTTCTGCTATTCTTGATGCAGCTGGTGTTTCATCTATACTATTTGCAAATTTTATAGATACTGCATTAATTTTAACATCAGGTTTTGTTTTGCGTAGCAAAGATAGCATTAATGCTGAATCAACTCCGCCACTAAGAGCTATTGAGATTTCTTGCTCGTTAGTGTAATTCAGTTTTTTTTCAATTTCATTACATATTGAATTCTCAATGGAAGTGGGGTTTACAGGTTCCTCAATTGGTTCAAAATCTTTCCAAGTTTTCTTAGGTAAATTTGGGTTTATAGATAGATCATAACGAAGAGTTAGAATATTTACTATAGAAGAAGGATTAATTGGGGAATTAGAAATCTCCACGACCCAACCCCCTAAAAATTATATTATATTGTTTTACAGATTGTGGTTCAATAATTCCTCTGGTATCGATTAGTATTGGAGTTTTCATTTTAGCAAAAGAAGAAATTTCAATTTTCTTAAAATCATCATGGCCTGTTACAATTACTACTGCATCCATTTTTGATAATACGTCATCAAGATTTTCTTCAACTCTTATACCAAAGACTTCACTTGAAGAAAAATTTGGATCGTAAACGTGTACATTTGCACCCAAATTTTGGAATTTTTTTATTATGTGTTCAGCCGGAGATAACTGAATATCTTTTACATTTGGTTTATAAGAAACGCCAAGAATTAGGATTTCACTGTTTTGTATTGATTTGTTACACTCCTTAAAAGCGTCAGAAGTAAGTTCAACAGTATGATCTGGCATTTTTTCGTTAATTTTTCTACCAGATTCAATGATACTTAGCTTTGTACCAGTACGTCTTGCAGTGTTAAGAAGTTGATATGAATTAATAGGCAAACACGGCCCACCAACTCCAGATCCCGGATAATGTATTTGAAAATTATATTTCTTTTTTGCAGCTTCTAGAACCTTGATTGTATCTATTCCTAATTTTTCAAACATTAATGATAATTCGCTGACAAATGCAATATTTATGTCTCTAAATACATTAGTTGTTAATTTAACAGCATTTGCAGTTTTACAATTTGGCATTTCAACAAGCTCAACTGGAAAAACAAAATTGTAAATAATCTTAATTATTTTTGTTACATCATTATTTATGCCGGCTATTAATCTTGGAAGATTTGTAAAATCATGTAGTATTTCACCTGGATTAGCATTTTCAGGACAAACACCTATGAAGAAATTTTCTTCAATTTTTAATCGCCCAGATTTTGAGATGATGGAAACCATTTCATCTTCAATAAATCCAGGTTCAATTGTACTTTCAACAATTACTAATGAATTTGGAGATAAAACTTCTGATAGTTTAGATGCAGCAGATCTTAATGCTGAATAATCTGGAATATTGTTTTCATCCATTGGGGTAGGTAAAGATAATAAAATTAGATCAGAATTTGGTACTGCGTCTTCAATTTTTGTAGTAGCAGAAAACACTTTATTTTTTATAACATCATTAAAAATTTCTTCATATCCTGGTTCATCCTTTAAAGGAAATTTTCCAGAATTAATAGTTTTGACTAAATTTTCGTTTATATCAACACCAATAGTAGGTAATCCAGATTTTGCAAATGAGAGTGCAGTTGGAAGTCCAATTCTACCTATACCAACGACACAAACTTGAAGTGTTCGTGAATTTAATGATTTTCTCACATCTTCTAGATTATTCATATTAAGTTTTGAGCCTGACATTGATATCACGAATACTGATCTTTTTGAGCCTATTTTGACCTATTATAATTTTGTAATGATAGCTATTCGTCCAAAATTTTAAAAGCTTAATGATAAGACTAAGAATGGATTTTTGTGACTAAAGTCGTAATTACTGCAGCAGGAAGGGGTACAAGACTATTACCATTTACAAAAGAAATGCCTAAGGAAATGGTGCCAATTTTTTCTAATGTTTCTACTAGTAGAAGAATAGTTTTACCATTATTACAATATGTCTATGAACAGCTATATTCTATGAATTTTAGGGACTATTGTTTCGTTGTAGGAAGAGAAAAAAGATCGATAGAGGATCATTTTACACCACATGAAATGTATTTGAGAGATTTAAAAGGAGATTACAAAAGTGTTATGACTAAATTTTACCATAAATTAGAAAATTCACACTTGGTTTGGATTAATCAAAACAGACCATTAGGTTTTGGTGATGCAGTGAAACATGCAGAAAAATATGTAGGAAAGGAAGATTTTGTGGTTCATGCAGGAGATGTTACAATATTAAGTAAAAATAAACATCCTGTCTTACGCCTAATAGAAACTGCAAAGAAATATCCCGATGTAAAGGCAATTTTGTTATGCAAAAAAGTAAGAGATTTGAAAAGGTATGGCGTGCCAACTATTAACAAATTATCAAATAATTTATTTGCCGTAAATGAAGTTATAGAAAAACCTGATAAACCAAAATCGGAATTTGGTATATTGCCATTATATTATTTCAAATCAAATATTTTTTCAAGTTTGAAAAAAATCAAGCCCGGAAAAGGAAAAGAGTTTCAACTAACAGATGCTATACAAAACATGATTAAAGAAAAACAAAAAGTTCTTGCAATTACATTAAATAAAAATGAAGATGAAGTAGATGTTGGAACAGTTGAATCCTATAGAAATGCACAAGAAATTACATTCAGGAAGGCATAATTTTTAAGATTAAAAATTTGGATGAGAGTATGAAAATAGCAGTAATTGGTTTAGGTTTTGTAGGACTATCACTCGCTAGTGTATTAGCATCAAAGGGAAACAATGTAATCGGAATAGATGTCGATGTTAAAAAATGTAAAAAAATTTGTAATGGAATTACACCATTCTTTGAACCAGATTTAGAAAAGACGTTAAAAATTGGATTAAAAAAGAAACTAACAATAAGTAATGATTTTTCATTGATTAAAGATTATGATATGATTTTTGTTGCTGTAGGAACACCACAGAAATCAAATGGTGCAATAGAGCTATCGATGATTAAAAAAGCGGTAACATCTATCGGAACAATTCTCGCAAAAAGTAAGAAGAAGCCGATTGTTCTCATAAAAAGTACAGTCATCCCCGGCACGATGCAAAATGTCATTTTACCAATTTTAGAGAAAAGATCTGGTAAGAAAGCAGGAAAAGAGTTTGGACTTATTTCAAATCCAGAATTTTTACAAGAAAGTAGTGCGATTAAGGATACAAAATTTCCTCATGTAATAGTTCTAGGAGGTTACCAAACTAAGTTTATGAAAAAAGCAAAAAGTTTCTTTTCTAAATTACATCCAAATGTTCCAATTACAATCACAAATCACCAAACAGTTGAGATGATAAAATATGCAAATAATTCATTTCTAGCAACAAAAATTAGTTTTATTAATCAGCTATCTAACATATGCCAAAATATTCCAGGTGCTAACATAGACGACATTGCAAAAACAATAGGATTGGATCCTAGAATTGGGGCATTGTTTCTAAATGCAGGACCGGGGTATGGAGGTTCATGTCTACCAAAAGATATGAAAGCGCTGATAAGTTTTGCCGATAAAATTGGAATTAATCCAACTCTCCTAAATGCGGTTGAAAAAACAAATCAAAAACAAATACAAAATATAATTTCATTAATGGAAAAAACATTAGGAACACTTGCATCAAAACGAATTACTGTTTTAGGTACTGCATTCAAGCCTAACACAGATGATGTTAGAGACTCAATAGCAATAGAACTAATAAAAAAACTTTTGAAAAAGAAATCTAGAATTACAATTTATGATCCAAAAGCAATGAAAAATACTAGAAATATTTTTGGAGACAAAATCATTTACGCAGGATCAGTTGCTGATGCACTGAACAAAAGTAAGTGTGCAATATTGATGACTCACTGGAAGCAATTTGAAAGATTTAACAATAATTCAATTAAATACATGAGTAAAAAATTCATTATAGACTGTAGACGAATTTTAGTAGAAAAAGAATTACAGGCTGAATATTATGCAATAGGAATAGGAAAAATATAATGAAATATGTCGTAACAGGTGGAGCTGGCTTTATCGGAAGTCACATAACAAAAAAGCTGGTGGAACGTGGGGACGTTGTTACTGTAATAGATAATATGAATACTGGAAAAGAGAAAAATTTGGAATCAGTAATAGACAAAATTAGTTTTGTTAAAGGTGATGTTTTAGATACAGAGCTGCTTGAAAGTATAACAAAAGATGTAGATGGAGTATTTCATCAAGCTGCACTTGCATCGGTACAAGATTCCTTTGATGAACCAGATGAGTATCATAATGTTAATGTAAATGGAACAGAAAATATTTTGAAATTATCAAAAAAATATGGCTTCAAGGTTGTTTATGCAAGTTCATCAAGTGTTTATGGCAACCCAATAAGAATTCCAATTAAGGAATCAGATGAGAAAAATCCTATTAACCCATATGCGGAAACAAAACTGAAAAAGGAAGGATTGGCAATTGAATATTCTAAAATGGGAGTAAGTGTGATAGGATTGCGTTATTTCAATGTATTTGGAAAAGGTCAATCAAAAGAATATGCAGGGGTTTTAAAATTATTTTTAGAACGGATCAGGGATAAATTACCACCGAAGATTAATGGTGATGGAATGCAATTCAGAGATTTTGTACATGTTAATGATGTCGTAAATGCTAACCTTATGTCGATGGACAGTGATATTACTCATGAATTTTTTAATGTTGGAACAAATACAACAATAACCATCATAGATTTAGCTAAAACTATCATAGGATATTCTGGATTAAATATTGAACCTATTTTTGGACCAGCATTAGATGGTGATGTTCATCAAACAAAAGCAAACATCGATTTAATTAAAAAAAAGATTGGTTGGGAACCGTCAATTATGTTAGTAGACTGGATAAAAAACATAGTTTCTTCAAAAAAATTTAATGAGATATAGGGATTTGTGGTAAAATTGAAACTTTTAATCGGGGGTTCAAGTTCATTTTTTTTCCACTTAAAAGCATTCTCAAATAAATTAAATGAATTAGGTGTAGAGACTAAACTAGTTCTTGATACGGATTACTGTGATGGTTTTCCAAGCAGAAAAATAAAAAATTGGTTTCAAACTAAAAAACGATTCAATAAACTGATCGAAGAGTTCAGACCTGATGCAATTCTTATAGATAGAGAAAAACATTTTGGAATTGCTGCATTAGAAAAAAAAATACCACTTCTTGTGCTCCTGCGAGGACATTATTGGTCAGAACTTGCCTGGTATAAAAAAACAATATACAAATCATTCCCAAAAAGCATTGCGCTTCGGAAATGGGATCAAATTGCAAAAAGGATTTTTAGCGAGGCAAAAATAATCTTGCCCATTTGCAAATATTTAGAAAAAATTACTAACGAACACGTGCCAAACCAAAAAACAGATGTTTTTTTTGAGGGAGTAGATGCAACGCGGTGGTACAAAGTAAGTGACATGAAATTGAAACATCCATGCGTAGGATTGGTCCAACGTGCGAATTGGTGGGGTAAAACATCAGAGATGCTGATTTTGAAAAAAGTTTTAGAAGAATTACCTGACGTCCAATTTTATTGGGCAGGACATGGACCCTTTGAAGAAAGAATACTTGCAGAATTAGAAAAATATGAAAACTTCCACTGGTTAGGAAAACTAGAATATCCAGATAAAGTTAGAGAGTTCTTAAGTGAGATTGATATCTATGCGTTAATAACAGGAATGGATTTGTCTTCACTATCTCTTAAGGAAGCCCAATTAATGAAAAGGGCAGTTATTGCAACTAATGTTGGAGGAAACCCAGAGATGATGAAAGACGGCATAACCGGATTTTTGGTAGAAAGAGGTAATCATAAACAATTAATTGAAAAAATAAAATTATTACTTACAGATAAAAAACTAGCAAAGCAAATGGGTAATGAAGGCAGAAAGTTTGTTGAAGAAACATATAGTTGGGAAGTTGCTACAAAAAAATTTATTCGAATACTAAATTTACACGTAAAAAAATAATCTGAACAGTTTGTAGGAAGACTAATGTATAAACTAAATAGAATTATTTAAAGAAAGTATATGAAAATACCATTTTTTGTTCAAGAATTTACTAATGAAATGAAAGAAGCTGCTATTGATGCATTAAGAAATGAATCATTTGTTAATGGTGAAAGCGTTTCAAAGTTTGAAGAGGAGTTTGCAAGATATATTGGTACAAAATATGCGGTATCGGTTAATTCTGGAAATAGTGCATTACAAATTTCATTAATGGCATTAGGTATATCGGCTGATTCAAAAGTTGCAACACCAACTAATTCCTTCATTGCATCAGCAAATTGCATTCGTATGACGAATGCACAACCAATTTTAACTGATATAGATGCAAGAGATGGAGGAATTGATGTTAGTAGTATCACAGAAAAAGTAGATGCAGTAATTCCAGTTCACATTTATGGCAATCCATGTGATTTTGATTCTGTGAAGACCTTTGCAGAGGAACAAAAAATTCCAATTATCGAAGATGCATGTCAAGCACATGGTGCAACATACAAGAACAAAAAAGTTGGAAGTCTATCAGATGTTGGATGTTTTTCATTTTATCCAACAAAAAACATGACTGTTGGAGGTGATGGAGGAATGTCTACCACAAATAATGAAGAAGTTGCTGATAAAATAAGATCAATTAGAGATAATGGTAGAAAAACAAGGAACGAATTTGATAAATTGGGATTCACTATGAGATTAAATACAGTAAATGCAGCTATAGGCAGAATACAGCTAAAACATCTTGATGAAAAAAATTCACGGAGAAGAGAAATTGTATCAATTTACAAAGAAAATTTAATTGAAGATTGTATTTTGCCTGAAAATGAAAATGGTAAATCAGTATATCATCAAATAGTGATACGACATGAAAATAGAGACAAAATACGTGAGGAATTAACAAATGATGATATTGGTTCTGCAATATATTATGAAAAACCAATTCATTTACAACCACTCTATCTAGAATATGACTACAAATTACCTAATAGTGAAAAGTTTGCTAAGGAAGTTCTATCATTACCATCTTATCCATCACTTACTAATGACCAGCTATTAGAAATCTGTGAACATGTAAACAAAGTAATTAGTTAGGACGTTGCTAAAAGCTCTTCATAAAACTGAATATATTTTGGTAAAATGATATCCCATGTCATATGATTTTTAACAAATTTATTTCCGTTATTTGCTAATCTTTTTGCTTTTTGCTTATCAGATAATAACTCATTTACTGCATCTGCAAGTCTATCCGGATTCTCCGATGGAACCAATATTCCCGTTTCATTATCTTTTACTAATTCTGGAATTCCACCAACATCAGTTGCAATAACTGGAACGTTAAGATAAAATGCTTCTTTAACTGTCGTAGGAAGACTTTCCATTCTAGATGGAACTACAACTACCTGTGATGATTTTATTATTTTCATAGCATCGTCCCAAGAACGGTCTGTGCAGTATATAACACGACCATCTATTTTTGATTCTGCCTGTTTTATAATATCAATACCTTTCTCGTAGCTGTCCCTACCAACATATGCTACCTGATTTTCAATTTTTGTAACATCAGAAATATCGCTGAATTTTTGTATGTCTAATGGAGAAGGGAGGTATTCAAAATTAAGACCAAACTTTTCTTTATACAGTTTTTGTGTCGCCTTTGAATCAGTTGTTAACTTATCAGGCCAGTTTAAAACCTGTGCTTCGGCAATCTTTGCAACAGAGGATATGGATTTTGAGTGTAAAGTGTCAACTTGTTCGCTAAAGACGCCATGAATTGAAAGAACTTTTTTCTTGCCTTTTGCATATTTCATTGCATATGCTGATGGAATGTTAAAACCGTGAACAATATCAAATGATTCTCGGTTTGTAAGACTTTTCAAACTGCTAAATAATGCAAAACTTGGATTTTTCAAATTTTTTATTGGTATGTGTGGTACTTGCATTTTTTTTACTTTATAACCATAATCAGATAATTTGTCAGC
The DNA here is from genome assembly GCA_013390785.1 of Marine Group I thaumarchaeote. GTDB lineage: Archaea > Thermoproteota > Nitrososphaeria > Nitrososphaerales > Nitrosopumilaceae > Nitrosopelagicus. The sequence continues at coordinate 67,305 of JACASW010000005.1, forward strand.
GAGCATAGCAGCATGACCTCCAATGCCGCCAGAAAAAACAGGAGAGATGAAAAGAATATTCATTCATGTGATTTACGGTAGTTGCTTTTTAAGCTCTTGGATTAATTTGTAGAATGTATCTTAGTTCAGATAATAGTATAGATTTCAGGACTAGGTTTAATGAATCTAAAGATGAATAATTTCTATTTTTTTACAAAGAATATTAAGAAAGAGATTTTGATTGATTTTGTTGCAATTAGATAAAAAATTAATTAAAGCTGAAAAGTCGTCGCACCATCTGCGTTCTCTGCTGATAATTGGAATACTTGTGCTTTGTTTTTCATTAACTTTCATCATACGAATACAGCCTTTAGAATATGGTTTTGAATTAAATGAATTTGATCCATTTTTTAATTACCGGGCAACTGAATTTATTGTAGAAAACGGACTACCAGCATATTTAGAATGGCATGATGATTTAAGTTGGCATCCATATGGAAGAGATGTTTCATCCACCTCACAAGTAATGCTTCATACTACTGCGGCAACACTTTACCAAATTTTTGGCATGGGTTCTAGTTTGTATGATTTTGCTATATGGTTTCCAGTGGTCATCAGCTCGCTTACAGCAATTATTATTTTTGCATTAGTTAGAACAATAGGGGGCACAACAGCTGGACTTCTTGCTTCACTTTTCTTTGCCATCTCTCCCATACTCATTCTGAGAGGCTCAATAGGCTGGTTCAAGTCTGAACCACTAGGACTTTTTTATGGATTACTAGCTGTTTACCTTCTTCTTAGCGGTTTAAAGTCAGATAATGGAAAAATATCCATCACAAAGATTGTGGGGGCTGCAGTTTTACTAGCCTTTGGTATTGCGTCATGGGGAGGCGTTCAGTTTTTTATATTACCCATAGGAATTTTGTTTCTAGCACTACCGTTTCTAAGAAAAGATAGCAAGTTCATTATATTAACTTCAATTATTTTTACGGCTATATTCCTTTTAGTAACTGCATCGTTTGAGAAAACTGGTATTGCATTTCTTTCAGGTCTTAACGGATTTTTCCTAGCTGGATGCACTGCATTTCTGGTGGCGTGCATTATAATCAGAAAAATATTTACCAAATCCCAATTACGTATCAGTCTTGCACTTTTAGGAGGATCTATAATATCTGGAATTGTAATAATTTCTTCAGGTGTTATCAATTTACCAACGTTTAGGTATCTTAACGCCGCAAACCCCCTTTTGATTACAACTGATATGCTTAACGATTCTGTGTCTGAACATGCAACAACATCCCTTGACATTTCATTTTACTTTTTCTCAATTTTGATGGTCTTTGCGGGGATAGGAGCATGGTTGCTCTTGCAAAAAAAGGTGAACCATTCTTTCAAGATTAAAGGTGAAATGGCAGCATTTGCTCTCATAATAGGACTTGTTGGAGTTTATTTCAGCTCTGCATTTGTAAGATTAGAAGTGTTTGGTTCTATATCGATTATAATACTTGCATCCATAGGCATATCAATTTTAATATCAAAAATTCTAAAAGTGCAGCAAAAACCTATAGGTGCAGTAACTAAAATTTCTTTTCTTGTAGGGATTATAATCTTGTTAATGGTGCCAATGGTTTATCCTGAAAAACTTAACTGGTCAAATAACAATGTTGGAATACCCATTTCTTTACTGCATAGTGCTACTAAATTTGATATTTCTACAAATGATTGGCCGGACGCGATGCAATGGATGAAGGAAAATACTCCTAAAGATGCTGTTATTGCAGCTTGGTGGGATTATGGATACTGGATTAGCACACTTGGTGAGAGAAAAACTTTATCCGATAATGCTACGCTATTAGATTGGCAAATTAGAAAAACGGCATCTACATTATTTAGTACGCCAGACAATGCTTGGAGAATATTAACTACTGGTAACTCAACTGATGTAAGTTCATACTATGTAACTTTGCCACCTGATATCAACATGCCAACTAGAGATGAAGGCGATGTTTATGATAAAAATCAACAGAAACTTGATGCGTTCAAAGACTGGAAAGATGATTCTTCACCAGAAAAAATATACGAACCAGATGTAGCTGCCAATTATCCCACATTATTTGACTACTGGGAGTCAGAAGTGTATGTCCTTCCGCCAATACTAACTGGCTTGGATGCTGACTATGTCCTGATAAATCTTGCAGTAGAAAAATTATCTGATGAAAACGTGATTCCACTGTATACAATAAGGCAAAACGGTGGGGATGAAACTAAGGCTTTTTGGTTCATCAAAATAGCAGATTTATCTATCTTGGATTATTATAATCCGGGACTAGAAAGTTATACTGATAAATTCTGGAATGAAACACTTTTAGGAAAACTGATACCTTTTACACCTTTGGTATATGTAGATCCTAACAATACTGAAAATCAATCAGAAACTTTCAAGCGAGATTATACTGCAATCTATGTAAGCGACATCAAGTTTCCTGCAGATGGTGATGGTCCATTTCAATTGGTGTATACCTCACCATCATTTGAAAGAGATGAAGGTGATAGTCCACTAACTGGTGCTTTCATTTATAAAATAAACAAGGAGTATAACCCAAATGAATAATTGGTAAACAAATTGTATTATTGCTAGTTTGTACTAAAATATATTTAAAAAATAATTTTTCTGTTCAGTTAGATCTAAGAACAGTTTATCCCATTGGTGGCATGCCGCCAGCTCCTGGACCGCCAGAAACTGCAATCACATCATCAATTCTAAGAATCATGCATGCTGCCTCTGTGGCTGATTTTATAATTTGTTCTTTTACTGCCAATGGTTCCACTATATCCAAAGAGAACATATTTCCAATCTTACCTTCCTTTGCATTAATTCCCATTGTTGGTTTACCGCTACTTTGGTTTGCACGTAATGCGATAATTGTGTCGATTGGATCCATTCCTGCGTTTTCTGCTATTGTTAATGGAATTGCCTCTAATGCTTCAGCATATTGCTTCATAGCAAGCTGTTCCCTACCATCATAACTACCTGCCCACTCGTTTAACTCAGTTGATAGATATGCTTCCGGTGAACCACCACCAGCCACAATTGATGGTTTTTCAACAACGTCTTTGACCACCATCAACGCATCGTGTAAAGAACGGTCTACTTCATCAACTACTCTTTGCGAGCCACCTCGGATGAGAACTGTTACTGAACGAGGATTTTTGCATCCCTCTATGAATACCCATTTGTCTGATTCTACTTTTTTCTGTTGTACAGTTTCGGCGGAACCCAAGTCATTTGCTGAAATATCATCAAGGTTTGTAGAAATTCTTCCACCAGTGGCTTTTGCCAGTTTAGTCATATCACTTTCTTTTACTCTTCGTACAGATAAAATTCCATGTTTAGAAAGATAATGTTGTGCAATGTCATCAATTCCTTTTTGACAGATTAGTACGTTAGCACCAATACTGTGTAATTTATCTACCATTGATTTTAACATCTTATTTTCTTCTTCTAAGAATTGTTGCATTTGAGTTGGATCAGAAATTCTAATTTCCGCACTCATCTCAGTCTTCTCTACTTCAAGTGCAGCGTTAACAAGTGCTATTCTAGCTTTTTCGATCTTTGTTGGCATGCCACTATGAACAATTTCTTTGTCAAGAACTATACCGTTGATTAAACTAGTATCATCAATAGAACCGCCCGCTTTTTTTTCTACTTTGAGATTATCAAGATCAACAGAATGTTTATCGCCATCTATTTCTACAATTTTCAGGATTGCATCGACGACTAATTTTGATAGAGGTACACTATCCTCAGAAACTAGTTTAGATTGCATGCTAGTTTTTGCAATTTTAATTAATGATTCGCGATCATCCGGTTTGATTACCTTTGCCAATTCTCCTAATAACTCAAGAGCCTTTGCAGATGCAGCTTCATATCCATCAATAATCACTGTAGAGTGTACATCTTTTTCAAGAAGTTTTTCTGCTTTTTCTAATAATGCTCCAGCAAAAACAACAGAAGATGTAGTCCCATCACCCACCTCAGTATCAATAGTTTTGGATATCTCAACCATCATTTTTGCGGCAGGATGCTGAGCATCAATTTCCTTTAGAATTGTAGCACCATCATTTGTGATTGTGACATCTCCTAGTGAATCCACTAGCATTTTATCTAAACCACGTGGACCCAGACTTGTTTTAACTAGTTCTGCTACCAGTTTTGCAGCAGTAATGTTATTTTTTTGTGCGTCCTTGCCCTTTTGCTGAAGTGCACTTTCTTTTAGGACTAAAACTGGACCTTGCGGTGTTTGTTGTATTGATGCCATTTCAATAAAATTTGGTTTATTCCCCTTAATATTCTATCATGTGACGATTTTTAGAAACGAGCAATTCTTGACATCAACTAACCCAGTACTCAGTATTCGTACATCTGGCAAGGCAAGAAATGGCAAAAAAAGTGGAATTAGATGAGGTTTCTTAAATTTACAGCCAGCATCTGCTAATACAGCATTTAGGTTTGCAAAGTTTTCCAAAACTGTTTCAAAGCTATCTGTAGATACAATACCAGCCATTTGTAGAGGCATTGACGATAAAATTTTTTCATCACCAACTACTACCATACCACCTTGAGTAGTGACAAGACTGTTGACTGCCTTAGCCATGTCTTTTTCATTAGAACCAATTACAATCATATTGTTTTCATGAAAGTTCCATGTTGATGCGAATGCTCCTATTTTGGCATCAAAATTCTTCAAAAATCCAACTGTATGTTTTGTGGTTCCAAATGTTCGATCAAAAGCAGCAACCTTCCATACATCCTTGTCTGTAGACGCAACAACATTTCCGTCTTTTACTGGCAAATTTTCACTTGTCTTTTCTGTTATAATTTCTGTTTTCATATTTATCACGTTAACGTTAGCAGAATTATCTTTGGCTCTTACTGTAAAATCTTCGTCGGAAAATTTATGCAGCTTGACAGTTTTTGCCATCCATTTAGGCACTGTATAATTTTTGATTTTATGCACGATAGCACCATTTGATACAACCAACTGACCACCAACAAAAACTTTCTTTGGTCTCATTTTGACTAGATCGTCAAAAACTAAAATATCTGCAAGTTTTCCTGGAGCAATTCCACCCAAATCCTTTCCCAGATTATAATAATCAAAACAGTTTTTTGATGCCATAGAAATTGCATCTACTTGATCAAGACCTAGCTTCACTGATTCCCGTATACAATGATCAATGTGACCAAACTTTATGATGTCAGCTGGATCAAGCCCATCAGAGCAAAACATCAATCTGTCGGTATAGGTTTTGTTTGAGAGTACTAGTGGAACAATATCTTTTAGATCCCTACGAATAGAACCTTCCCTTATCATTATCCACATTCCTAGTCTTAACCGTTCTAAAACCTGATCAAAATTTATTGGTTCATGGCAAGACAAAATACCGGATGACACGTAAGCGTTGAGTTTTTTACCAGACGCACCAGCTGTATGACCGTTAATTACACAATTATTTTCAAGCATAGTTGATAACATTTTCATTGTCTGAGAATCACGTTTTGTTACTTTTGTCCATGAAAATACTTCACCCAAACCAAGAACGCTTGGAATTTTGAGTGCAGATTTTGCTTCGGTTAGGTTGAGTGTTTTTCCATTGCTGAATTTCCTATCAACTGGGACTCCACCTGGTACAACATGGAAAAAACGTGCTGGAAGACCAGATGTCATCTTAACGAATTCTTTGAATCCTCTATAGCCACAAGTACTTACTATATCTATAGGATCAGAAAAAAGTGATGTCACACCACATAGAAGAGATTTTTTTACAAATTCAGTGGGCGAAACAAATTGATCTAAATGAATGTGTGGATCAGCAAACCCTGGAGTAACATATTTTTTTTCTAAATTAATTGTAACAGTTTTTTTTCCTTTTGTATGAGATGCATCTTTACCAACATAGGCAATTCGATCTTGGGATATAGCTATTTGGGTTTCTGGTAAAATCTCACGTGAATAAACGTTGAACAGTGAACAGTTTTCTAAAATAAGATCAGCATCCCTGTCACCAATAGCAACTTCATTTAGAGTTTGGATACTTTTAGATAACTTAAGGAACAACGCTCTATGATACGCATTCGTGTTATTATAGATTAGAGGCGAGGTTTAAATTATCGTCAGACTCGGATTTTAACTGTGAACATACCTAAAGAGATTAACCGTTTCTGCTCAAAATGCAATAAACATACTGTACAAAAGATTTCTATTTACAAGGCCGGCAAACGTAGGGGTACTGCTGCTGGAGAAAGAAGGCATGCATTACGAAAAAAAGGGTATGGAGGACAAAAATTTCCCAAACTTGCAAAGCCAGCAAAAACAACAAAGAAAGTTACGCAGGTTTTTACATGTCCAGAATGCAAGAAGAAAGCTATGAAAAAAGGTATAAGAATCAGAAAGTTCGAGTTGGTTGCAAAATGAAAAAAGAACACGTTCTCATACCAGAGCCAAATAGTAAATTTCTTAAAGTTAATTGTAAAGAATGTGAAAAAGAAAATATTGTTTATTCACATGCCTCAACATCTGTTACATGCAAGTCTTGTGGTAATGTAATATCAGAACCTAGTGGTTCAAAAGCACGAATAATAGGAAAAGTTTCAGGAACTGCTGAGTAATTCGTAGTCCTTCTTTGTGTTCAAATTAAAAGCTATTCTCTTGTCATCTAAAATTATGTAATTTTCTTTAACTGGATCCAAATTTTGAATTTTATCAGCATTAACAATAGAAATTCCAGTATGCACACAATCAATATTATCATAATTGATCAGCAAGTTAGACTTCAAACCTAAGTAATTTAGAAACTTCTTGGACACAAGAAAACTAGTCCAAACATTTCCTGAATTAAGTTCGATCAACTTTTGAATGATTGCTTCATCCAGTAATGGTAAATCTCCAGAAACAACAAATACAAATCCATCCATCTTTTGTAGTAGAAAATTTAGATCGTTAACATATCCATTTCCTTGTGTGTCTAAAGTTTCTATTCCTCTTTGCTCCAATTCATATTTTGTATCAGGTGAATTTGGACTTGTGGCAGCAAAAACTTTAGAAAAACAATGTGAGTCATTTAATGAATCAATTACATGAAAAATTATCGGTTTTTCATATTCAAGCAATAATTTTTCGGGAGCAGGGAATTCCATCCTAGATCCTCTGCCTCCTGCCATGACAAGACCAATCATAATGATACAAAGATTAACAGAGATGAAAGCCTTGTAAGTTCATTAGTTGCACCTAGAACGTCTCCAGTAATTCCACCAAAACTTCTAGTGGAAAGTCCAATCAAAAACAATGTCACGCCAATTGATACTCCGAAAAGTATCAATCCTGTAGTTCCACCTATCACAATAAGTGGAATAATCGTAATAACACCAGCAACCGCCAGTTTTCTTTTATCTTTCATCATTTGTATGAATGGTGAATTAGAACCAACAGCCGCTGATTTTCCAATACTAGCCATTAATACCATTGAGAACTTAGCTAAAATTTCACTAAGTAAAATAGCCTGAAACAACTCGTAGCCAGTTGTCAGTGATAAGGCTATGATTACGCCAACTATAGATAATACAACAGAAACAATTCCTGCAGAGCCAGTTGAAAGATCTTTCATCGCCTTGCGTTTTTTCTCTTTTGTCCCTCTGGTCATAAGACCGTCAGCAAAATCTGCCAAGCCATCAGTGTGATGTATTCCTGTGATAACAGCAATGGATGCAACAACTAACAGTGAAACAATCAATGGCTCTAGGAAAAATGAAAGACCAAATCCAATCGAGCCAATTAACAATCCTATTGCGATTCCAATGATGGGAAAGATATGCATGTATTTTGCTACAGTTTCCAGATTAGTGTTGTTAGAAGGGATTATTGTAAGAAACGAAAAAACCGAACTGATTTCTTTAAGCATGTATCCACCACCCTAAAAATGAGAGAGTTACAATTATTGGAACAGTGATTATACCACAGAATAAAATTGATGAAACTTTCATCAACGTAACTGCAGAGATAATGTGAGATTTTGTAAATTCTATACTGCCATTGCCGATTGTATAGTAATTCATTTTTTCTAACCTTGTTCCAAGTGCACCTGCCAAAGCAGCCATTGGGAATCCTGCATTAGGACTTTCTAGTTTTCTGCTGTCACGCTTCATAATGTATAGCGATTCTTTCCAATTATAACCCAAAATTAATGCGCCTAGAATCATTACTAATGCAGTTAGTCTAGATGGGATGTAATTGAGTATTGTATCACACTTGGCTCCAAACCAACCCACATTTTTGAACATAGTTGTCTTGTACCCAACCATAGAATCTATAGTGTTTATTGCTCTGTAGGCAAATGCTCCTGGAAGACCGAAAATTGCATAATAAAATAATGGACCAGTCACTCCATCAACTGTGTTTTCACTTACACTTTCTAAGACGGCAGATAAGATGTGATTTTTATCTAAATTCTTTGTGTCCCTCTTAACGATCATAGATAGATGGTTCCTAGCAGAGTCTAAATCGCCTTTTTCAACGGCATCAACTACTGCAAAAGCATGTTTTTGCATTCCCCTAATAGCAATAGTTGTTTTTAGCAAGATCGAGCCAACAGCTACTGATACAATTAATGAAACAACATCAATGGTAAGTAAACTAATTCCAACATCCAAAACAACAAGTAGCGTAGATACAACTGCTACAACTATACTAACGATCAAAATGCCGCCGAGTAATTCCTTTTTTACTGAGTTGTTTTTTGCAAAAGGAACAAGCGACGCAATTAATTTTCCCATCCAAGCAGTTGGATGATATTTGGTTCTGGGATCACCCACCAAAAAATCCAATAAAAGAGCAAATGCAACTATAACTACACTTTCAAGTATCATTACAACAGTTTTTCAATTGCTCTGATATTAAGACTTGACTTTACAACTTTACTTAATTTCTCAATTTCAGAATCGATCTTTTTTAGATTCTGCCTATTCAATGCAAGCTGCTTTGAATTTGAAGTTATAGAATCCTCTTCAGGAAGTAAAAATTTGGTCAGTGGAATAGTACCAAAAACCGGCTTTCCTGTATTTTGTTTTAGTTTTCTAAATCCGGGTTTAAGAATATCTAAATCTCCACGAAATTTGTTAAAAACAAAACCTTTGATCATCTTTTGGTATTTTTTTTCTAATAATGATACAGTGCCTACAATACTCCCAAAAGATCCCCCTCTCTCAATATCAGTGATTAAGATTACAGGTGATTTTGTTTTCTCAGCAAGTTTCATATTTGCAATATCATATTTAGTAAGATTAATTTCAGCAGGAGAACCGGCGCCCTCAATAATAATCAAATCATGGTTTTTTTCTAAAGCATGTAAAGATCTCAAAACTGTTTTCATTCCATTCTTTTGAATAAACTTTTTGTAATAATCATCAGCATGCATTTTTTTGTAGAATTTTCCTCTTAGAAAAACAGAGCTTCTATAATTTCCCAGTGGTTTTAGCAAAATTGGATTCAAGTCAGCTGATATTTCTGTACGTGACGCTAAAGCTTGTACAGCCTGAGCGCGAGAAATTTCAAAATCTTTTCCTTTATAGGCGTAATTTGACATGTTTTGTGCTTTGAATGGAGCCACAGAGAATCCTTTTTCCAAAAAAATTCTACAAAGTGCAGTAACAAGTGTTGTTTTACCAGCGCTAGATGAAGTTCCCTGAATCATTAATGTTTTTGAAATGCTAAATCACCTCCAAAGCCTTTAGCAGTTTTATGTTCTCTCCTCGAGTTTTTACTGCAATCCTAACGTAATTTTGATTTAATCCACGAAATGTACTGCAATCTCTAATGAGGATTTTTTGTTTTAGAAGTTTCTTTTGTAAAAATTTTGACTTGGTTTTTGTCTTTACTAGAATAAAGTTTGTTGATGAGTTGTAACAAGTAAACTTTTCTGATTTTGCTAAATTTGAAGAGATGAAATGTTTCTCTTTTTTAATTAACTTACATGTTTTATCCAAAAATGGATGATAGCATATCGCTGCACTTGCAGCCAGCTGTGCTATATTACTTACATTCCATGGAATCTTAATTTTTTGCAATAGATCTATGATTTGTGGGTTACCTACCCCATATCCAATTCTAATTCCGGCTAGACCAAAAGATTTTGTAAGCGAACGCAAAATAAATAAATTTTCAAAATTCTTGAGATGTTTTATTACAGATTCATCATATTCTGGTACAAGTTCAATAAATGTCTCATCAACAAATACAATTGTTGATTTTTTCTTTGCAGCAGAAATAATTTTTAGCATCTCCCTCTTCTGGATTAAAACCCCTGTGGGATTATTTGGATTACAAATAAAAATACAACCATTTCTGGGAATTTTCATAATAAATTTCTGTAAATTTTTTGAAAGATCCATAGTTTTAAAAAATGATATTTTACACTCGCAAAGTTTTGCAGAAATTTCATATTCACTAAATGTTGGTATTGGAATCAGAACATCTGTTTTTTTATTTAGAAAAGTTTTGCAAAAATTATAAATTATTTCTGTTGCACCATTTCCAACAACAATTTGCTTTTTTGGAACACCAGTAAACCATGACAAGTTTGTCCGTAAATTAGTAGAATTTGGATCAGGATACTCTGAAATCAAATTTAGTTGTTTTTTCAAATAACGTTTTACCCCTGGATGACACCCTAGCGGGTTTACATTTGAACTAAAATCAATCACATTGGCATCAGGGTTTTTTGTGCCATATTTGCCCCCATGTGAGGCTGGAATATGTGACTGCGCTGGTTTGTTTGGATGAATTTTCACATTGTAGATTGTCAGTTGGTAATTTAGTGTGTTTTGGTTAGTGCTAACGATTATTAATTGAAAACTTGAAAGTGACTCATGAAAAAGAAAGTAGCCATCATAGGTGTAACTGGAGCAGTTGGTCAAGAGTTTGTCCAATCCTTAAATGACCATCCATGGTTCGAGGTTACCCAGATCGCCGCATCAGAGCGTTCTGCTGGAAAAAAGTACATTGATGCTATAAGAGATGACAATGGAATAGTTGCTTGGGATGTTGGTGGAGAGATTCCAGATTACATAAAGGAAATGCCAGTTTTAACAATTGATGAGGTTAACATTGCAGAATTAGATTTAATTTTCTCAGCAGTAGAATCACAGGCTGCAAGAGATATTGAGACAAAATTTGCAAAAGATCTTCCTGTAATCTCAACTTCATCTGCATATAGATATGAAGAGGATGTTCCAATACTTATTCCAGGAGTAAATGATGAGCAGGCAGAACTACTTGAAGTTCAAAAGAAAAATCGTAACTGGAAGGGTTGGGTAGCACCACTACCAAACTGTACAACTACTGGTTTAGCTATAACGCTAAAACCACTATTTGACAAATATGGTGCAAAGAAAGTACTGATGACTTCAATGCAAGCAATATCTGGTGGTGGAAAGACTGGTGTATCTGCGATGGGAATTACCGATAACATACTCCCATACATTCCAAAAGAAGAAGGTAAGGTAAGAAAAGAGACCAGAAAGATACTAGGTAAACTGAAGGATGGTAAGATTGAAGATGCGGACATTAGAGTTAGCTGCACATGTACGCGTGTTCCTGTAATCGATGGACATACTGAATCGGTCTTTGTTGAAACAGAAAAGGAAATTGATCCAGCTTTAGCAAAAGATACCTATGATGCTTACAATAAAGAAATTTCAGTCGCAGGATTGCCTTCAGCACCAGAAGACTACTATGCATTTCATGAAGATCCAACACGACCACAACCAAGAATGGAGAGAGAAGTTGGTGGCGGCATGACTACAACAATAGGTAGAGTCGAAAAGGAAGAGCTGTTTGATAATGGAATAAAGTACATGCTATTCTCGCATAACAAGAAGATGGGATCTGCAAAAGGTGCTGTTCTCCTAGCTGAGATGCTACACAAAAAAGATAAGATTTAAGAAAAAAATTTATAAAAATTTCAATAATAGCTTTATTAATCCCAAAAATATGTATGGTTTCAGGTGTTTTAGACGGCAAAAGTGGATAAAACAGATCAAAAAATTTTGTCAGAACTTAGTAAGGATTCATCGATCTCAATTCCAAAACTTGCTGAAAAAATTAATGTTAACTCTTCAGTTGTTTACAGTAGAATAAAGCGGTTAATGAAGAAAAAACTCATTGAACGATTTACAATTGAGATCAACAACAAGGAGTTAGGATATGGTGTAAAGTCATTAACGGGAATTAACATGGATTCAAAACAGCGGGATAATATTATTCAAGAACTACTCAAAATTCCTGGTGTAAGAGAGGTTGCGGAAGTTACTGGTAGGTTTGACATACTGGTAACAATGTATGCCGAAAACTTGAATGAGATGTATAGGATTGTTTCAGATAATATCGGTAAAATTGATGGAATTATAGGCTCCGAGAGCTTTATAGAAATGAAGACGCGAACAAAACAAATGCCCTATATGTTAGAATAATGATGTATATCTGTAAAAGACTGATAACTAATGCAAACTTTTAACACAAAATCAAACATCGGCGTATACTATGAGTTAACAAAACCAAAGATCTGGTATCTTCTTGTGTTTACTGCATTTGGCGCAGCACTTACTGCATCAAATGTTTTCAATGTTCCAATTTCTCTTGAAACATGGGCGTTACTGCTCGGAGGGGTAGCTGCAGGCTCTGCTGCTGCAAATACGTTGACAAACTATCATGACAGAGACATTGACGCAATAATGGAAAGAACCAAGGGCAGGCCGATACCAAGTAGACGAATCTATCCTGCAGAAAAAGCTAGGAATTTTGGACTGATACTTGCTGTAATATCATTGGCATGCGCTTTTGGAATATGTTTCACTGCATCATTTTGGCAAGGTATCTTAGCTGGTTCCTTTATGGCGTTCGGATTAGTAGATAATATTTTGGTGTATAGTTATGGTCTAAAACGCAAAAGTAGATCAAATATTGTTTTAGGAGGATTCTCTGGTGGCGCACCAGCATTGATTGGCTATGTTGCTGTAACTACAACTGGTCTTTGGGACTTTGGTCTAGTTATAGCAGGATTGGTCTTTGTTTGGATTCCAATGCATATTTGGGCACTAACTTTACACTTTAAGGATGATTACAAAAAAGTAAACGTTCCAATGCTAACCGCTGTGCAGTCAGAAAAAACTTCTGCTAGAATAATTGCTGGTACAACACTCATGATGGTACTCTTCAGTGTAGTTCCATTTTTCCTAACTCATGAAAATGGGGAACCGTTAATGCATGAAGTTTATTTGTATACCGCAATTGCGTCTGGAGTTTTAATGATATTTCTTAGTTTCTGGGTGGTTGCTAAGCCAAGCGAAAAATCTTCTTGGGTTTTGTTCAAGTTTTCAAGCCCATATTTGGCAGTACTTTTTATTGCACTAATGGTAGATTCTGGGCTTTAATTTAATCAAAGAACGAAGGTTCTAAGCTTTTTCGGATGTCACATCTTTGAGAAACTCGTTCATGCACTCTGTTGTCTGTTTCTCGTTATGGTCTCCCATGTCTCCCTTGCACGTTGGACACATTATCTTTTTCACAGAGCCATAAGCAACTGGGTTGGTTGCAACTTTGATAAATTTTTCCACGCATAAATAAGCCTGCCATTCATCATGTTGGCTCATGTCCTTTCCACATGTTGGACAATCCCCCTTTTCCATATTTCATTTTCACCTAGGCTTTAATCTGCTTTCCTCTTTGTGACTTGACAATGTACTTGTCTCTTACACGTACACTAACCCACTCAATTATCAAGACAGTTGCAAGTACAACAAGCATGAAAACTGCAGCTTTGCCATATTCAAAGAACTTGATGTAGTTTATGATGTAAAATCCAATTCCGCCTGCGCCTACCAGACCAAGAATACTTGTCTGCCTAATGTTATAATCAAAAATATACAAAATCTGGCTGAGTAGATGTGATGCAGATTCTGGTAATACAACAAACCTGATCAGCTGTAATTTTGAAACTCCAATCGCACCTACCGCATCCATAGGATCAGCGTCAACTGCCTCGATGGCTTCATACTGTAGTTTTGCGATAAATCCAACTGTGTACATAATGATTGCTAACACGCCTGCAAACGGACCAAGACCTACTATAATTACAAATAAAATTGCCCAAAGAATTGAAGGGAAAGTACGAATGGCAGCAAGCAACGCACGAACAGGTACGTAAACAAATTTGTTGTTCAAATTTCTAGCAGCTAACAAGCTTAGTGGAAGTGCAATTGCAACACCCACGACAGTTCCAATAAATGCTATCTGGATTGTTTCTAACATTGACCAGAATGCAGTTACAAAAAGTGAGGAATCTACTTCAGTAATCTCCTTTAGCATAATTCCAATGTTTGGTAGTCCCTCTGCAAAGTCTCTTGGGTCTGCATCAACATTGACAGACATGACTACAACACATGCAATAATTAGTCCGATGATCAGATTATTCTTCTGATTCATTGGTAAACATCTCCAAAATTTCTCTTTGTGTATAATTTCCCGACTGAAAGTCTACAATTTTATCTCCTTCAACACCAATTTCAAGAACTTTTTCGCCTTCCTTAATCACTGCAACTCTGTCAGCATACTCCAATGCAAGCTGAAGATCATGGTGAACCATTATTGCAGTAAGTTTCATTGTTGCCTGTGCTTCTGCTAAAACATCCATGATCTCTCGTGCAGTAACATGATCCAACTCGGATACAATTTCATCTGCAAGAATAATATCTGGTTTTTGGACAAGAGCTCTTGCTATTGCAACTCTTCTCTTTTCTCCACCACTGAGCATGTAGACCTTTCTTTCAGCTTTCCCCTGAAGACCAACTAATTTTAGAATTTTTTTGGCATTGTCAATCTCTAAATCAGAAAATTTTTTGAAGAATGAATTTAATCCGCTAACACGAGGCAATGCTCCAATCAAAATGTTCTCAAGTACTGTAGAATTTTTTATCAAGCCAAGATTTTGAGGAATGTAGCCAATTTTGTGCATAAATGACTTGAATTTTTTGTCAGATATGTTGGGAATTTTATAATCAACCAGGATTTTCCCCTGGCTTGGATTCATCATGCCATTTATCAATTTCAATAAGCTAGATTTACCAGAACCGGATTGCCCAACGATTGCATAATTGCTTCCTCTAGTGATTGACATTTTGACATTTTTTAACACATAATTCTTCGAGTCGTATGAGGCCGAAACATCATTCATCTGAACAATTGACAGTGTAGATATTGATGGGGATGGGGATCCCTTTTGTTCCTGCATATTAGTTAATTATTTTGGAATATCGTAATTCTTCTTCTCAAAAGTTGCTTTTTCAATTCCAGGTAATAGATCTAGATATTGTCCAAAGTTGCCAATGTGCATCTCAGCAGTTGTTGGTAACAATGCATCAGCGCCATAGATGTCTTTTAAAATTTGATTATTATCCTGATGGTTTAATTTTACCATCGAGTCGACTAAATGCTGCTTTGTCTTATCTGAAAGATTATTTGATGCAACAAAGACATGAGATGGTACTAGACCAAGCGTCTCAACTTTTTTGAGTTGAGCTTGCTGTTCTGGAGTCAAGTATTTTTCTGGAGCAATGTCAGAACCAAATGACATTTCAACTGAGCCATTCAAGAGCAACTCAAGTGCTGCTTTGTATCCTCCTCCAAATGCATGATATTCAAATGAATCATCTAATGCTTTCTTTAATGCGACAATGTCGTCTCCTTCCACTGTGATTAAACCACGGTCAATTAGTGTACCAACAGGTCTAACGAATCCTGACGAACCAGTAATGCTAGTAAAAGCTACCTTGTTTCCAATTGCTTCATCAATTGATGAGTAGTTTGAATCAGCTCGTTGCCAAACAGTTGCATAGTAACCCACTTTACCTTTCTTTACTTCAGCCATCACAACCTCAGCATTTGCTCTATCATGTGCAATCCAACCAGGTCCCGTATCCATGAATGCGGCGTCAATATGTCCAAACTTTAGCCCTTCAATGATTATTTCATAATTTGTTGGTACAACAATTTTGACATCCACTTTTCCATTAAATTCAGATTCCAAAAATCTGGCAAGAGATTCAGCCTTTGGTGATAGTTCATCTGCTTTTTCAGATGGTATGAAACCAATCGTGAGTTCAGTGATACCAAAGTTTTGTGATGATACATCAATAATTCCAGAATCAATCAGATATTCCATCGAATTAACAAATTCTGTCTCGGAAATCTGATCATCTGCCCACCATCCTGCCGTGTTTTTTACCCAATCAGGAACAGAATCACTTTGTGCTGAAGCTGCTAATGGGAAGGCAGCAACTCCAGCAATTAGTGCAAAAAGCAGAATGGTCTTTTTAGTCATGACTTTTGATTTTGCACTCAAAGTATTTTCTTAGGTTTAGCTAAGTTATTTAAATGATCCAGACATTCTAGTTTCTTATTCTAAGAATGTAGAATGATTATGGTTCCTGTAACTTTGTCTTGTACTTTTGCCACAACAATCCAAGTATTATTGCCTCAGCAATCCAAAATGTTGTAACAGCAATAACAGACATTACTCTAAAACCGTTTACCAAATCCATCGGAGCAGTAACTTCATCAGGACTTGGTGGCATCATAAAAAATATAGCCGTGATAAAAACCGCGTAACCAACAAATGCAAGATATTTTTTGTTTTCAAGTTTCTTGTACAATCTAGAAAAACCAACGGCTGAAAAACCAGAAATTGCAATGAACGAAAGATACAGTATTCCTCTCAGTACTACAGTGTCTGCATCTCCAACGGTTGGAGGATTTGCTGGATATTTCAAAAATGGTATTAAGAAAATTGTAATCCACATGATTGCAGCAAGAACAAATGTTTTCTTTACAGTGTGCCCTTCTGGTAAGGAATTTCTTGAATAGGCAAAGACAATTCCAAACAACGCACCTATTGACATTCCCAGGATTCCACCTGCCAGCAATTGACCGCTTTTTTGCCAATCACGATACGAATTGTATTCAACCCAAAACTGAGGTGTGTCTTCAGCATCCCCAGATGCAAAGAGATTTCGGTTTTCAATATTAATCGCCTCATCAAGATACGGTTCTACAATTACCAAATTTACTGCACCATGTATTGTGCCTGCAACAAACCCAGAAACTAGTACAATTGCGATAAAATAACCCGCATTCATTTCTTCGAATAGTCTTTCAGGTTTGTTTTAGATTTTGGGATTTTGCCTAACTTGAAGCCATCTGGTCTCTTTGAGGCAGGTATTGTAGCATCTATTCCCATTTTTGTGGTTCGTAATTTCTTTTGGTCACTAGAAGGATCAAGGCTGGAGCCTCTCACATTTTTAATTATTACCAGATCCTTGTCAGCCTGAAACCTAGTAGCCATGGCAAATTCTACAGCTACGGCATCGGTAGGATCAATATCATCATCTACTACGGTCACCATCTTCAATGATCTATGATTGGCGAACACTTCATTAATGATTTTTTTTACATTGGTTGTTCTGGTTTTTGAGATTTGGACTACAGCATGAAGCCAGTTGGCTCCACCGCTTGTCAGAATCACCTGTCTTGTCTGCGGGAATTTTTTTTTCATTATACTGTTGAGTTTAGCCTCAATAGGCATGCCCATAAGCAATCTTGCCTCGCTGTAACCAGACAGAATATCATGGTAAATTGGATTGTTTCTGAAATACAGTTTTTCAATTTGAATTACTGGTGCTGGTCTTGGCATGTCGTATGTTCGAAGCATTTCAACCATCCATTCCTTGTGGGTTTTGTTACGCAGAATTTTTCCTTCCATGACAATTTCCGCAGCTGATGGTACCAGTAGCCCAGTACTAGGACATTTCGTCAAAGTAAGTTTATTGTTTAAAAGTGAGTTAGCTATCTCAAGTTCGTTTTTTCCCCATTTTGCTTGAAATGCACAAGCAATTGAAATGGCTGGGTGAACTCCAACAGTAATCGCAATTGGTAGGTCCTCCCCATGGCTTTTTGCAAACATGAATGTCCTATGAAGATCTCTGCCCTCTACCATTCTAATTGAAAATTGGTTTTTTCCAATTGGCATTAGCCTATGAAAAGAAGAGTTTTGGGATTTCTTTTCCTGGTTTGCTGTGTATAGTATAGATGATGTGATGAAAGGGCCTGATTCGTTTTGAAAGTGGGTTACTATTGGAAGGACAGATATGTCCTTAGAGCTATTTTCAAAAAACTTTGCTGTTCTTGAAATTTTTGGCTTTTTTGTAGAAGAAATCGCCTTAACAATTTTTTGATTAATGTCAGATTTTTTAGCGCCTATAGCCTGAGCAAACCTATCTCTGCTTCCAACCAGGTTCGAAACCATCTTGAATTTGCTTCCTTTGATATTTTCAAACAAGACAGCCTTTGACTCATCAAGCTTTTCAGTAACAGCAGCAATCTCATATTTTGTAGAAACACTCTTCTTTACTGTGAATACATCATTGGTTTTTTTAATTTCCTGTAGAAAACTTCTCATATCAACTGTCATTTTTCAACAATCTCCTTTATTTTAGCAATCAAAGTTTTAGCAGTTTTGTTTTCTAGCTCTTTTGGAATAAATGCAGACACAAGGTTAATGCCTGTTATGATTGAAGATAATTGTTCCGAGATTAATTTTAAAAAAAGAGATTCTGATTTTGCCGGTATGATTGGATTAGTAATTGGTACAGAACCTGTACCAATAGATGCTGTCAAGCCACCAATCTTTTCCTGACCTTCTGTTATAGAAACAAAACTGCCGTTATCGAAGAGCAATATCTGAATTGTAAAACTACGTTTATCAATATCGACAACCGTCTTCGAAAAACGCAATTCACCAGCCAATAAGCTTATGAAGTGGCTTAGGCGTTTATTGCTACCGATTCGTTCTTAGCTTCGGCGTTTACTCGTGCGCGTAGTTTTGCTTTGTATTTCAAGTTTCGTGGTTTGGTTCTTAATCGATATCCACAGCATGGACACCACAGACCTTCCCATTTAATGAAAATCTCACAAATCTGACACCTACGTTGACCCGAAGCGTATCTTCCCGTGCCTACAGGCTTTTGTGCCTTGTATCTGCTACAAATTCCTTTACATGTCATTTTTATTACATATATTATAGGAATAATAATTATTTAAGCGTGGATCTGCGAAAATTTTCAATATTATAGAAAAAACTTGCAATAATTTTATTGATTTATATAATCTTTTGAAGCATTTTCAAAAAAAATAATAAAAAGGTATATTAATAACATGTTTTTGCGAATTTCGCAAACAATTTACAGAAAAAATCTGTATTTTAACCAATTCTTGAGGCTTTCACACTTCTGAAATACTATTTTTCTAAGGTTTTTTTAATTGCATCTAGCATTATTCTCATTTTCTGTGCGTTTGCTTTGTAATGTTTAGATGATCCTGAATTCTCAAAATCTTCAATTAATTCTAAAGTCTTTTTGATTTTTTCCTTATCAGTTAGTGTCCATGCTGGTTGTGTCATTTTTCTAAGATTCTTTGAGTGCTTCCTTATCGTTCATAATATCCTAAGATAAGACTTGTCTTAAAAAATAATGCTTCATAATTCGGCGTTCAAAGACTAACCTTGAACGAAACTCATCATACTCTTCGGAAGTCAGAGAGAACCAGCTTCTATAATCATCAGCACTCTATAGACATATCCTCATCTTAAAAATTATGGATATTTAGGAATAAACCAAACCCTAACCCACTTTTTCTTATTGTTGCGGGAAATGTTATGGTCATAATTTAACCACTAGTTAGCCTTAGAATTGCCTGAGCTATGTCACCTTTGGTTTCAGCCAAGGCATCCTTAGCCTTCTCTTCATCACAATTTGCCTGCTGACATACTAGCATTATATCATCCTCTGAAAATATTGGCACTTCAAGTTCTTTTTCCTCAAAGCTCTCTGCAATCACTTGAAAGATTGAATTTTCTTTTGACTTCATTTCAGTGACAGATGGCTTTGGAATAATAATCTCTTTTTTATCGGTCTTAATGATGACCTCCTGTACGTTTGGAATCTCTTCCATATCAAGGCCCATCTTATCCATCATTCTTCGCATTTGGCGGTTACCTCCACGCATCATGTTCATCTATCCCCCTGGCTGGTTTTTTAAACTATCTCTGACTTTTACTGCCACTCCGATTCTTTGTTCCTTCATCATCTCTGAAGACAGGATGGCCTTTCCTACTGCAATAACCTTATTCTTGTACAGAACTGGAACTTCACTTTGAATTCTGATATTTTTCCCACACCAAACAACATGACCACAAAATACTGACCTTCCATCTTCTACAAATGGTTTCGAGTCTTTGTCAATCTCAAGACAGTTTTCCTTGAATTTTTTATTCTTCATAAGAATTTGAGCAAAATATGGTGTTATTGCCAGACCACCATCAATTCGCAATGTGCAAAGAAGCTTCTGGTTATGATATACCTCACGAATTCGCCCAGTCCTCTTTGAAAAGAAAAACTCTATCTGTTTAGGCAAATGTCTAGACACGCCTACGCCAAATAGGGCATCAATAGTGTGTTTGAGTTTTAAAACAGGATCCACTCAAATGCTTGCCTAGATATCTAAATATTCGTTGGTACTATAATATAGAATTCCGTTAATCTATATAGAACAAAAAAATAACTATAGTTATGTCATCTGGTGAAGAAACTAGAAAAATTCAGTTTACAGGTAAATCGACTTACATTATTTCTCTGCCCAAACAATGGATTACTGATCTAGGTCTAAAGCAGGGAGATCAAGTTTCAGTAGGTCGAAAAGGAATTTCCAGCTTACATGTTACGCCATACAATACGAGAAAAAAAGACCAAACTGAAACAGCCACAATTGAAATTGAACCAAATGAAAAAACATCAACTGTAATAAGAAAATTAGTTTCATTATACTTTCTTCACTTTAAGACAATCAGCATCAAGCCTAGAGTAGGACGAATTACGCCATCACAGAGAATTGGAATTAGAAATACTGTTAAGAAAATTTTAATGGGTACAGAAATAACTGCTGATTCATCAGATGGTATAACTGTTCAAATTCTAATTAATTTAGTAGAATTATCAGTTGATGCCGCTTTCAAAAGAATGATGTTGTTAGCAAAATCAATGCTAGATGATGCGTTAATTGCAATAAAGGAAGGAAATGAAGAACTTGCAAAAGAAGTGATCAACAGTGACGATGATGTAGATAGATTTGGATTTTATATTACTAGACAACTTGCAATTGCAATTGAAAATGATCACATGTTAAAGGAAATGGGATTTGATAATGCACGTGATTGCCTTGGTTACAGAGTTGTTGTCAAAAATGTGGAAAGATTGGGTGATCATGCGGTAAGACTATCACAGGATGTTTTAGATTATAAAACTCCCATACAGGGCAAAAACTTTGATAGAATACAAGAAATGAGTAATTATGCGATTTCAGTAATGGATGATGCATGCCTAGCCTTATTCAAAAAAGACTATGACCAAGCAGAGAAATCAATTGAAAGTGCAAATAATATCCAAAAATATGAAAAAAGAATATTGGACAATTTGAAAACAAGTAAAGACGAGGAGGAAATTTTTAGAATTAGAAAAATTGTGGAGAATGTAAAAAGAGTTGCAGAGTATGCAAGCGACATTGGGGAAATTGTTTTAAATATGAATATAGAAAAAATTCTCAAAAAATCAAAGATGTAGAGTTTTAGCGATGAATTCAGCTGTTTTAATTACATATGACCAGGATGATATGATTGATGAGGCAGTAGCCCTTTGCGAGTCAGCTGACTATAAAGTAAAGCATGTCATAAAACAAAACTTCCTGCAGAAGCCAAAATATGGCTTGAGTGGTGGTAAAATTGAAGATCTTAAAGAAATCATATCTACGGTAAAACCAGATGTGATAGTTTTTGACGATATATTAAAGCCAAGCCAGAACTATAATCTGGCTTCCGAGCTTAAAATGGAAATATTGGATAGAGAAGCTTTGATTTTACAAATATTTGAGAAAAGATCTTCCAGTGCTGAATCCAAGCTTCAAGTTAAACTGGCACAGGCACGCTATGATATGTCGAGAGCTAAAGAAAAAGTAAGACTTTCAAAAAAAGGTGAACAGCCAGGATTTATGGGCCTTGGAACATTTGAAGTTGATGTATACTATAATGAAATCAAAAAAAGAATGATTAACATCAAATCAAAGCTGGTAAAGTCAGGAAAACAACGTAAACTTCATAGACAAGCAAGAAAACGGCTTGGTTTCAAGACAATTTCACTTGCAGGATATACTTCAGCAGGTAAAACTACATTGTTTAATGCACTAACAGGAGAACAACGAGAAAAAAACGATGAGCTGTTTACAACTCTTTCAACTACTGTTCGTAGAGTAATGATAAACCAAGAAACTGCATTAATTTCAGATACTGTAGGATTTATCAGCAGGCTTCCAGCATATATGATTGAAGCTTTCAAATCAACACTAGAAGAATTATTGTATACTGATGTTATAATATTTGTAATTGATGCAAGTGATAATCTAGACGAATTACAAAAAAAATTCAAAAGTTGCTACACAACGCTAAATGAAATTGGTGTGGAATCAAATAAGTTAGTTTTCGCTTTAAATAAATCGGAATTGTTAGATGGTGATCAAGTTTTAGACATAGTAGATTACTTAGAATTGAAGGGTAATAAAAAATGGATTGATATTTCTGCAGTTACAGGAAAAAACATGAGCAAACTTAAAAAAATAATTGGTAATTTTTTCCAAAATGACGTATCACAGAATAGTGATAAAGTTGGAGTGAAAACATATGGAAATTGAAGTTCTAAGGATTGGTCAACGGGTTGTTAGAGACGATAGAGTTACTACTCATGTAGCTCTAGTTGCAAGATCATTTGGTGCACAAAAAATCTATATGAATGAAGTAAATCCTGAAATAAAGCATACTATTTCCAACATTAACAAAACCTGGGGTGGTGATTTTGAAATTGAAATTATTTCAGAATGGAAAAAAGTCATTAAAGAAAAGAAAAATGCGGCGGCAAAAATTGTTCATCTTACAATGTATGGCCAAAATATCAACAATGTTGAAACAAAAATACGAAATGAAGATAAAATTTTGATTGTAGTTGGAGCTGAGAAAGTTCCGAGGGAAATCTACGAATTGGCGGATTATAATGTGGCAATAGGCAGCCAACCACACTCAGAAGTAAGTGCTTTGGGTGTACTGTTGGACCGTATTCAACAGGGAAAACAGCTTGAATTCAAATTTGAGGATCCGGAGAGGGTAATAATTCCTCAAGAACAAGGCAAGGAAGTTAGGATGAATAAAAAAACTGATTAATAATGGAAAATCAGGATTATTCTGTTGATTGATAAATACGAAGATCCATTTGTGAAAATTTCGTATATGATTGGTGGTGATGAGTACCTTAAGGTTGCAAGATCGCTTTTAAAATCAATGGACGCAACAGATGAAGAAATTGCAAGTTCAACTGGTTTAAGGATCAATATGGTTCGAAAAGTTTTGTATGATCTTTTTGGCAAAGCTCTCATTACTGGAGTTAGGGTGAAAGATGAGAGAAAAGGCTGGTTTGTTTATCGTTGGCGTTCTAGAAGAGATGAAGTTGAAAACTTTATTGAGAATCAGAAAAAAAAGATTAGTGAAAGGCTTCAACATAGATTAGACTATGAAAATTCATCACAATTCTATCATTGTGGAAACAATGATTGTTCAAGACTTACATTTGAAGATGCTCTCGAATCTTTTTTTAAATGCCCATCATGTAGTGGGGTTTTAAATCTTAAGAAAAATGATAAATCAAAAAAGGCATTTGCTAAACAAGTTGATAATATAAGGAAAGAAATGCAAAGTTAATTCTCATAGTGTAATACAACTTCATTTTTGGTTTTTGTAACATTTTTTAATTTTAGTTTTA
>JACASW010000007.1 GCA_013390785.1 Marine Group I thaumarchaeote
CTCTTCTTTGTTGTTTGGGTCAGGAACTATATCACCCAACCAAAACGAGAATCGCTTAAGCGTAAGATCAGGTGTTGAAAAGGTCAGTGTGTGACTTGACATATACTGCTCTGCAGCTTCCTTGCCGTTGAATACCTTCATGTGATATGATTTCCTAGTTTATGTATAATGTTTTCTAGATAGTGGACTGGAAGGGAATTGAACCCTTGACAACCACGTTGCGAACGTGGCATTATACCACTAAATCACCAGCCCTCAATATTCATCATTCAATCGGTTTTTATTCATTTACTCAACTACAAATAGCGGATTTTTATAATAAAATTGGATGACATGTGACACAGTAATTGTAGGTTCCCATGTGGTTCTGCCTACGGGAATAATTGATAAAAACATAGTTTTAGACGAAGGGAAAATAATTGGTTTTACAAATGATATGCCATCATCCGACAGAAAAATTAATGCGGATGGACTTGTTGCGATTCCGGGTGTTATTGATACACATGTACACTATGGAGTTTATTCTCCCATAGAACATGCAGCTGTATCAGAATCACACGCAGCTGCAATTGGTGGAATAACCACTATGATGCGAATGCTTCGACGAGGTGATTCGTATAAGAATTCATTATCTCCGCAATTAAATGCAAGTTCAAAATCACATTATGTTGATTATGCAATTCACGCATCAATCTTCAATTCGCAACAAGTAGATGAAATGCAGTACTGCGTAGAAAATGGCGTTACATCCTTCAAGTTATACATGAATCTAGGAGGAGAAGTAGGCCATGTTTACATGGATATGGAACCTGGAAAAAATCTCCTACAGGAAGAACGTGTAGAAGTGACTTCTGAAATAGTCGAAAAAGTTGTGAAAAATGCATCTTCATTTGGTTGTCCTGTTTTGGTTCATGCAGAAGATTACGAACAATGTGGCTGTGGAATAAAAAAAGCCAAGGAAAAAAATCAAGATGGACTTGATGCGTGGTCTGAAAGTAGACCAACTAAATCTGAAATAAAATCGATACAAACTATTTCAAAATTTGCTAGAGATTCTAACTGTATTCTTTATTTCGCTCATATTGGTTCACGTCATGCCTTAGAACAAATTAGTGAAGAAAGAAAAAATGGAACAAAAATTTTTGTAGAGACATGTCCTCACTACTTAACACTCTCCCATGAAAATCAAGAAGGCTATCTTGCTAAGGTAATGCCACCAATAAGAAGTGAAAGTGATGTTTTGTCCGTCTGGAATGCGATTAGTCAAAACCATGTAAATACAATTGGAACAGACCATGTTGCAAACCAATTAAAACTCAAACTAAATGGTGATACAGTTTGGGATGCACTTGCGGGTTTTCCGGGTATTGGAACACTGTTACCATTGATGTTAAGTGAGGGTGTAAACAAAAACAAAATTACCATTTCCCAATTAGTAAGTCTCACTAGCATGAATGCCGCAAAAATTTTTGGGATGTATCCTACAAAAGGTTCACTTGAACTTAATTCCGATGCAGATATTACACTAATTGATCTAAAGAAAGAGCAGAAAGTAACATCTGAATTGTTCGGAGGATTTTCTGATTATATTGTGTACGATGGATGGAAATTGAAAGGTTGGCCAGTGAAAACCATTATTCGTGGTCAAACTGTTGCTGAAGATTTTCAAGTTATAGGTAAGCCTGGTTATGGCAAACTTGTGTCTAGAAAAACCAATTCTACTTGATCACATCAAACTTTCCATCTGATCGTGCCTTGTAAATAATATCTGGTTTTCTAGTAAAAATTCCCACCTCCAAAACTCCAGAAATATTCTTAATCTTTTCTCGCAATAATTTTGGTTTTTTTATCACACCAAAATTGCAATCAAGAATGATGTTTCCATTTTCTGTAATGAATGGATACCCCCTGTCCAGTATTCTGATCTTAGGTTTGCCACTAATTTTTGAAATATTTTTGGTTACAGTATTTCTAGCTAAAGGATGAACTTCTACAGGTACACTTCTATCAAAATTTGTTACAAATTTTGAATCATCTGCCATTATCACAACTTTTTTTGCTGCATTGATCAGAATATTTTCTCTTAGTAACGCACCACCTCCACCTTTTATCAAATTTTTTCCCTTGTCGATCTGATCAGCTCCATCAAAAACAATGTCAATTTTGTCAAGAACTGTATCTATAAGATGTAGATTTCCCTTCTCAGCTTCTAATTTTATTTGTAAAGAAGTTGGAACACATTTTATATTGTATTTCTTTTTTTTGACAAGCGATGATAATGACTTTACAAATGCAGTTGCAGATCTGCCACTACCTAATCCTATAGTCTGATGGTTTTTTACTAGCTTTACAGCATCCTTCGATAATGCCGTAATGGCATCATCATATGTCAATTACTCTACCTCAGCTTGATCTAATTTGTCCAATGATTCATTCATTTTTTTCGTAAGTGCACTAATATCAACATCGTCATCTTCTAGGTTGCTGTCATCTGGTAATCCGTCATCAATTTCAGCTTGTGGCACTTTTTCAACTTCCAACCCAGAAAGAACTACTTTCTTTTCACTGGTGGTGGATTCTTTTGCGTTTGGATCAGTATGTACTGAACAATGCTTGTTAGAAAACTTTGGATTGGTACAATCAGGATATTCACAAACATTAGAGTGTATTACTTTTACCTCGCTTACATTTTCTGCAATTTTTACCACTTTCTCATTATCGCTAGGTTCTACATGTTGTGTTTTTGGAATAGATGGTTTGAGTTTTTTCTTGAAAAATTCTGGAAGCGCATTTGGTATCTGAGTTAGAGTAGTAATTTCGAGAGGTCCATAGTTGTGCGAGTCTAGTTTCACATCCGACGTGTAAGTAGGTTTTTTCTTATTTTTTGGGACTGATGATTGTATGTTCCTTTGTGCCTGTCGCTCTGCGCGTTTATTGGATGGAGTTTTTCTTGATGACATTTCTTCTAGTCTTTCATCTATCCGTGATAATTTTTGTTCCATAGCCGCGAACAATCCTTCATCAGAATGATTCGTGCCTGTATTCCTCATTGCATTTCCTAATTCTTCTATCTTAGTTACTACTACTCCGAGTTGATGCTGATATCTCGTTAAAAGCTTGTCCCGTTGAATTTTGGTTAAATTGGAACCTTGCTGGTAAACCCTAAAAATTGTTTTTGTGAGAATATCCCGCTCTATAATTAATGAATTAGCCTCATTTCTAGTGCTATATTCAATTTCTTGCATTTACGTGTACCATTTGATCCAAGAGTATTTTCTTCTTTTAGCATCAGGGAACCCACAACTCGCACAAGTGTGATGACGTAAATGAAATGAGTTTTTGCCACACCGTCTACATCTGATATGTGGATGTTTTCTAGTAAAACCACCCATCGATGTTGTTCCTTTTACCATTTTGTTATCACCTTATGCAGGAGGTGGAGATATCATTACTACGTTATCTCCTCTCACAACTATGGATCCTAGACTCTTAGAATCGCCTTCAGAAGGGATCTCTTCTGATTGGTCGAGTAGCAGGTTCATGTGCTGGTCAAAGCCAAGAAGATTACCTCGAATGGTTTTGTTTCCTTTCAGCTTGATCAGTACTATTTTGTTAATACTTTCATCCAGTACTTTTACTGCCATATCAACGGACATTATATCACTTATTGTCATTGACTATGAAGCCGTATATTAAACATTCACTGGTAAAATTTTCAACTATACTCAGTAAGTCAAGATTGACACTCTTTTGCCAAGTTCCTTACAATTTCAGCAAGAAATTTCT
This sequence comes from Marine Group I thaumarchaeote, assembly GCA_013390785.1. Classification (GTDB taxonomy): domain Archaea; phylum Thermoproteota; class Nitrososphaeria; order Nitrososphaerales; family Nitrosopumilaceae; genus Nitrosopelagicus. Next base: position 3,787 of record JACASW010000007.1, read on the forward strand.
TTCCGTCCTTCTTTGTTGCGCCTGTTGGGTCACCCCACACTCCGTTCTTTGCAACTTTGGGAAATCCACCCTGTTGTGTAGAAAGTTTGTTAATTCTTTGGATTTCCTTCTCGCTCAAGCCCTTTGTTATTAACCCCTTTTTCGCCCTCTTCATCTTAACTTTATCAGAAATGGCGAGCATCATTGATGTCTCTACGAATCCAGCATGATCAAATTCATGCTTCATAAAATGCCAATATGAGTAAAATCTTATTTTCCGCATTCTAGCAGGTCTTTGGAGAATTGTCTTTCTTTCTGCTAGTTTTAATGATAAAGCGTTTCCATGATGCCCATTCAAAATTATAACTGACTTGAGTTTGTTTTTTACCACTGATCTATCAATATCACCTATGATATTCCAAAGGGTATTGCCTTCAAGACTCACGTTAAAAAAAGGATCGTGTTCCTGAGAAACACCATAGCTAATGGTTGGAAAAACTATGAAGCCGCATTTTTTTCCTAAGCGTGAAGCAATCTCTGTAACAATATCGGAGTCAGTTGTTATCGGTAAATGAGCCCCATGTTGCTCAAGCGAACCGACAGGAATGATAACTGTCTGCTTCTTGGATTTGATTAATTTTCTAAATTCTGGATCATACAGTTCGCTAGCGTCCATTACTTTCACTTTGACTTGGTGTGAACTTTTCTCCAGCGAACTTCTAACTTGTTATCCAAATGCATCTTTACAGCCTTCAAAAGGGTAGTAGCTTCCAATTTCTGACCTCTCTTTTTTATCGATTCGAGAGTGTCCTCTGGTGTCACTTTGAAGGAATCTTGGAAGATTATTGGTCCCTGATCAAGGTTTTCGGTAACATAGTGTGATGTTACACCGACGATTTTCGTTCCACGTTCAAATGCCTGCGCATAAGCCAGCGAGCCAGGAAATGCTGGAAGCAATGATGGATGAATGTTAATTATTCTATTTGGATACCGCCAGACAAAGTTTGGTGTCAAAATTCGCATATATCGTGCCAGAACAATCAGATCCACCTGATACTTTTTACAAATTTTGAGTAATTTCTCTTCAGCCTTCTCTTGGCTTCTGTCTTCAACAACAACAAATGGAACTTTTGCCTTTTTTGCAAGTGATGCAAGCGTTCTTTCCGTACCAACAATAACAGAAATCTTACCTCTAATTGCACGTCTAGCTGATAAGATTTCTTTCAGACAATGATCCTCTTTGGTAACAAATATGGCAATACTTTTTTCCACATTAGTTTCAGAATGTGTACTTACCTCCATCCTTAGTTTTTTACCCAATTTTTGAAGCCCGGAATTAAGTTGCTTAAAATTAATCTTAGAAGTAAAAGATACTTCTAGATACATTCCAAATAGACCTTTGATTACATTTTGATTTACTTTCTCAACATTACCGCTATTCTGAAATACAAAGTTTGTAAATTGTGCAACAACACCCTCTTTGTCTTTTCCAACAACAGTGATACCAATTATGGTTTTCTTCATTGGCGTGGTTGGTAATTAATTCCATATATACCAATGGTGCGGGAGGTGGGATTCGAACCCACGAACTCCTGAGAGACAGGGTCCTAAGCCCTGCGCCTTTGACCAGGCTGGGCGACTCCCGCAAGCTTTGTGTAACAACAGACAAATTTATCGGTATTGTATTGCACTGTATGGGCAAATTATTTGGAACAAATGGTGTAAGAGGAGTTTTTTCTGAAGATTTTACTTTGGAGTTTGTACATGATCTTGTATTATCAATTTCAACTTATTTCAAGGAAGGTACAATTCTTGTTGGATATGATGGAAGAAACTCTAGTAAAGTAATTTCAAAAATAGTTTGTTCTACATTAAATTCTGCTGGTATTAATTCCGATCTGGCAGGTCTTGTCCCCACTCCATGCTTGGAATTTGCAACCAAAAAGCTAGGATATAATGGTGGAATTATGATCACAGCTTCACATAACCCACCTGAGTATAATGGTATTAAACCAGTTGCAAGTGATGGTGTAGAGATTTCACGTGAGGATGAAAACATGATTGAAGAGATTTTTTTTCAAAAAAACTGGAACCAGAACATTTCTGAATTTGGTTCAACAAAAAATGATGATAGATCAATTCAAACATATCTTGATGGAATAAAATCACAAGTAGATGTTTCAAAAATAAAATCAAAAAATCTCAAAGTTGCATTAGATCTTGGAAATGGTGCCCAAACAATTACTGCAATAAAATTGTGTGAGCAATTGGGATGTGAAACTATAGCAATCAATCAGGAAATTGATGGAACTTTTTCTGGAAGGGGTCCTGAACCCACTCCATACAACCTTGAAGAACTATCTTCAGCTGTTGTAAATAACAATGCTGACCTTGGTGTTGCATTTGACGGTGATGGTGATAGAAGTATATTTTGTGATAATACAGGAAAACTACTCTCTGGTGATAAATCTGCACTATTATTGTCAAATTATCTATTAAAGAAAAATCCAAATTCTAAAGTGGTCACATGCATTAATTCTGGAAACACAATTGACGAGACAGTTAGACATACTGATTCCACTGTTATCAGAACTAAGGTTGGAAGTGTTGAAGTCTCAAGAAAAATGCTCATTGAAGATGCGCTTATAGGATTTGAAGAAAATGGTGGGTTCATGTTCGGAAAACATAATCATGTGAGAGATGGTGGCATGACACTAGCTTTATTCTTAGAATTACTTGCAAGCTCAAACAAGAGTATAAGTGAAGAACTTGAAACTTTACCACCTTCTTTTACAACTAAAGATAAAATTTCATGCAAAAAAGAGGACGTGGATAGAATAATCTCCGAACTCTCAGAGGAGTTTCCAAATGCAGATACCACAGATGGTATAAAGATTGTTTTTGATAAGAAAAACTGGATTATGATAAGACCGAGTGGTACCGAACCTATAATCAGAATTTATGCTGAATCTGATTCAGAAAAAAACCTTGAAGCACTTATGAAAGAGTATACACAAAAAATTAAATCGTTTCTGGACAGATAACACTTTTAATACCAATTGGCTTGATTTTTGGAATGGAGATGATCCCTCAGGGTGATGTAAATGGCAAAACCATACTATGTAAAATTTGAAATACCGGAAAATCTAGTCAGCCCTATTTATGAATCTCTTAGGGTAGCTGTTGAGACAGGAAAAGTAAAAAGAGGTACAAATGAGGCTACCAAAGCAATTGAGAGAGGTGTAAGCAAATTAATTATTATCGCAGAAGATGTAGAACCACCGGAAGTTGTAGCACATCTTCCAATAATTTGTGAAGAACAAGGAGCCGCTTATGCTTTTGTTCCAAGTAAACAAGAGTTAGGAAAAGCATTAGGTATTGAAGTTATCTGTGCTGCAGCTGCAATTTTGGATTCTGGTGATGCTCAACATATAATTGATGAAGTTATAGCATCAATTACAAAAATTAAAGGTGGCAAACCGGACAAATGAGCAGTACAAAATCACAAATTGATGAATTAACACCAGCTGAAGTTATTCAAATTGTAGGAAGAACCGGTATTGCTGGAGAAGTTATTCAAGTTAGAGTAAAAGTCTTAGATGGTAAAGACAAGGGGAGAGTACTTACAAGAAACGTTAAAGGCTCAGTACGATTATCTGATATTCTAATATTAAGAGAAACAGAACGTGAAGCTAAAAAGATTAGGTAGTGAATTTTATGAGTATGTTAATAAAATCATGTAATTTTTGTAACCGTCCAATAGCAAAAGGCTCTGGTACAATGCTTGCAAAGAATGATGGAACTGTACTGTGGTCTTGTTCTTCTAAATGTAAAAAAAATCTCCTTGTTCTAAAGCGTGATCCTAGAAAGCTAAAATGGACAAAAAAATACGTTAAAGGCGGAATTAAAAAAGCAAAAAAGTAAGTTGACAGAACAGACACTAATCATTGTAAAGCCAGATGCAGTAAAACGAACCCTAGTAGAAGAAATTCTCTCACGTTTTAAAAAGAAGGGGTTCGCTATTTCAAAGCAAAAAATGTTAAATTTTACAACAGAAATGGCAAAGGAATTCTATTCTGCACACAGCTCTAAACCATTTTTTGATGAATTGGTGTCATTTATCACGTCAGGAGATGTTGTCGCTGCAATAATTGAACGTGATAATGCGGTCAGCCTAACCAGGGAAATTATAGGTAACACAAACCCTAAGGAAGCTAGTGCTGGTACAATACGTGGTGATTTTGGTATAAGTATAACAGAAAACTCTATCCACGCATCAGACTCTAGAGAAAGTTTTGATAAGGAAGTGAATGTAATATTCTAGTGATTAAAAATGCGCATTCGACAACCAATCGTGTCTGTTTTAGGACATGTTGATTCTGGGAAAACCTCACTACTTGACAAAGTACGTGGAACTGGCGTACAAGGAAGAGAAGCTGGTGGTATAACTCAGCATATAGGTGCAAGTTTTCTACCAGTAGAAACTATACAAAAAATTTGTGGACCATTATATGAAAAATTAAGTAAAGTTGAACATAAAATTCCAGGCATTTTAGTAATTGATACACCAGGCCACGAAATTTTTACAAATTTACGTTCACGCGGAGGCTCTGCAGCAGACATTGCAATTTTAGTAGTTGATGCAAATAGGGGATTCCAACCCCAAACTAATGAAAGTTTAAAAATTTTAGAAAGCCGTAAGGTACCTTTTGTTGTAGCACTAAATAAAACTGACATGATTTCTGGTTGGAAGGATGTACAAACACAATTTATTTCACAAATAATTGAGAAACAAAATCCTGAAGTGCAAACATTTTTGGATGAAAAAATTTACAACGTAGTAACTGCACTTTCTGTTTTGGGATATCAATCCGAGGCATTTTACAGGATTAATGACTACAAAAAGGAGATTGCGATAGTGCCAGTTAGTGCAAAAACAGGTATCGGTATACCTGAACTATTTGCTGTTCTAGTTGGATTGACCCAGCAATATCTAAAAGAAAAATTAAACCAGGAGGAAAAAACCAATCGAGGAATTGTATTAGAAGTTAATGATGAAGTAGGTTTGGGTCCTACAGCAAATGTGATTTTGATTGATGGAGAGATGAAAAAAGATGATTCAATAATAATGGCAAAAAGAGATTCAGTGATTGTTACAAAACCTAAGGCTTTACTGTTGCCTAAGGCATTAGATGAAATGAGAGATCCTCGAGATAAATTCAAACCAGTAGAGCACATACAAGCAGCTGCTGGTGTAAAAATAGCATCGCCTGATTTGGAAGGTGTTTTGCCTGGTAGCACACTTTATGCAACAGATGATAATTTGGAGATGGAAGGTTTTAAAAAATCCATTGAGGATGAAATGCAATCTGTTTTTATTAATACTGAAACAAATGGAATAATTCTAAAATGTGATGCTATTGGATCTCTTGAAGCTTTAACAGAAATGTTACGGCGTCAACAAATTCCTATTTCAAAAGCTGACATAGGACCAGTAACTCGTAGAGATGTCCTAGAAGCTATGGCAGTAAAAGAAAATGATAGACATCTGGGTATAATTTTGGCGTTCAATGTAAAGACTTTACAAGACGCTGAAACCGAAGCGGAAGATAATCATATCAGAGTTTTTGCTGATAAAATAATCTACAATTTAATTGATACATACACACAATGGGTTGAGGATGATAAAGCTGATGAAGAAAATTCTATTTTGGCTGAACTAACTCCAATATGCAAGTTCACTTTTCTCAAAGGTTTCATTTTTAGAAATAACAATCCAGCAGTGTTTGGCATCAGAGTCGACGTAGGAACCTTACGTCAGAAAGTTCCCTTCATGAACAAGGCTGGAAAAAAAATTGGTGTTATACACCAACTCCAACATGATGGCAAAACCATAACTTCTGTTAAAGTTGGACAAGAAGTAGCATGCTCTGTGCAAAACATAACTATAGGAAGACAGATAGTAGAAGAAGAAGTATTCTATACATTACCTTCTTCTTCAGATACAAAGAAAATACTAAAACGATTCACGCAGAAATTAAACTCCGAAGAGAGAAATACACTAAATGAAATTCTAGAGATTAAGCGAAAAATAGATCCAGCCTATGGATATTGAGTTATTTACAAGTCCAAAAGATATTGCATAGTTACTCCATCATTTTCTTTTATTTCCATTAAATGAAATGTGGGAGACTTGATTTCTACTTTGAAACCGTGCTTTTTTAGATCTAATTTTTCACCAGAAACCTTTGAAACTATTTCATACTCGGTATTTTTTTTAATATTAACAGAGAATTTCTTTATAGCAAAACCATCAGTTATCGTTATTGTTACAATCTCTTCTAACCAATTATATAACAAATTTAGAAGGTTTCTGCCTTTAACTTTGATACTTTTTTCTTCAATTTCTTGAATGTTTTTCAAATCAATTATAGTTTCAACAACTGATTTTCCTGCAACCAAAAATGCTTCTTCTAAGGTTTTTGCCTTAACTTCTATAAATGCGTCAGTTGAATGTTCAAGATATTTGTAGCTCATGTTTTTTTTATGAATTTCTGCTATTAATGAGTTAAAGTAAACAGCAAATCTTAAAGGCACTTTTCACGATTTTTTTTTGAATGGAATTACCACGTGGAATGAAGGATTTTGATACAGATGAGATGATAAAAATTGATTTCGTTCGTCAAAAATTTTTGGAGACAGCAAAGGTATTTGGATTTAATTTAATGGAACCTTCGCCCATTGAGCTTTTATCGGTATTAGAAGCAAAAAGTGGACCCTCTATTAGAGATGAGATATATCAATTCAAAGATAAAGGTGACAGAGAAGTAGCATTAAGATTCGATTTTACCGTTGGTCTAACAAGATATGTTGCATCTCAAAAAACTTTGAAGTTACCAGCAAAATTTTCTTCATTTGGTGGTGTTTGGAGATATGATGAACCACAAAAGGGTAGATACAGATTCTTCCATCAATGGAATATTGAAACGTTTGGTAATCTAAATACAGAACACGATGCAGAACTTATAGAATTTACATCTAGATTTTTTGACAGCCTTAAACTACAAAACATCAGTATTGATATCAATCATAGAAAATTAGTTGAATCATATATCAACCAAATTTTTGAATCAAATGACACTACTTTACTTCATGATATTTTCAGAGCTGTAGATAAAATTCAGAAAAAATCAAAAAATGAAATATTGCAAGAATATAAACAAAAAGGACATTCTCCAGAAAAATTGGAAAAAATATTAGAATTTTCAAATCTTAAGGGAATACCATCAGAAATTGAAAAAAACTTTGATACTTCAAGTTTGGATGGCTGGAATGAATTATGTGATCTATATGAATCACTAAAAAATAGGGGAGTTAATAACACTAGGATTAACTTTGGTATTGTAAGAGGTCTTGATTATTACTCTGGTATAGTTTTTGAAGCATTTGATACCACTTCTGACTTAGGTGCATTAGTAGGTGGTGGAAGATATGATAGTCTACCAAAGATTTTTGGTCGTGATGATTTAGGAGCTACTGGGGTAGCAGGTGGTGTGGAAAGAATCATCCTACGTCTTGATGAACAAGGCATTTCTTGTACTCCGTCTAGTAATACAATATCTGTACTCTATGTAAATGACGAGTTAAAATCAGATGCGATTAATTGTGCGTCAAAACTACGAAAACTTGGAATATCAACAAACATCGATTTAACTGCCAAGTCATTAAAGAAACAGATGGAAATTTCGTCAGGATCAAAGTTTTCCATTATTTTTGCCCCTAAGGAATTTGCTGAAAAGAATGTTGTGCTAAGAAATATGATAGATAAAACTGAAAAACAAATTTCTTTGGATAAATTAATTACAGACACTAAAAGCGTTCTTAATTTGTAAATGCTCGTGTTAGCATCATAATTTCTGGACCATTTGTTAAGTTGCCAACTACAACAGCATTACTATTAGCCAAGATGCCAGAGGAAACAAATGGAATACCACCGTTAATTGTCGCAGGTTCAATGTTGACACCTAAAACATTTGAAAAATTTTTAATGTCTTCCTCATCTGTTTCAGGATGAATAACACCTCCAAGATTATTAGCTTCCATTACAGCACCAACCTGATGATATCCAGCAACCCTCTTTTGTACCACTTCTATATCTAAAACATCAGCAATTTCTTTGATGAATTCCTTTTCAACAATAGGAGAAATAATCCCACCTTTATCATTAACACAGATTAAATTTCCTAAAGCGTTATGTTTTGTATCTAATTTTTTTACATTTAAATCAGTACACTTTTGTAAATTAGCGATCTCCTCTGGAGAAGATGTTCCTGGCAAAAGTATTCCATGATTGTTTAGAACCATCAGAACCCCAAGTAATCTAGTATTTGCAACAGGTGTCATGAGATATTCGGTTTGAAGATAATGGGCTAAATTCTCAGCCTTAGTTTTAGCAAATCCATTTGGAACAAATAAAAACTTGTCATTTACACTAGTAAAAATTCCAATGTTTGATCCGCTATAAACGTCATATTTGAAAATATCCAACGATCAGAAAATATCATGAAAAGATATGAACGTAAGGAATAAACTAAAAACGGTGTTATAATTTTTAAATTTTAAAACAATTCGTATTGCAATAGATGAAATTGTTTAGATTTAAATAATATTCAAAAATAGATGTCTTAATGCCAATTAAAGAGGACTTCTGTAAAGGAGACAAAAAGCCAATTGGAAAGATCGCACTTGACGATGAACAATTTCATTGGGTTTGGCCTTCTCAAGCTGGTGAACCAGGAAATGACTGGGATGCATCTAAAGATGAGAAAGTTCTAGCTGATTACAAGAAACACAAAGAAAAGATGGTGAAACTTGGAATCACTGGTACAATGGTAGCAAATGATTGGGATGTTTGTGTCGCTGATGGCGCTTGCATTGAAGCATGTCCTGTACAAATATTTCAATGGTACAGAACTGACAAGGACATATCAGGCATAAAAGCAGTGAAAGATACAACCCCATGGCCAGGCGCAGGCACAACTGAAAAAGAGGAACGACTTGATTTCACAGATAAAGCCGATGCAATCAGAGAACATGACTGCATTTGGTGTATGGCATGTGTATCAGTTTGCCCCCCACTAGCAGTTTTAGTAGACCAAGGAAATCAAGAGTTTCACGAAAAAGCTGCAGGAACTTTCAAACAGTTAGGTTCTGGACAAGCAAATCCACACAGTCATTAGAATCGAACTAACGTTCATTTTTTTTCTTTTTTTAAAACAAATTTTAATTAGTTATTATCATTGGTTTTTGCAGAGGTCGCTTAGCCTGGTAGAGCGCGGGCCTTGAGAGCCTGTGTGCGCAAGCACGCGGGGGTTCGAATCCCTCTCTCTGCGTTTATTATTTACCAATTTTTGCTAATTCAGCTAATAGTGCAGATAACTGAATTTCAGGATTAGCACCTACCAAAATTCTGTAATCATACTTTGCAATTGTTTCTAATATTCCATCAAGATTGTTGACTTTGGAAGTAAAAACTGCTTGATTGATATATTTCAGAAAATCTGACTCTGACATTCCATAAACTTTGATCAATTCTATCATTTTGTCCCTTGCATCAGAAATCTTTCCACCAAGTGCTAATTTTAGAACATCTTGAACATCTTTTGTTTTAGTTAACCCAACAATTGACTTAACAACAGACTCGGTTACATTTCCTGAACTGGCAGCAGCTTGAAGAATATTAATTGCGTGACGTAGATCTCCATTGGTATAATCAGATATAGCATTCAAGCCATTTTCATCTGTCTTAATCTTCTCTTTTTTAGCAATGGATTTTAATTGAGAAAGAATTTCCTTGTCTGAAATCTTAGTAAATTTGAACACAACACATCTACTTTGAATGGGTTCAATTATTTTTGATAAGTTATTTGCAATTAAAATAAATCTGCAAATTTTTGCAGTGTCCTCGATTATTCTTCTAAGTGCAGTCTGTGCATCAGTTGTCATCTCATCTGCTTCGTCAAGGATTATTATTTTAAATGGAATTTCAGTATCTAATCCGGCAAACCGAGAAAATTTTTTTACCCGTTCTCTTACCATGTTTATTCCACGCTCATCAGATGCATTAAGTTCCAAAGTATAGTCCTTCCAATGTTCACCCAAGATTTCCCTTGATAGACAAAGTGCGGCAGAAGTTTTTCCTACTCCAGCTGAACCTGAAAATAAAAGATGAGGTAATTCAGACTGATTTTTCAGCATGGAACTTATACTGCCAATAGTTTCCTTTTGATTTACTAATTCAGAGATTTTCTGGGGACGGTATTTCTCTACCCACATCACGTTTGATGATGACATTAGATCTGATCCAGCCTGTCCTATTAATAAATGGCATAAAGGATCAAATGATCAAAGCTTTTTGTAAATTCATTTGATCGATCGTACCCATTAAATGGTTCAATGATGTTACAGATCCATTGGAAATATCTGAACTGATACATATGCATTCAATAGGAAATAGTCTAAAGGATGTTAAAGTTGAATTTAAGAAAGATACTGCTTTAGATGTTTCAGATATCTCAATCAAAGGAAAACAGGGTGAAATTCTTAACATTCCTAGATGGATTGCTAATGTTTTAGAATCTGAAAAACATGTTGAAATTCAAGATGTAGATATGCTTGTAGAATTAAAACAAGCTGTTGAAAAGGAAAAAATGCTGGGTCAGTTTGACCTGTCAACACTTCAAGTACAACATCAAGCAGATCCTCATTTTTACATAAAGATGAAATCGTACATGAATGGATTACATGAAAAAGATTATGATAAGGTTGAAAGCATGCTAAACACACTACTCAGAACTAGACAAACCAAAATAATTCGTCTTGCAGATGCGTCCAAACTAACAGCTGATATTTCTCAGAAATTGTCCATAGAAGAACGTGAATTCTACAATAACCTTCATGATAATAGCTCCAAGTTTTCTAAAACAATAATAGGTAACAAGAAATGACTGCGGAAGAGGCACATACAAAATCAGCACTTGCAGACAAAGTAAAAGAATTTTTAACTCAATACAAAGATACTACTGGCTCTTTTTCTTACGTTGAACAAATTGATCAAATGGTAGTTAAACAGGCAACGTATGTTGTTGTAGATTTTAATGATTTAGTATCAGTCCCACTTATTGAATCAAAATTCAGAGAAAGTGCTGACGAAATTCTTGCTGCATTCAGAAAAGCTATTTTTGAAATGTTGAAGGAAAGAAACCCAGAATATGCAGAAAAGATTGAACATGATATACGTGCACGTATAGCAAATTTTCCAGATGAACGGAGTTTACGTCAGATTAACTCTGATGTAATAACTAAGATGATAAGTGTCTCTGGTATGGTGGTAAGGGCTTCAGAAGTAAAACCACTAGCTAAAGAATTAACTTACAAGTGTCTTGACAAGCATACATCACAGTTCACTCTACTTGATGGAATGAGTTTGGATAAAGCTGTAAAATGTCAGAGTCCAAAGTGTCCACATACCAATTTAGCTATAGTGGCTGAAGAAAGCAGATTCATAGATTTTCAAATAGTCAGATTACAGGAGTTACCTGAAGATCTTCCACCTGGACAGTTACCACACTATGTGAATGTCAGTATGAAGCAAGACTTGGTAGATTATGCACGTCCTGGTGATAGAATTGTTTTAACAGGAATTGTCAGAATTGAGCAAGAACGAGTATCTGGAGTAAAACAATCTGAAAGCGCGCTTTACAGACTACGAATAGATGGAGATAATGTTGAATTTATTGGAGGTAAAGGAACTAAAAGCTCAAGACGAACAGAAAGGGAAGAAATTTCTCCAGATGAAGAAAAAATAATCAGAACGTTATCAAAAAATTCAGATATTTATGATAGATTGATTGGCTCCTTTGCACCGCATATACGTGGGCATGAGATATTCAAAGAAGCAATTCTTTTGCTTATTGTTGGTTCAACACAACGTGCACTTTCAGATGGCTCGAAAGTTAGAGGGGACATAAACGTTTTTCTTGTTGGAGATCCTGGTACAGCAAAAAGTGAAATGCTAAAATTCTGTTCAAGAATTGCTCCTAGAGGATTATACACATCGGGAAGAGGTTCCACTGCTGCAGGTCTTACTGCTGCTGTTGTGCGTGATACTTCAGGAATTTTTATGCTAGAGGCTGGTGCTGTGGTTCTTGGTGATCAGGGTCTAGTTTGTATAGATGAGTTCGATAAAATGAGACCAGAAGATAGAAGCGCTCTACACGAAGTGATGGAACAACAATCAGCTAGCATAGCAAAAGGTGGTATAGTTGCAACACTCAATGCAAGAACATCAATATTGGCTGCAGCAAACCCTATGTTTGGAAAATATGATCCCTTCAAAAATTTGACTGAGAATGTAAATCTTCCAATCCCACTACTTACAAGATTTGACTTGGTTTTTGTTGTAAGAGACATTCCTGGAGAGGAAAAAGATAGACAGATTGCACAGCATATCATAAGTCAACATGGAGAATCTGGAACTGATACTACATCGCTCATAGATATAGATATTCTCACAAAATACTTGGCATATGCGAAACGAATCGATCCAACTCTTACAAAAGAAGCTGAAAGTAAGATAATGGAATTCTATCTGAAAATGAGAGGTATCGAGGGTGAGGACAAAGAAAAAATGATCACAATTACGCCAAGACAGCTAGAAGGACTGATTAGGTTAGCTACGGCTAGGGCAAGACTTCTGTTGAAGAATCAAGTTGAAGGGGACGATGCGGACAGAGCAATTTTCCTATTCAATAAAATGTTGGAGAATTCAGGAATTGATGTCAATACAGGAAAGGTCGACATTGGCGTACTTCAAGGCCGTCCACGCAGCGAAATTTCAAAAATGGATGCATTTGTGGAGGCCATAAGATCACTTGAGGGTACAAGTAAAGAACCTGTACCAGAACAAGAGTTAGTTGATGAGATTATAAAAACAGAGAAATTCAAAAATGAAGATGAAGTTAGAAGATATATTCAGAAAATGCAACAAGGAGGTATTATTTATGAGTCAAAACCAGGTTATTGGAATACAGTATGAGAATTGATGAATTACAACTTGATCCTAATATAATTAATTTCTTAAAATCAGAAGGTTATACAGAACTTTATCCTCCACAGAATGATGCAGTCAAAGCAGGAGTTCTTGATGGTAAGAGTATACTAGTTTCTGTACCTACTGCTAGTGGAAAGACACTCATTGCAATGCTAGCAACATTATCTCATCTATCAAAAAACAAATCCAAAGTGATCTATCTTACTCCATTACGAGCACTAGCATCTGAAAAGTTTGAAGAATTTAAAAAATTAGAAAAAATCAGTGGTGGTAAAATCAAAGTGGCAATATCTACGGGTGATTTTGACTCAAAGTATAATGACTTGGATGGTGCAGATGTTATAATTCTCACAAACGAAACCATGGATGCAATGATGACATTTCAAAAATCTTGGATTTATGAAATAGGATTAGTGATTTCTGATGAGATCCACCTAATTGGTGATTCTGGGAGAGGACCTACATTAGAAATGATTCTTACTCGATTGAAAACTGGTTATGTTGGAAAAAAACCACAGATAGTAGGATTAAGTGCTACTATATCAAATTCTTCTTTACTTGCAGAATGGTTAGATTGTAAGCTAGTTGAAAGTGAATGGAGACCTGTACCATTATCTGAGGCAGTATATAGTAATCATACTATAACGAATCAAGATCGTGTTGAATCTGAAGGGAATCTTGATAAAAAAAGAGAGACTAGACATAGCAAACCTGCAATAGGTTTAGGATTAGATATTGTAGAAGACGGAGCACAAAGTCTAATATTTACTATGACAAGAGCTAGTTCAGTAGCTACTGCAACTGAAGCTGGAAAATTTGTTGCGGAACAATTGAAAAAAGATGAACTCGAAAAACTAATTAAAATTTCAAAAATAATACTTCCAAGGGAAACTGAAGATCAAACAAAGTTAGTAAAAAAGTTGGCAGACGCAGTAAAAAATGGCACTGCATTTCATCATGCAGGGCTTGATCAAAGATGCCGTACAATAGTTGAAACGGAATTTAAAAATGGTAATATCAAACTGTTAACTGCAACACCAACTTTAGCTGCAGGTGTGAATCTTCCTGCACGTCGAGTAATAATCTCAAGCGTATTCAGATTTGGTCTAAATGGAAATGCACCAATTAGTATCTTAGAGTATAAACAGATGTGTGGAAGAGCTGGTAGACCACAATATGATGATGAAGGTGAATCGATAATTGTCGCAAAGGGTTCACCAAATCAGTATCTAGAACATTATGTAGATGGAATTCCAGAATCTCTCGAATCACAAATACTTGAAGAAAGTTCTTTAAGAATTCATTTACTTGGTTTGATTGCTACATCATCTACTTTTTCTGCAATTTCTGAAGAAAAGATCAATGAATTTTTTTCTCAAACTTTTGGGGGTTTGTCTGACGATGAGTTAGATGACAAAATATCTGAACGCCTAAAAGAGTTGAAAACATATGATATGATTACAGATGAAGGTGGTTTCAAACCTACAAAATTTGGACAAAAAGTATTTTGGTTAAGAATAGATCCTAAAACAGCATTCGATATAACTGCACATCTTGAAGATTATGTTAAAGGAAACAAACACACATTTGGTTTCTTACATATGATTACTAACCTTCCTGAATTCTATCCACAGTTTGGTGTCACAGAAAAACTTGAAGAAAAAATGGAAGAGATACACGATAATTTTAAACATGAAAAATTATATGCTGAACAGAAGCTGGATCACGATTGGACAAAAAGTCTACTAATATTACATCATTGGATTGATGGTATGACTTATTCTACTATGTCTGAAGAGTTTAATGCTGAACCCGGTGATATATTTCAAATACGTCAAAATACGGAACGTTTGGCATACATTATTAGGGAAATTGCTAGATTTTGGAAAAACCAAGTTCTTGCTGATGAATTAGACACTCTCAGGCAGCGAATTAGACATGGTGTCCCAGAAAAATACCTTGATCTAGTAAAAATCAAAAATGTAGGGCGTGTACGAGCAAAAATACTGTACAAGTATAATTTTCGTGATCGTGTAGATTTGAAAAAAGCGACGCTTGAGAAATTAGCAGCAATAGATAAAATTGGTATGACTGTTGCAAAAAGCATCAAGTTGCAGATAGAAAAGGTAGGATAATTGGAAGAAAAAATAATCGTGGCTATAATTGTATCAGCAATTGCATTTTTTTCGATTTATGCTTTTACTCCAATTTTGATTAAATTCTTAGAAAAACGAAATCTGACGGTAAAGGACGTTAACAAAATGGGCAATGTTATGATACCACGACCGGGTGGTATCTCCATACTGATTGGAATTGTTGCATCAGAAATTGTATTGTACTCATTTTTTCCAATTTCAGAGATTTTAGCTATAATCATAACATCAATTTTGGGATTTTCGGTTGGAATAATAGATGACAAAAAAACTATGGGTGGTTGGTTTAAGCCGCTCGCACTTGCATTTTGTGCAGCTCCAATACTTTTGTTAGGTGCATATGATTCAAATCTTGACTTTCCACTGTTTGGATCGGTCAAAATACCATCTTTGTATTTAGCTTTGGTAGTGTTTATGATCCCAATTATGGGAAATACAATAAACTCTATTGATGTTCTTAATGGAATAGCTAGTGGAGTTACTACAATTGCAAGTTTTGCGTTGGCAGTTTCACTGTTTATTCTACAAAATTATGAAATTGGTATAGCTTGTTTATGCTTAGCTTTTGCTTCTCTTGGTTTTTACAAATATCACAAATTCCCAAGTAGAATATTTCCTGGTGATTCCGGAGCAGTGATGTTTGGTGCAACATACGGTGTTATAGCTATTGTTGGTCAGGTAGAAGTTATTGCAGCGATTGCAATTTTACCTGCTGTAATTAATTCATTCTTGTTTCTCTCAAGTGTAAAGAAGATAGTTGAGCATAGGGAAATTAAAAATCCTGTCAAACATACTGATGACTTTAAACTAAAATCCACTGACGAAAATCATGCACCAATTACATTGGTAAGATTACTTATTGCAAAAAAACCATTGTCAGAAAAACAAATTTGTAATGAAGTTTTAAAATTGACAGCATTCTCAGGAATTTTAGCCGTTATTACTGCGTTTATGATGGGTGTGAGGATTTAATGGCGATAAAAATTTATAGTTTTATTTTTACCATGTGGGTTTTGATATTAATTGGCGGTGGATTGATAGTAACAATCATAGGACCATTTTCGTTAGGTGGTATTGGAAATGTTAATCCCATAATTTTATCTGGAATTAAGGTTGGTATTGCTCTAGTTTTGATTTTTGTGTGGGTTTTCACACTAACAAAAGTTAAGAATTGGATCTTCAAAACAGATGTAAAATATTAGATTTAGATACTCTTCCATTCACTTTGTTTTTTATTATATTCATCACGCGAATATTTTGGTTTTGCAGGTATTCCTGCAACTACAGTATCTGGTGGAACGTCATTGATGACTACTGCACCCATAGCAACTACACTGTTTTTACCAACAGTTACACCAGCTTTAATGACTGCTTTACTACCAATTATGGCATTATCCTCAATTATCACGCCAACTAATTTTTCACTAGGAGGATAAGGGTCATTTGTTAATGCAGCGCTTGGTCCAATGAAGACATTTTTCCCAATCCTAGAAAGTGGCGGAATGTAAACCAATCCCTCAATTAGCGTACCATCTCCAATTTTTACATCATAATCTATATGAGATAACGAACCAATTTTGACATTATTTCCAATGTCAACATCATCACCAACATAAACAAAATGCCAAATTTTGGTATTTTCACCAATATTTGCTTTGTCAGAAATATAGTTAGTAACCAAAATACATCACAAATGCCATGGTAATCCTTGCGTTACAATTTTCTCTGGTAATTCTTTTATGTTTCCCTTTAGAAATTCAATATCCTGTTTTTTGTTTCTTAATTCGTCAGGTAACATTATAGGAATTTCATCTATTATTGGAAAAAACCTAGAACATTTTTTACAGTACAAAGCTCCAGTAGTTATTTTTTCATCGTCTGATTTATTCTCATAAAGTTCCAGAGGATTAGATTTGTCTATAGGACATGCTAATATGTTCAACAATTTTCTGTTCATCTTAGATCAAGATAAATTGGAGTACCCCTTTGGCTTGATAAAAGTGCAGCTTCTGCAATTTTTGTAACATTTACGGCCTGTTCTGGTTTTACTAAAAGATCATCCTTACCATCTATTGCATCAAGAAAATTTTTTATTTCTAATGATAGTGGTTCAGCTTTTTCATTTTTTGGATTTTCTGTACCGTTATCTGTCTCAATTCTAATTTCTTGAGTTATAAAATCAGAAAATATCCTTGCTTCAGTACAAACAGCATTAAAATTTCTTACACGTATTGGAGTAATCCAATTTGAAGAGATCGTCGCAGTTTTGTTATCTTTGAAGCCGAGTGTTATGGTAGCAAAATCCTCATGTTCATGATTAATTTTACCTGCAATCGCAAATACAATTTCTGGTGTTTCATCAAATAACCACATTGCAGTATCAATATCATGAACTGATGTATCATAAATTACTCCAACATCTTTGATATGTTGAGGCATTCTATGTTCACGATAAAATTCAAGTCTGATTAAATCACCATATTTTTGTGATTTAAGAAAATCCTTGACAGAAGCAACAGCAGGATTGAATCTTTCTATATACCCACAAGTGAGTATTACGTTATTTCTTTTTGCAGCATCAATAAGGTTTTGACCATCTTCAGATAAATACGTCATTGGTTTTTCTACGAAAACATGTTTTTTATTTTCGATTAACCTTTTAGTAATATCTGAATGTGTAAATGTTGGTGTACAAACTAATGCGGCATCGAATTCCTCATGTTTTAACAAACTTTCAAACGAATCGTATGAGTTAACAGAATATTTTTTTCCAAATTCTTTAGCGCGTTGTGAATTTGTATCACATACCGCAGAAAGTACACCAAATTCTGAAAGTACTCTTGAATGGTTTTTTCCCCATCCTCCAACACCTATCTGAACAACTTTCAATTAATACACCACAGTTAACCAGTTAGAATAATTTTTGTTTTTATTCATTACGATGTCTGAATAAGTATGCATAAGCAAGTTAGTTATATTTCCAACTTTTCCATCACCTATTTTCCTTTTATCTATTTTAATTACTGGTGTAATTTCTGCAGCTGTACCAGAAAGAAAAATTTCGTCAGCTAGTCTTAATTCTTCTTTGCTAACCTTTTTTATTTTAATTTTCAATTTTATATCATTAGCTAAAGTGATGATTGATCTTCGTGTAATTCCATCTAGTGCAGATGAGTTAAGTGATGGAGTTATCAACTTGTTATTTTTTACCAAAAATATGTTTTCTCCAGGTGCCTCACTTACATTTCCAGATTGATCCAATAGAATTGCTTCGTCAAATCCTTTTTGTTTTGCATCCTGTGTTGCTAAAACAGAATTTAGATAATTACCGCCCATCTTTGCCTGTGTAGGTGTTGATGTGTCACTAAATTTTCTCCATTTTGATATGGTTGTAGTAATCCCATTTTTATTGAATAAATCACCAAATGGAAAAGCAAAGATAGCTGTATGGGTTGGTGCTTTCTGAGTTACGTGAAAATTAATCCCATACTGACCTACAAAATAAAACGGTCTAATGTAACATGATTTTTTGATTTTGTTTTTCTTACATAGATCTATTACAGCATTTTCTATTTGTTTATCAGAAAAATTTAATGCAATATTATAAAATTGACCTGAATTTCTAAACCGCTTGATATGATCTTTCAATCTAAAAACATACAAGTTTTTTGAGTTCCAATATGCTCTAATTCCTTCAAATATCGACGTACCATAATGTATTGCATGTGTGGTGACCGGAACTTTAGCCATATTTACAGGTACAAGTTTTCCATCAAACCAAATGTATTTTGAAAGAGGAAATTTCACAAAAATTTGAATAGTGATCTATAATTAATCTATTTTGAATTATAACCTTCTTTTGGAAATTTCATTCCAGCTACTCTGGTAGTCATGTCTTCTTCAGAAGCAAATTTTTTGATTGTTTCCCAGTTTTCGTTTATTATCTGAGCAACACTTGAAGGTACAAATTTTTTCCATGGTGAATTATTGCCATCCGCGGCCGTATACATTTCATTTTTTACCGATGTTGCAGATACTGACTTTCTAATTCCTACTTTTGGATTTAATCTGTATAATTTTAGCATAAGACCCTCTGCCTTATCTCCAGTATATGTAAAATATGCACCATCAATTCCCCGTAAGATCTGTTTTCTTAACGACCATGATTTTGGTGAAATGAGCGGCGGAAAATATTTTTTGAATGGCGCCAGGAATGTATAGTTTGATGAAACTGCCACCGAATCATTAAACACTGATTCAATCATTTTTTTTCTAGTTTCAAAATTAAATGGAAAACTTTTACTGTTGATCTCTTTTTCGCCCTTTAAAAAACGCACAGGCATTACAACTACTTTATTTTCTTTTTTTTGCTCCTCAATGATCTCAACGTGAGCATTTGTCACTGGATTCAAATGTGCAAGATAGATACAAGTTGTCAATCATGCATTATTAATCATGGTCATATTTCAATGATTGATTTGATATGGGAATGGTGGGAGTTGAACCCATGATCTCCAGTACCCAAGGCTGACAGTATACCAAGATAACCTACATTCCCAAATTATATAGAATCTAACAGTACTATTTTTTTTAGTTATTTTAGCCGTATGATTCAAACTTGACGGAAAAGTTTCCATCTTTGGATTTATCTTTTTCTTTTTCTAATAGAAATCCAAGTGGACGTACAAAATTCAAAACACCGTCAACTGTTCCCTGCCAACCACAAACATAAAAAATAGTATTTTCTGGAGTTATTTTTTCCCCAACTAGTTCTTCGAGAGGTGATTTGCCACCATTTTGTGGTTTTAAAAATTGTTCAACTCTTCCTGTTTGACCGGTCCATGACCTATTGAACCATTCTTGGGGTCTGCTAATTGCTGCTCTGTACTTGAAGTTCCATTTATCAGGACCTCGGTCTATACTTTCTTGATCTAAAGCAGTTAACTCATCCTTGTAGCTCAGTTCATCAACATAACTAGAACCATGCAAATTGATAAGCTCTCTATGATCACCTATAGCATGAAGATGTCTAGCAAATGCCATGAATGGAGCAATTCCCGTTCCACCGCTTACACAAACAATTCTTCTTTGATCTTTGCTACCATCTGCTAACTTCTCATTAATTTGTAAAGCAGCACCAGTTGGTGGGAGCCATGACACTTCGTTACCCTCACCAGCATTGAATAATGCGGTTGTCACACGACCTGGTAGTGGCTTTCGAACCCATCTAATTACTAATTCTATGAATCTTTTATTTTCAGGATGTGAAGCTATAGAATATGCTCTTCGAATCATTTTATTGTCCTCGCTTGGTATTGGCATACCAAGAGTAATGAATTGACCAGTCTCATAATCCGGAATCACACCATCTTCTGGAACAAGTCTAAAGACTGCTAGATCCTCCTTCATTAATTGAACGTATGTCAAAGTAGCCTTTTTGTCTACTGCCATATTCGTTAGATCCGACATTAGTAGTTAATAAGTTTCACAGAAATGAGTTACACCTAATTTGATTTTTTATAATATTACAAAAAAACAAAATTTCTGCATGATAAATGTTAAAATTTAGCCAACCATAGTTAATTTTTGTGTCTGACAAGAAGGAAGAATCACAACCCTCAACACTTTCAGAAGCAGAAGCTGAACAAGCTCTAGCCAAAGCAGAATATGAGGCAGCCAAGGAGGAAGCAGAAGAAGCAAAGCCTGCTGACGGTACACTCAGAACACCAACAATTTCAGATGCCGTAGATGCATCAGAAGGAATAGCACAAGCTGAGGCTACATATGAAGCGGCGAAGGCAAAAGTTAAAGCTGCAAGAGAAGCATCAGAAGCTGCCTGGAAGGCAGAATATGAATCAATAAAGGCTGAAGCAGGAGAAAAAAGAGAAGCGGGACAATTTTCTGATAGACACAAACAAGATCGTATATTTCGAAGAGAGATGGGTGAACCAGAATTCTTCTTAATGGATAGAGACATTCCATTAACAGCTATACTTACGGGTGATGAAATAGAAGAGATTAGTAGTAAAGTCCAGACCCCAAAGGATCAAACACCACAATACAAACCAGAAAATATACTGAGCCCTGAGTTTGGTGGAGGATCAAATTATGAAACTGGTCTAACAGATTTAATTGAAGAGGCTAAACAAAAATTGGACAGGCTTTTGAATGATCCTGAAACCAATAGCCAAGAACTTGAACTTGCCAAACTTGATCTAAAGAAATTACAATATCTGTATGATAACTATAATCTGGGAATGAATGTTTTCAGAACTGCTAAAGGCGGTAGAGACACACTTGAATAAAAGGTAACATGAATTGACTGAAAATAATTTCCAAATCATGAATGCAAGGATTACTTTTAGAAATGTTCCATTGCATAAGTTAGCAAATTTTTCATTCAAAGATGTACCTGCAGCATGTAAATCCTTTATAGAAAATGCTGATGCTTCAGAATGTCTAATAATACAAACTTCTAGTAGAATTGAAGTTTTTACTGTTGGTGGTATGCAAACAGGAGAAATACCTGATGCAAGAAGGAACTTTGAAACAGATGGAACACCTGCAAAGATACAAGGAAAAAAACTTAATGTAAGTAAGATCCTATCAACTTGGTCATCACTTGCAGACATGGACCAATTTGATCTTGATCACTGGGACCAAACTCTAGAGATTTACAAAGATGTTGATGTGTATGAACACCTTCTAAGGCTAGCGTGTGGTTTAGAATCACTAGTTGTTGGAAAGGGTGAGATCGTTGAAGAGTTAGAAAAAGCAATATCAATTGCAAAGGAGGCTAAAACATCAGGTAAAATATTAGATAAATTATTTGACAGCACTAGGCGTGTTGCAACAAATATTAGAGATTCTACTGGAATTGGTAAAGATGTGGTAACAATGGGAGATAGAGCTGTGAAACTTGCTGAAGAAAGTATAGACAATGTTGGTTCTAAGAAAATTCTGCTTATAGGGACGGGAGAAACAGCAGGTCTAGTTGCTAAAACTCTTAATAAAAGCAATTATCCGTTTGACGTTACCAGTATGACAGTTGAACGAGCTACTGGTTTTTCTAAAACATTAGGTGGAAAACCAATTGATTTTAAAGATGTGATGATTGGTTTTGATAAATTCGATGTTATCTTTGTTGCAACAACTGCGGATACCTTTCTAATTACATTTAAAAAAATTGAAAAAATTATGAAAAACAAAAAGAAAGGTACATTGATAATGGATTTATCTGAACCTAGAACAGTTGATGAACAAATAGCTACTATTAAGGGAATAAAATTAGTAAATCCAGCTCAAATTAATGAGATGATAGCGGAAAATACGAAGAAAAGATTGAATGCAGTTTCTTCCATTGAAGAAAAGATCGACGAAGAAATTCCGATTATTGAAGCAACTCTGAAACGTATTAGTGGAGAATCCTTAGTTAACGCTAGCTAAAAATCAATTAGAAATCCTAAAAGGGCTAAACGTATGCTAATTTTTTATTGGGCCGGTCGTTCAGCCTGGTAGGATGCGCCCATGGCATGGGTGAGGTCAAGGGTTCAAATCCCTTCCGGTCCACTATTATGAATTTACGCAGTCTTGTTTGCTCTAAGATATTCTAATGCGCCTAAAGCACAGGATCCAACCATACTGTTTGGATCCTTAGCTAGCAATTCAAGGGCCGGCATTGCATTTACATCACCTCTATTAGCTAACACCAAAGCTGAAAATGCCTTAATGTTTTTATTTTCTGAGCTTAGAGCATCAATTAAAAATTTTGAAATGTCATTTTTGTTAAGGAAGAGAGAACTAAATGCTTCACCCCTAACTTCTATTTCAGAGTCATCAAGTTTTGTTATTATTTTATTGATTATTTCCTGATCGCTAGATTGGCTTAAAGATTCTAGAATACTAATTTTATCCTTCGTTATTCCATGATCTAAAATTTCACGAATTCTCATAGATTCGTTCATTAATAATATACATCAATCATCAAATATGTAAAAATTTCAACTAGTACTTATTTTTCAATAATTCAATTCTAGGTTTAAATTATCCCAAATTATAATTGCAATATGTCAAATGACGCAACTGAAGCAAATAATACAACTGCAATGACCCAAGCAGAAAAGCGATCTGGAACGCCTGAAGTGAGAGACACAGTATACATTGGTAAGAAACCATTGATGGCTTATGTCACATCTACACTAATCCAATTGGCTAACGTTCCATCTGTAACTATCAAAGCACGAGGAATGAGCATTGGGCGTGCTGTAGACGTGTCACAAATAATTTCACGCAAGACAGAAAATGCAGGATATAGTATAGGAACCATCAAGATTGATTCCGAAGCATTAGAATCTCAGGATGGAAGAACAAGAAATGTTTCTACTATTGAAATACAAATAAAGAGAAATTAATAATTATCTTTATTCTGTTTTTTATTTTTTATATTGTTTTTCTAATTTTCTATACTTTTTTAATTCTACAAGATCATTGAATTGATTAAAATTAACTAGTTTTTTATTAAATTTTCTAGTAGTTCCTGATCTTTTTAATTCCCTTAAAATTTGAAGCGTTGCATATGTATTAGAAAATAAAACTGAAAGTGGGTATAAAATAATTTTAAATCCCATCTCAAAAAGATTGGTTTGGGAACTTATTGGGGTTGCACCACCTTCAATCATATTAGCCACAAGAGGTGCATTAATAGTACTCCCAATTTTTTTCATTTCCTGAATTGTTTTTGGTGCTTCAACAAAAATAACATCTGCACCAACTTTTTTGTAATATAATCCTCGTTCAATAGCCTTATCTAATCCCTCAGTTGCCCTGGCATCAGTACGTGCTACAATTATGAAATTCTTATTACTTCTAGCATCTAGTGCAGCTTGCAACTTTTCTGTATATTCTTCTTTGGAAACTACTTCTTTTCCTTGCATATGTCCACATCTTTTTGGCCACCGTTGATCTTCCAAAAAAATTCCTGATGCACCTGCATTTTCTAATTCATTGACTAGCTTCCATACACTAAGTGCGTTACCATATCCAGTATCTGCGTCTACTATTACAGGAACAGATACTGCACGACAAATTCTACGTGCATTATCAACAGTTTCAGTAGAACCGATAAAACCATAATCAGGCATGCCGAATAGAGTAGCAGAGGTTCCATATCCAGTTTGAAACATTGCTTCAAAACCCACTTTTTCTGCTATTTTCGCTCCTATTGCATCATAAACTCCAGGTATCACCAATGGCTTTGTTTTATCTTGTAGAAGTTTTCTTATGCTTTTCACAGATCGTCTATTTTGTTGAATTATTTATGACTTAGTCTATCTTGATATTCTTCCCCTTTTTGTTGGGCTTAGTTTCCATTTTTTCTAGCTCAGACTTTAAGAATTTCTTATACTTTTCAATCTCTTCTTTTGACATTTCTGCCGCATTTTCACTTAAAATTGAACCCAAAGTATAAACTCGTTCTATCATATCAAGTGCTACAAATCTACCCACATTACCAATTCTGAATAAAACGTCAAGTTGATTTTTTACAATATTATTGATTGTTTCTAGATCGTCTGCTGTTGTAGTACCTCTTTTTGTTATTTTGTATTTACCGCCAGTAGTTTCCTGTATCAATTTTTCATCCAATAGTCTTCCTAGTAGTGGATAAATCAGACCTGGGGAAGGTTTCCATTTCCCCTCAGTTTGTTTTATAGCAAAATCAATAAGCTCTTTTCCTGTATGTGGTTTCTTTTTGAGTGTTTCAAGTATGAAATGTCGTGAAAATCCCCTTGGAACTGAACTGCCAACACGTTGAATCCATTCAGATTGCATCACTGGTGATATCACTAGTGATATATATTAACATTTTGTTTTGATCTCTAGTTGAATTTACACTCATATTTAACAGAGTTTCAGATGTGATAGCAAGATGACTAATACTATTGAATACGATCTGATTATTGTTGGTTCTGGTCTTGCTGGTTTGAGAGCTACAATTCAAGCTGCACGAAGAAATTCCAAGATACGTATTGCAGTAGTATCCAAAGTACAAGTTATGCGTTCTCATTCAGTTTCCGCAGAGGGAGGAACTGCGGCAGTACTGTTTCCAGATGAAGGAGATTCTATTGAATCGCATATCTATGATACGGTTAAGGGCAGCGATTTTCTTGCAGACCAAGATGCTGCAGAACGACTTTGTAAAGAAATGCCTGATGAAATATACCAACTTGAACACTGGGGCATGCCATGGTCCAGACGGGAAGATGGTAAAATTGGTCAGCGTGCTTTTGGTGGATATAGCTTTCCTAGAGCATCTTATGCATCAGATAAAGTTGGATTTTTTGAAATGCAGACATTATATGATACATGTCAAAAATTTGATAACATTGAATTTCTCAATGAGTGGTTTGTAACTTCTATTATACAGAATGAGAAAAAATTTACTGGTATTACGGCAATTGAATTGTCTAATGGTGATTTCCATGTCATTAAAGGCAAGGCATTGATTATCGCAACTGGTGGTGCGGGTAGGATTTACAGTTTTTCAACATATGCTCTTTCATCTACACCTGATGGTCTTGATATGGCGTACCGAGCAGGTCTTGCTCTAAAGGACATGGAATTTGTACAATTTCATCCGACAGGAATTATGCCTTCTGGAATCTTGATAACGGAAGGGGCTAGAGGTGAAGGTGCCTATCTTATCAACAAGGATGGTGACAGATTTATGAAAAAATATGCCTCTAAACTAATGGAGCTAGCTCCAAGAGACATAGTATCAAGATCAATAATGACTGAAATTAATGAAGGTCGTGGCTTCAAAAATGAAACAGGAGTAGATTGTATGAAGTTAGACCTTAGACATATTGGCGATGAAATAATAAAAGAAAAACTCGGTGGCATTCGTGAAATATCATTGAAATTTTCAGGTGTAGATCCAGCACAAGAAATGCTAGATATCCGACCTGTATGTCATTATATGATGGGCGGTATTCATACCGACATAAATGGAGCTTCCGAACTTAAAGGGGTGTGGGCTGCTGGTGAAGCAGCATGTATTAGTATTCACGGTTCAAACAGATTAGGAGCGAATTCAACTTCAGAATGTATAGTTTGGGGGAAAATAACAGGAGATGAGGCTGTAAATTACATAGAAAAAGCAACCCCTGCAACATCACTGCCTACTGATTTGGTAAATATGGAAGAAAAAAGAATCTATGATGGTATTTTTAGAGGAAGAGGACAAGCCAATCCATATGAAATAAGGCAAGAGCTTACTGATACACTCAACGATAAAGCATATGTCTATAGAAACCAAACTGACTTGCTAGAAGGATTGAAAAAAGTTCGTGAATTAAAGGCAATGACCTGGAAGCATGTAGACGATCAAGCAAAAGAATACAATACAAACTTTTCAAATGTAATGGAATTAGATTCTATGTTTAGAATAGCTGAAGTGGTTTTGATTGGGGCTATCAATAGAAAGGAATCTCGTGGATCTCATGCCAGAACTGATTTTCCAAAACGAGATGATAAGAAATTCTTGCATCATACATTAGCGTATTATGATCCTGAGGAACCTATCATGAAAAAACATCCAGTAACAATAACTAATTACAAACCTGTGGAGAGAAAATACTAGATGGATAAAGATCGTAAAGAAGGTATCAGGGGAATGGCCAACCCAGGTAGGTATGGAATAGAACGTGTGGCATATTGGTTAATGAGAATTACTGGTCTTGGATTGTTATTTTATTTCATTGGTCATATCTATGAAACAAGTAGTCTGCTTGATGGAAAAGCAGCTTGGAATTCTATGTTAGAATTAACACAAACCACAGAGGGTCACATATTCTTGACGCTAGTTATTGGTATGTGTGTATTTCATACAGGCAATGGAATTAGATTGATGATTGCGCAATCAGGATTCGGACTTGGTAAACCACGTAGACCTGATTATCCTTACACACCAAGCTCATTAAACATGAAGAATAAATTATGCATTTATGTTACGATTGGGCTTGCTGCATTAGCTATGATGTATGGTTTGGGAGTGATGTACGATGTCTAGTATAATACGTGAAAGTCATATAATGAAAATTCATTATTTGACTGCTCTAGTAGCTGTTGGGTTTGTAATTATTCATATTATGATTAGATTCACACATGGATCATTCGCAAATTCCCTAGAGTTTGAAAGTGTGATTGCAAACTACAAATCTATTCCCTATGCTATAGTGTTAGAAGCTATGCTAATACTCATTTCAGTACATGGATTCAATGGTTTACGTATAATCTTACTTGAGTTAAAACAGGGAAAGGCATATGAAAATGCAGTTACATACGGGTGTTTAGCTGCGATGATTGCTCTTATTGCATACGGTTCTAGAACAA
The DNA here is from genome assembly GCA_013390785.1 of Marine Group I thaumarchaeote. GTDB lineage: Archaea > Thermoproteota > Nitrososphaeria > Nitrososphaerales > Nitrosopumilaceae > Nitrosopelagicus. Next base: position 31,420 of record JACASW010000007.1, read on the forward strand.
TAATCATGGCAAGCATGGGAATGGTATAAAATGACTAAAGGTGGATTATTACCAAAAGGATTTGAAAGACCAACTGTTTTAGCTTCACCAAGTGATTCAGGTGTACAAGAAAAATATGAAGAAGTAAAATCATCTTCCAAAACAATTGTTCTTAGAATTTCTAAGTTTAATCCTGAGAAAGATCAAAGAACAACATTCTTAGAATTTACAGTACCGTATCAGAGATGGACTACAGTATTGGATGCAATTTTGGAAGTAAAAAATAACTATGATCATTCAATAGGTGTACGCTATTCGTGCCGACAAGCAACATGCGGTTCATGTGGAATGATCATTAACGGCAAACCTAAACTTGCATGTTTTACAAAAATATCTGAATTAGATTCAGATGTGGTTACTGTTGAACCAATGAATAACTTTCCGGTAATACGTGACTTGGCTGTTGGCTTTGAAAGAATGATCTCAACCCACAAACGAATTAAACCATACATAATTCGTGAAGATTCGGAAATTAGTTCTGGAACAAAAGAATTTTTGCAAACTCCAGAAGATGTTGAAAAATATATACAATTTGCAAGTTGTATCAAATGTGGTTTGTGTAACTCCGCTTGCCCTACTATGGCAACAGATTCTACATTTATCGGACCACAGGGACTTGCCCAAGCATATCGCTACATTGCGGATAATAGAGATCAAGGCAAAGATGAACGTCTTAAAATTATTGATGAACGTCATGGTATATGGGGATGTCATTTTGCTGGTTCCTGTAGTCAAGTATGCCCAAAGGGTGTTGATCCGGCGATGGGAATACAGATGCTACGAGGATACCTATTAGGATACAGAAAATAATTATTCTTTTTTGTGTGGATTTGGGCTGTTGTTTACTTGATTGTTAATCTGCTCAGCCATGAAATGGTTTGAAACATTCACCTTAACGTCATCAATACCGTCAATCTTCAAAAGATTGTCATGTACATCTTGACAAATTTTAAAGCCGAATACAGCTGGACAGAAAGGACTGGTTAGATGAAGATCAATTTTTACACCACCATCCTGAATATCAACTTCGTCGATTAATTCCAATTCAGTAATTGACACGTTTATCTCAGGATCAACAATTGCAGATAGTTCATCAAAAATTTTCACTCTTAATTGCTTCAGTTCTTGTGCCATGAACAACAAAATAATTTATGCTATATATAGCCATTTTTACCTGTATATACAATGTATCGAGCAAGGCTTGGAAAAAATTTAGAGAAAGTGACTTTGGATTATGTGTCATCGATAGATGACGATGTTGAAATTGCACACTATGACATTTTAGGAAGCCAAGCCCATGCCATAATGCTTTACGAGAATAAAATACTAACAAAAAAGGAGATAAAAAAAATCCTCAAGGGACTTGAAAGTCTAAAAAAAGTAAAACTCACAAAGAAAACTGACTCTGAAGATATTCACGAACTGATAGAATCTCTAGTGATTAAAAAGATAGGAATTGATGCCGGTGGAAAAATGCACACCGCACGATCAAGAAATGATCAAGTAGCGTTAGATATACGGATGAAAATTCGTGATGATATCAACATTGTATGTCAATGTTTGCTGGATACCATAAAAGCACTTGTTGTGTTAGCTAAAAAACACCAAGATACTATAGTTCCACTATATACACATCTTCAACAAGCTCAAGTGGGTCTGTTCTCTCACTATCTTCTATCTTATGCTGACGCATTGTTTAGGGATCTAGACAGGCTTTATGTTACATATGGTAGGGTAAATGAAAACCCATTAGGTGCTGGACCAATTGGTGGTACAAGTATACCTATTGATAGGCTTAGTACTGGAAAAATGCTAGGATTGAAAGGAGTTGTTGAAAACTCAATTGATGCAACAACTACAAGGGATTCTGCAGTTGAATATATTGCAGCTGTTGCAATTTTAATGACTAATTTAAGCAGGGTTTCAAAAGATTTTTCCATATGGTCCACTTCAGAATTTTCTTTCCTTGAACTGTCTGATGAATTTACTTCACCATCAAGTGTAATGCCACAGAAAAAAAATCCTGACATTCTAGAACTTACACGTGGAAAAACATCACATGTGATTGGTAACTTAACGTCTATGCTTTCAACAATACAAGGACTTCCATCGGGTTATAGTAGGGACTTGCAACAGATCAATCCAGCTATATGGTCTGCCTCTAAAATTGTGATATCTGCACTTTTGATTATGGAATCTATGTTGAAAACAGTTGTAATTAATAAAAAAAATATGCGAAAAGCTGCAGAAGATGGACATCTTATAGCACTTGATCTAGCTGAAAAATTAGTTCATAATGATATACCATTTAGGAAAGCACACCAAATCATTGGACGTGTTGTCAAACTTGCGCATAAATCAGGCAAACCCATTTCTAAATTAAGTGAGTCCGAGGTAAAAAAAGCGATAAAGAGTAAGGAAGTTAGCTTGAAACTTCTTATGAAATTAATTCAGTCTACAACCCTTACGTCATCACTTCATGACAGGAAATCTCAAGGCTCTTCCGGAATATCAGAACAAAAAAGAATGACTGCACACAGAATGAACAAAATAGGAATGTATCAAACTGGAGTAAAAAAGCGCACCTTTGCAGTGCAAAACTCACTAAATCAGATGCATAAGAAAGTAAAACAATTGACAAGATAAGGCGGGTCTAATGGGATTCGAACCCATGACAGCCGGATTAAGAGTCCGGTGCGCTACCTGGCTGCGCTATAGACCCATAAAAAAAGAAAACAATACTGTCTTTATTTAAACTTGGTATGATAACTTAATTCTTGATTTCAGGCTGATTTTGATCATACTTTTCAAGAATTGAAGTGAGTACTTTGGAAACTGGAATGTTATTCATCTTCTTCTTTTCTGATAGAAGCTTTTGGTATGCGTCAAGAGTAATGTAGACTGGTATTGAACCATTTCCTTCCAACAAGCCCCTAACGTTGTAGAGGGCATTCTCCATTCCCTTTTCTGCACTCTTTGCAAACTTTAGTTTGTCAATAATTCCTCCCAATGGACCAAGTGGCATTTCGTAATCCACAGTCATTGTTACGCGAGTTAGATTATCATTCAATGCTTTGAACTCATTTGTAATTTCCCATCTCTTGAATTTTCCTTTAATCATCTTTGCAGCAATTTTTTCATTTCTGTCAAACTGTGTGGTCTCACAATCCCATGTTAGACGTCTTCCATCAAAGTCTCCGATTATTCTGAATGTAGTTCCTACTCCCATTCCTTCTTTGATATCCATGGGAATGACTGTCATTCCAACGCGTTCTTGATCCTTTAATTGGTCAGAAACGTGTTCTGGTCTAGCAAAGTAGGTAAATACAGTATCAACCGGTGCCTTGATCTCGATTGATTTACTAACTAGAGTCAATGTTGGGATTCTTTACAGTGAAGATTTAAAGCTTTTGGCAAATACCGCCAGCAAATTCCTTTACAATATATTGATTATATTTGTAAGAAAGAAAATGCAAATACTGAAACTAGTTTTTTTGTTTTTTGTGATTATACCAATGATCAACCTGATCCCTGAAGCTGAAGCACACGCATTGTTTAATTCAGGAGAAGAATGGATAGGGGATTATCGAATTCAAATCGCTACGCTACCTGAAATACCAGCTGTTGATGAAGAGATTCAAGTTCTTTTCCAAATAGTAGATGCTGATTTCCAAGAACTAGATCAATTTACGATGGGAATTAGGATTTTTTATGATGGAGAACAAATTGATGCTATTATGCCTAACATGTATCAAAATGGGCATATGGAAATGGATTATATTTTCGAGATGTCAGGAAACCATGTTTTTAGAGTAGATCTATATGATATTGCTGCTGATGGACAGCCGCTTACTTACACATTTAACATAAGCTCTCAGGATACATTTGGGTTTATTTTTATCGGTGCAATTACAATGGGTGGGATTATGACTGCAATAATATTCATTTACGTATATGTGTCAAAGCGCAGAGCAAAATCTAAACAGTAGTCTGAATAGATTTGGGTTTTAGCCTGAATGCAAACAATGTAGTTAACAGAACCATTGCAAAAAGCAATATTCCAATACCAAAATGTATGGTTACCAATACGGCATGCAGCAGCGTATCTATTACCAATGCTCCTAATGTTATCTGGGTTACAACGAATATTGCTGCCAATGTTCCAGTAGTTCTAATCTTCCAATGAGAACCTGCTGTAATCCAAGAACCCACGGCGGTGGCTATTACCAATGCCCCAGTAGTTGCAGCAATCAATCTATGCATCCATTCAACAAAGTATTCATCGTCAGGCAAAAGTCCATTTGGGCATAACGGCCAATCTGGGCAAGTCAATCCAAGTCCTGCTGCAGAAATATACCCTCCTATAACCATCAAACAATAAAGGACTATCAAAGATGTTAGTGCTAAGTATTTTAATTTCAAGTTACTCTACTATGATTGTTCCAACCATACCCATTTCTCTGTGTCCTGGGACAGTACAGATGTAATAGTATGTTCCTGGTTCGCCTGGAATAAATTCAGAAGTTCCACCATCGCCAGGCTTTAATGGATTGTTTGGAGATGCAACAGCTGAGTTTCCTAATATTCCACCAAATCCTTCTTCATCCAGTGTAACACCAAATGCATGGAACGACTTTCCGGCATTCAAAATATTAAAGATTATTCTGTCACCTACTTTTGCATTAATCGTTGGGTTATTTCCAGGATCACCAGGTAATTCATTAAAAGCTAACGTCCTAAAATCAGCTGATTCTATAAAGTCCAAGGTTATTGGTATATCTTTACCTGTTTGTTCTACAACCGGTGCTGCAGCTTGATCACTGATACCAGCAAAAGTATCACCTGCGGGGGAAAGTTCAGAGATCCAGTAATCTCCAAGGGCAAAGAAGATTATTGCACCAACAATAACTGTCCCACATAATATCGCCATAAGTTTTCCAAGTCTTCCGGTAGAAGTTCTGTAAATTGTTTCGTCGTGTTCACTCATCTTTATCACCTAATGATGCGGATTACGCTGTGCGTACGGATAATAGTATTTTCCACCCAGCCCAAACGGATCTTCCATATTGGCAGGTTTACCTTTAGCTGTACTGTAAATCATGTTGGCCAAAAATATCACCATGCCCACAAGTATGATCATAGCACCCACACTAATGAGTGCATTCATGGATATCCATGAGTCTATTTCTGGATAATCATAAATTCTTCTTGGCATTCCAAACAGTCCCAATATGTGTTGGGTGAAGAACGTAATACATGCACCAACAAAAGCTAAGATAAAGTGTACAATGCCCCACTTTTCGCTATACATTCTGCCAGTTATGTACGGGAATAGGTAATAGACGAATCCAATTGTACCAAATGCAATTGTTCCAAATACAAACAGGTGGAAGTGACCTACAACCCAGTAAGAGTCATGTGTGATAAAGTCTAATGGCATTGCTGAGTTAACTACACCGCCAGCTCCGGCTGCAAAGAATAATGCAATTCCACCTACAGCCCACATCATTGGTGTTGCGAACTTAATTCTGCCATTCCACATGGTAGCAAGGAAGTTGAAAACATGCATTGCAGATGCAGGCACGGCTGCTAATGTTCCAATCATAAATACAGTCTTTTCCGTAAATGACATTCCAGTCGCATACATGTGGTGAGCCCAAGATGCAAACGCAACTAAAGACAGAATGACAAAAGCAGCAACTCCAGAAGAATGACTGAAGATTGGTCTTCGTGAAAATCTTGGTATAATCTCATACATCATTCCAATTGCAGGAATTACAAGCACATAGACTTCCGGATGGAAAGTAAACCAGAACAGGTGTTGGTATGCAATCGGGTCTCCTCCCATAGCTGGATTGAAAAATCCTGTGGCGCCAAGTCTGTCTGTCAATAACATCAAGAGTGCAGCTGCAAATGTTGGCATGGCGGCAAGTACAATTATAGATGATGACAAAAATGACCATGCCAGCAACGGTACTTTGCCAAGTGACATGTCTGGGTGTTTACATTTCAGTATTGTTACAACAAAGTTAACGGAACTAAGAATTGATGAAACACCCAATACTTTTAATCCAAATATCCACATCTCCGCTGCCGGTGCAGGAGCACTGATTACAGAGTAAGGCGGGTTTGCATACCATCCAAAGTCAGCCATTCCAAGCCATACAAGTGCTGCTGCTGGTGGAATCATCCAGAATGCAATAGCATTAAGTTTTGGATAAGCCATGTCTTTGTATCTGACCATGATTGGAACAAGATAGTTCCCAACTGCAGATGCAGATGGAAGCAAAAACAAGAAGATCATGGTAGTTCCATGGGCTGTAAACAGTCTGTTATACGACATAGAATCTTCAATGAGTTGTATGCCAGGAGCAAACAACTCAACACGAAGTGCAATAGCCATTGCACCGCCTATAAACATAGCAAGAAGAGAAAAAACCAAGTAAAGAAGTCCAACATCCGTGTGATGAGTTGAAAACATTATTTGCCAAACTGGACGTGCTTTTGCAAGTGCTAGAACCATTTTCTATCCTCCGTATTTTGGTATAATTTTTGTCGTGAAATTAAATACAACATCATTTAACATCCTCCACAATAAGTGTTGCACGCATATTATAGTGAATTAAACCGCAATATTCTCTGCATTGTATATCAAACTCACCAGCTTCGTTAGGAGAGAACCAGACAGTATTGATTTGCCCAGGAACTGCATCCAACAATACAACATATTCATGTATGTTGAAATTATGATTGACATCTTTACTTTCAATTTCAAATTTGTAAGCATGATCCTTTTTCAAATGAAGCTCACCGACTTCCTTTGTACCATCTTCATGCTCGAAACTCCAAAACCACTGCTGAGCAGTTACTTTGATGACTTCAGCGTCTTCAGGTACATGCTCTATAAGATTTTCAATATTCCAAGCTTCTGCTCCAACATAGGTTAGAAGCGCAATCACTACCGCAACGTAGATCCATTCAGCCCAGTTTGAATGCGCCATAATTTACAATTCACCTTTCTCTTCATATGGGGTAGGTTTTGCTTTTGGATTAGATTCTCTAAATCTCCATACTTGCCAAACCATTGTACCAGCTATTACTCCCCCTACAACAAATGCAACTGTCATCATACGGAAAAACAGGTTCCATATTTCGGCTTTTCTGTCTAAATATTCACCAGTAGTTTCAGCGGCAAAAACCAGACTAATTGTTGGAATTATGCATAAAGTCGCAATTATAATTGATAAATGAAATATTTTGCTCATTATCGTTGTTTTGAGTGGCTGTACGATATAATTTAAAATTTATGGAAGATTTGGATTTACCAAGTTTGATCATATCGATCAATATCCATTGCATTTATTGCTGAAAGAGAGAATTTCTTGTCCTGTTCTGTTATTATAGTAAGAGAAGCATTTGCGACGATTAACTCAAACAAAGTTTGTGGCACTAGATTCATCACTTTAGCAAGCATCGATTTTATTGGATCCATATGTGTCACAAGTATCACGTTTTCATTATTATGCTTCTTCAGTACATGATCGACCATATCTAGAACGCGTTTTTGTACATCCGGAAATGTTTCAACTTCATGCTCAGAAATTACAGGATCATTTTCATAAAACTTCAAAAATATATTACCATATTTAGCAAACATATCATCATAATTCATACGAGTAAACTTGCCCATGTCTATTTCTGTAAGCCTTTCATCTATTACAACTTCTTCTAATGAACAATTTTTTGCAACAATTTCTGCTGTATGTTTTGCACGTTCTATTGGGCTTGAATAGATAGCAGATATATCAATAGGTGCCAGATATTTTGCGATTCGTTCTGCCTGTTCGATACCTGTTTTAGTCAAAGGTACACCTTCAGTACGTCCTGCAAGAATACGTTTAGTATTATTCTCTGCCTGTGCATGTCTTAGGAATATTATCATTTTTCAGCTTGTTTTGAATTCCTATATAGAGATAATAATAACATTGTTAGATCCACTTCATGAAAATTGGTATAATTGGCGGAACTGGAGGAATGGGAAAAGGTTTCGCACTCAGATGGTGTAAAAAACACGAAGTAATCATTGGTTCTCGTGATGCGGAGCGGGCAATAACTGCAGCAAATGGGTATTTGAGCTTAGCAAAGGATGCGTATGGAAACATTAATGGAATAATTTCAGGGAAGGATAATCTTTCAGTTGCAAAAGAATCAGATGTTTTAGTTTTATCAATTCCATATGGAAACATTGATGCAACCTGTTCACAATTATTACCTGAGATCAGCGATCAATGCGTTGTAATTTCACCCATTGTTCCAATGACAAAAACCGATGTAGGTTTTGAATGCGTAGCAATTAAAGACAATAAGACATTTTCACATCAAATGGTTGAAAAACATATGAAAGATAAAACAAAATTAGTTTCTGCGTTTCATGTGATTTCAGAAAAAAAACTTGTTAATCCTACCTTATCATTAGATTATGATATTTTCGTTGCTGGCGATGACAAAAATTCAGTTGAGATAGTCAATGGTTTAATTAATGAAATTGAGGGGTTACGACCAATTTACTTGGGTCCTGGAGTATTGGCATATCTTGTTGAAATGTCAACACCATTGCTGCTAAATGCAATGATTAGAAACAAAATGAAAAATCCTGGAATCAAACTTGTTTAAAATATACAAATAGAAAAAATAGTCATGAGTGAAGAATATCCTCGCCGTGGAAGAAATTGGTTAACAGCTATGGGCATTTTATTTTTAGTTGTTGCGACAGTAACTTTGGTTAGGGACATTATTATTTGGAGCCCTGATTTTGTTGTCGAGTTCTTTTTTAATTCAGAAATTAATGCTCAAAAAGTTTCACTGGGAGCAATCACATTTGGTGCATTCATGATAGTTTTAGGATTCACAAAGAAAAATGTACAAGCTAGATGAATTTTCTCAAAGCTAAGACTTGGAACTGCTGACAAAATCTTCAATTTTATCCAAGGCAGAATTTAGTTTTTCCATATTTGGAAGAAATACTAATCTAAAATATCCACTACCGTATTTGGTACCAAATCCAGAACCGTGAACAGCAAGTACTCCCTTCGACTTTAATAAATTTAAGACAAACTCTTTGTCTGACTTGAATGGGTTATTTTCTATTTTTGGAAATGCATAAAATGCTCCTTTTGGATTAGAACATGAAATTTCCGGCATTGAATTTAATCTGTTAACAACCAAGTCCCTGTGTTTTTTTAACACGGATACAAATTCAGATACGTATTCTTGTGGTCCTCGTAGTGATTCTAACGCAGCATACTGTACTGGGTGGTTCGTTGATATTCTAACACGAGCCAATTTTGGTAAATGTTCTTTGATAGAGTCAAGTTGCGGTGAATTATTGAATGCAATATACCCTATCCTCCACCCTGACATCAAGTGCACTTTGGAAAATCCATTTAAGATGATAACAGGAGAATCGCCTGCAACTTTTCCAATTCCTACAAATTTTTTATCAAATACAATCTGGTCGTAAATCTCATCGCATATAATATACAAATTATTCTCGTTTGCAACATCGATTAATTTTTTGAGCGAGTTCTCTTCAAAGACTGCACCAGTTGGGTTGTTAGGACTGATAAGGCATATTGCAACTGTTTTGGGTGTAATTTTTGATTTTATATCTGCAATGTCAGGAGTTGAGTTTTCTAGGTCCACGGAAAATTCAATGGGTATCCCACCGTGTAGTCTTATGTAAGATGCATATGGCGGATAATAAGGACCAGGAAGCAAAACCTCGTCACCTTCTTCAACAATGGAAGACATGACCATGTCCAATCCTTCCGAGACTCCGTTTGTAACCAAAATATCATCTGCGTCGATTGAAAGACCCTTTGAGTTTTCTTTGTCGGCAATAGCAGATCGTAATTCTTGAATTCCCTCGGAAGGAGAATAATAATTCTCATCTTGTTTAATTGCATTAATGTAAGCTTGCTTTACATTTTCAGGAGGATGAAACCCGTATTGTACTGGATCACCAATATTTAGATAATCTATTGTTCTTCCCTGCTTTTCTAAATCCTTGGCAGCTGAAACTATATCTCTAATAGCATATTCAACGCCTGAAACTTTTTTTGATACTTTCATAGTTTAGACAAATATTTAGACCTGATAAATTCTTACTTGTTTGGACCCGTAGCTCAGTCTGGATAGAGCGGGTGGCTTCGGACCACCAGGCCGTGGGTTCGAATCCCATCGGGCCCTTTTGAACAACAATCAAGTATATTACATGTATTTCCAAAGACTGTGTATGAATCCTGGAATTGGCTTAATGGATAGAAGATTAAAGACTAAAAAAAATGCAATCTCCCTTGCTACATCAGGTATTCTAAAAAATTACAAAGTAACTGCAAGTAGTATTGAGATCTTGGAGACTAAATATGATAATGATGCAGGAGATTGGTATGTTGCACTAGGATGGAAAGACAAACGTGCAATTGTAAAGATGGATTCTGTCTTAGCAACTATAACTGAAATTAAAGAAATTTAATTTTAAAATAAATGGTCTCCAGAAACTGAACCAGAATTATTAAAATTAAAGTAAAAGCCCTGAATGTAAGGATTATTAGCTTTGATTGTAACCCATCCCTCTGTTTTAATGAATTGTTTAATGTCAGCATCATTTGAATAAATCCTCTCTTCACAATTTGCTTTAAGAGTAAATTTTTTGGAAATTGTTGATGAATCTTCCTTCCTAAAAAAAGTCATTTCAATTTCGGAATCTCTCTGATAATTCTTCAACGTAGAAAAATTACCTATTGCGATCACGGAATTACGGTTGGGAAATATGGGAGCCCAATGAAATGAACCAGGTTTATTTTCAATCAATGGGTTACCCATTTTTGAATTAAAACAAATGTTACAAGGCAATTTAGATTTCAAGTTACGCATGCCTACATCAAGACCAAATTTTATTCGTGATGGAATTTTATTGTTCTCAAAGTTACATGTTATGTTTGAACAATAAATTTCACTATTTTCATATTTAGAAATTATTTCATTAAAATCTATTTTATGTAATTTTGATTTTGTAGTATCAACATGTAAAAATTTTGGCAACTCATGAATTTTTTCACCATTTTTATTATAAAATTCAAGATTTATAGAGAAATTACAAGGAGAAAAATTTGGGTATATAATCAAGTTGGTATATTCATTATTTCTTGTAAAAAGTGGTATGTAGATTGATGAATCATTATGTGTATCATTATTACGATTCCAAAAATCTGTTTTATCTGAACATGATGTACAATCATAATATGAGTGAGTAAAACTTACAGAAGGGAGAGATGACTGTCTAGTACCTACAAGAAATCGTGGGTAAAATCCTTCAAAATTATGCTTTAATGATATTGAACCAGAATTATTTTTTAGAAAACTTGACAAATTTGTAATGTGTTCTCTAAATTCAATAAATTTTGTTTCAAACGATTTTAAATATCCTAGACTAAAACTTCCAGTAAGTTTTTCTGAATTTGAGTTTGTCACCTCATATTGAACAATTCCTTCATTGTTTGGTAATGGTCCATTTACAAAAGAAAGGAAAGAATTCAGATCATCATTTACATGAATGTCAAAACCAGATTCGGGAACTTTGAAAGATTCATTTTCTTTTAGATCCTCAGGATCATTATAGATCCTACCTAAAGTATGAACACATGTGTTAAATTTTTCATTATGGTATTCTAATACTAATGCAGGATAAGGAAAAACTAAATCTTTCGTACTATGAAATTCAATTTCAATGGAACCAAGAAAATTATTTTTTATATCAAAATCAATTTCTGATAAGAGAGAACTAAGATTAACTGAGAATGCTTTTGCAACATCAATAATTTCTGTTTTTTGAAGTAATGTTGTACCATCAGCATTACGTAATGTTATACCAAGAGTTATTTCAGGAATATTACGTTTGAGTAACCAATAACCTAGAAAATGTATTGAGCTAGAATAGTGTTGGTTTTGAATCACGGGAAATATCCCAGAACTACGTAAAATTGGTTTTTTTGTAGTGGAATGCGTTTCACCAAATTCTTGTGTTGATTTCAGATGTTGAGGGTAACTTTTCATGTCTAATTGGAAGTTTTATACTATAAAATTAGTTACTACTTTTGAATTCTACGTTTGGTGTATCGTTCTGGGTTGGAATAACTAACAAGCCACCTTCATGAAGTTGTTTTAAAAGTTGCATTACTTCTTTTTCTACTTGAGAACGTTGTAGCCCTGTCTGTTGTGCAAAAAGATCTACTAATTCTGTAACCTTTCTTTCTCCATTACATGATCTCCAAAAATCGATAATTGCTTGGTTTACCATGAATCCTTGGTCATGTTCGTTAGCTAGCATCATAGAACCGTCGTCTTGTTTTACCATTTTGCCTACTCCTTGCGGTAGCGCTGTTTCATAGTTGATTGGTGCAGGTGTAGATTGGTTTCCAAAACCTTTCATTTTTGCTTTAGCGTCATCTGACATTTTATCCATGGACCATGGAGGATCCCAAACTATGTCAACTTGAACGTTATTTACACCAGGAACTTTTTTTGCATATCTAGTAACATCATCAACCATAGTATCATGTAGCGGACATCCTTTGGTGGTCATTGTCATTTTAATATTAACATCATTGTTTTCAGTAACATCAATTCCGTAGATTAATCCCATATCCACAATACTTAGAGGGACTTCTGGATCCATACATTGTTTAAGTGAATTTTTAATTTGTTCAGTACTAACTTGGCTCATATGCTGACAAAATCATGGAATAAATAAAAACTTTCTATTAATTAGCTGCAAATAACTGTCTTATAGATTTCTCAAATGGTGGTTTTGCTATACCATTTTCAGTTATAATTCCAGAAATTAATTCAGGTGGGGTCATATCAAAGGCAGGGTTAATCACAGCAATCCCATCAGGTGCAGTTTTTGTATCTCCAATTCCAGTTACTTCACTTGCTTTTCTTTGTTCTATTACTACATTCTCAGGATTGCTCTTAAGGTCAAATGTTGATAATGGTGCTGCAACATAAAATGGGATGTTGTGTTGTTTTGCCATAGTAGCAACCTGATACGTTCCGATTTTATTGAATACATAACCTGTACGCAATATCCTATCTGCACCAACTACAACACCATTTACAAGACCATTTGCCATAGTATAACCAACTGCCGTATCTGGAATTAAACTAACATCAATCCCATCATGTTTTAGCTCAAATGCTGTAAGCCTTGAACCTTGTTGTATTGGTCTTGTCTCTGTAGCAATCACTTTGATGTTTTTT
>JACASW010000014.1 GCA_013390785.1 Marine Group I thaumarchaeote
CCTCTATGTCCCATCATTGGGTTAATTTCAGCTAGTTCACGTGCTCTATCTAAAACACGTTTAGTCTTTTCACTGTTATCGTTTTCCTTATTCATTTTTTCCTTCAATTCTTCAGGATTTGGTAAAAATTCGTGTAATGGTGGGTCTAGTAATCTGATTGTAACTTTGTATCCTTCCATCGCCTTTAGAATTCCTATGAAATCACTTTTCTGTAATTCTTGTAATTTTTTGAGTATTTGGTTTCTTTCTTCTGCTGATTGGGCCATAATCATTTCAACAAATAGTCCAATTCTGTCTATCTCGTTAAACATTCTCTCTGTTCTACAAAGTCCAATTCCTTGTGCTCCATATTGTCTTGCAAGTTTTGCTGCATCTGGTGTATCTACATTTGCACGAATTCCTAATTGTTTTGCATTTTGTGCCCAGCCAAGAATTGTTTGAAAATCTTTAGTGACTGTGGGTTCGACAGTTGGCACTTCTCCAATGAATATGGTACCTATACTACCATCAATTGAAATCATGTCATTTTCCTTTATTGTTATTCCATTTGCAGTGCATGTATTGTTATCATAATCAATTTTTAGTTCTGCACATCCGACAATGCATGGTTTACCCATCCCTCTTGATACGATTGCAGCATGTGATGATTTACCACCAAGGCTCGTTAGAATTCCCTCTGCTGAGAAAAATGCTGGAACGTCTTCTGGTTTTGTTTCTTTTCTAACTAAAATGACCTTTTTCCCTGCCTCTCCTAGTTCAATTGCCTTTTTTACATCAAAAATTGCAATTCCACTAGCAGCCCCTGGAGATGCTGCAATTCCTTTTGCCAATTGTTGATGTTCTTTAATCTTTGATTCATCCATTGTTCTGTGTAGTAAGGCTTCGAGTTGTTGGGCTGGAATTCTAGTTAATGCCCTATTTTTATCAATTAATTTCTCTTTTACCATATCTACTGAGGTTTTTACAAGTGCACCTGCACTCATTTTTGCAGTTCTTGTTTGTAATAGATAGAATTTTCCTTGTTCAATTGTAAACTCAATATCTTGTGGTTCTCTGAAATGTTTCTCTAATTTTGCACATGCATTACTTAGTTCTTTGTGAGATTTTGGCATTTCTTTTTTTAATAATTCAACATTTTTCCCGGTTCTGACTCCTGCAACAACGTCTTCTCCTTGAGCATTGGTGAGGTACTCTCCTTCAATTTCTCGTTCACCATTATGTCCGTTTCTTGTAAAAACTACACCTGTTGCACTATCGTCTCCCATATTTCCAAATACCATTGTTACAACATTTACTGCTGTTCCATTTGCAATGTCTTTTGTGATTCCGTTTTTCTCTCTATAAATGACCGCTCTTTCTCCCATCCAGCTTTTGAATACTGCCTCAATTGATAATCTTAATTGCTCATTGGGCGTATCTGGGAATTTTCTTTTTGTATGTTCTTCACAAATTTTCTTATATTCGGCAACAATTTTTTTGAGTGATTCTACGTTTAGTTTACTATCGTCAGTCACACCTTGTTTGCTTTTTGCAGAATCTAAAACATGATCAAATTTCTCATCATTTACTCCAAATACAACTTTTCCAAATAATTGAATAAATCTTCTATACGAATCCCATGAAAATCTAGGATTCTTTGTTTGCACTGCAAATCCTTCTACTGTCTTTTCATTTAATCCTAAATTCAAAATTGTATCCATCATTCCTGGCATAGAAATTGCAGCGCCTGATCTAACTGAGACCAGTAATGGATTTTTTATAGAATTCCATTTTTTCTTTGTCTTTTTTTCCATTTTAGCAATATTTTTCATTACTAAAGGCATTACATCTTTTGGAAGTTTTTTTCCATTGTCATAGTATTTGTTGCAAACTTCCGTAGTAATTGTGAATCCAGGGGGAACAGGAAGTTTCAGTCTCGTCATTTCACTTAGACCTGCACCCTTGCCACCTAGGAGCATCCTGTTTTTACTATCTGCATCTTCAAACGCATAGATCGATTTCATTACTATCACTCAGATTATCAAATCAAATTGAGCCGTTTTTAAAGGATTGCCTTAGCAAATCCTTCAATATCTCTATTCCAATTTCTAGATTTGATGATTCCACTTGCTACTAGGATTCCAGATGAACCTAATTCTATAGCACGACTAACATCTTCAGATGTCACAATTCCTGCTCCACAAAGAAGTTTTGTTGAATTTCTTGCTTTTTTTACAGCCAATAGTGATTTTGTGATCAGCGTAGGCCGTTCATTAGAAATCGCTCTGCCCGTACCAATTAATTCTGGTGGTTCAATTGCAATGTACGTAGGATTAAGCTTTGCATATTTTTCTGCTTCTCGTACATTTTTTACACAAACAACGGTTTTCATTTTTAATTTTTTGAGTCTTTTAACTAGGTTTGTAATTTCTTTAGATGAAATTCTATGTTCACTATGATTAATTAATGCACCATTAACTTTGGATTTTTTCACGATTTCAGGAATCATGTATCCAGTAGTACTTCCGACTTTGGCATCATCAAGATGCTGTGCAAATACAAGCAGCTTTGATTTCTTTATTGAGGCAAGTTGATGGTGGGGTGGGGCTAACGCAATCTGAATTTTATACTTCTTTGAAATTTTTTCTGCGATAGTTGCAAGTTTGTTAATTTTTTCTCCAGAAATTTCATTGTAATTTTTACAGTTAATTATGAACATGTTATCCACTTGTTGTTTGTGCAGCCTTCTCATATTTTAATTTCATAGATAATACAATCATTGTTAAAACCATCGCAGACAAATTTACCCCCATTATGTAAACATCGTCTAAAGCAATTCCATAAATTAGCCACAAAACTGCACCTGCAAAAATTAAGATCATCAGATATGATGAAACATCACTTAGTTTTTTGGTTCGATAGCCTCTAACTATTTGTGGAACCCAGCCTGACAGAATTAAAATGCCAGCTAGGATCCCAATTACCCCCATTGTTGTTTCGTCTAATTCCATTTCGTTAATTCCAAAAGAATTGTTCTAATCCAGTTTGCTTTGGTTTTCCTAGTATCACATCAAAATCCAAGTTCATTGATGATGTTAATTGGTCTAATGTGCTTTCCATAAATTCCATATATTTTGATGAATCAATTTCGCTTGTTCGCGCCATTTCAATTGGTTTAACTCCTGGTTTGTTCAATATTTTCACATATGATATTATGTCTCCCTTTTTTATTTCTCTAATTGATTCTAATTGTTTCGCTGCACGAACATGCTGAGGTATTGTTTTTACATAATCTGCAGGTGCTTTACTCATCATTACATTAAACGCAAGATCTTTTAATGGTATTTCTTTAGCCTGTACCTTTCTTGCACATTCAGCAATTTTATCAGAAATTTTATTTTTTGCTCTGTCAAATTCATCAACTGTTTTAATTTCTGATAATATGTCAAGTAATTCATAAAATAATGATTTGATGAATGGTGGTGTATGTGATTTTTTTCCTGTCAGACCTTTAACATCAACTTTACCATTTTTTGTAACACCAAGATAATTTTTCTTTCTGCCACTTAATACCACATATCTGTATTCTTTCTCAACTTCTAATTCTACATTATGCTCAACTTTTGCCTTAGTAATTATATCATCAATCTGTTTTGCAGTAGGTTTCTTTACAAATAATGAATCAGTATCACCGTATAGAACACCAATGCCTGATTTTTTACAATCCTCAATTGTACTTAGAATAATATGCCTACCTGTTGCAGTTGTTGCTTCTGCTGCTGGCAAAAAGTATAGAGGAAAAATCTCGGCGCCCATAACCCCATAACTTGCATTAAGTATGACCTTAAGTGCTTGACTAACAACAGTGAAAAGTTGTTTCTCTTCTACTGTTATTGTGTCTTTTTTTGACATATTCTTGTAATAATTTACTCTCAAATCCCTCAACGAACCAATTAGTACAGATGTTATACCATTTTTTTTAGTACATACCCAATGATTTGTTTGTGGTATAGAATTTTTCTTGCATTCCTCGTGCGTACATCTCACAGTTTCATATGATAGATTTTTTACTTTTATGATACTGGGGTACAGACTTGCAAAATCCATGACTGTTACATCAAAATGTATTCCCTCTTCTGGTTCGACTACTAATCCTCCACGGAATTTTTTATCTTTAATTATCGCTTCATTTACAACATCTGATGATTTATTTTCAAGTTCTTGTCGTCTAGGAATTAAAATTCCGTTATTCCTGTGTTCATAATATAATAAACTACGAATCCATTGAGACACACCCATTCTAGATATGTCATCTATTGGCATTCTTGCAATTCTGCTAATTACAACAAGTAAATTCATCAATAAATCATTGTTAAAGCTAGTTAGATTGTATGTTAACCTAGCATCATTTTGACAATATTTTGCAGTTTGGTATAATGTTAAATCATCAAGAGTAATGCCATAATCAATTTTTTCTTCACCAAGCAATCCCTTTGAAACACTGTTTAATGAAAAATCATTATACTTTTGGCCGAATGCATAAATCTGAAAGGCACGATTAGACATAGTTCTATACAGATCAAGGTGTACACCATCAGTAAGTGTAGCTGAATCTCTCATCATGTACAGTGGATTTTTTTGTCTTTCAATTCCTAGTCTACCAGCACGGTTATACAAATACGGTAAATCAAATCCATCACCATTGTATGTGATAAGTAATGGATATTTTTTCATAAGTTCAAATGTGTCCAAAATCATTTCTCTCTCTTTTGTTTCATCATAAAATATGATCTTGACACCTGGCAACAATTCATTTACGCCCTCTTCAACTCCGTTTCTACGTAAAACAAAAATTTGCTTTAATCCATCACTGCCCTCAAAGCCAACAGCTGTAATTTTTTTTTCTGCAACTTTTGGATCAGGGATACGACCAATCTCTGACTCAACTTCAATGTCTAGGCTCATCCTTTTGATTTTTGGTATGGGTTGGTTGAGAAGATTTGCCCACCTTGATACATGTTCATCAAA
Source organism: Marine Group I thaumarchaeote (assembly GCA_013390785.1). Classification (GTDB taxonomy): domain Archaea; phylum Thermoproteota; class Nitrososphaeria; order Nitrososphaerales; family Nitrosopumilaceae; genus Nitrosopelagicus. Next base: position 5,008 of record JACASW010000014.1, read on the forward strand.
TTGTTTTGTGTCAGGTAGATTGGTATCACTCTGCTTGTCCAATAACATATTTTTCAGTGATAATTTGGTTTCATCAGAAATTTCTGGATTATACGGAATTACAGCATTATTTTCTATTTTGTAATATTTTCCAACAATTAATGAGTTATCGTAAAGGTAACTTTCATAATATTTTATGTCAGATTCCCACGTATCAATCAAGTTTCTAATACTCTTGTTTGTCTGTGTGCCACCTATTGCTAATGGATCTTTAACCAGTATTTTTGACACTGTGATTGGTTTATCCTGCAGTACATCCAACAATTCAGTCTGCTTAATTTCGATAACGTCATCACGTTCAGAAATTTCATTTGGTATATCTTCTGATGCTAGTTTTGTATAACAATATGGTTTATGCCCAGTCATATCTGTCCACAAAAAAATCCTTTCAGATTCTGGATCATAGAATTTTAAAACTGCTTTCTGGTTCCTGTATGTAGCTGAAATTAATAGCCCATGGGACATTTTTTCTACTTTATTTTCTTCCTGTTGACTTGACATTTTACAAATTTAGTAATGTTTTGGCCCAGTATTGGATTTTATCTTTATCAAGCAGTTTTATAGTAACACCGGATTCCTTAATCAGATCATAATCAGTTTCCGGATAAGTGTCAAGGCATATTATTTCTTTAATACCAATGGTAATTGCCATTTTACTACATTCTAAGCATGGAATAAACGTGCTATACAAAACAGCATCCTTCGAACCAGCTTCAATTCCTAAAATCGCACAATGCATTATTGCATTGGCTTCAGCATGGTTACATAGACATCGATCAAGTGAAGCACCTGATTTTATTTTTCCGTCCATCCTATCTTGGCATCTTTTGCATCCACCTTCAAAACAATTTTTGATTCCTGGAGGGGTTCCATTATAGCCTGTAGCAATTTGTCTATGATTTCTGACTATTACTGCACCAACCTTCCGTGTCATGCAATTTGAACGTAATTTAGCCAATTCAGCCTGTAACATGAAATATTCATCCCATGATGGCCTTTCAAACTGTGCTGGCATGAATGTATTTTCATATTCTCTAATATAAGATGAGAGAATTTTTGCTGTGCCCAAAAAAGTATGATTTGTGATTATGAACAGGTCAAAAATATGTAATTCAAAACTATAAAATCAAAACACTTCATTAATTTCTCATAGATGAGATTTGTCTGCAAAAAATGTTGAGCATAAATTCATTGTGCCAAATTCAGTTGAAATACGTGACTACCAAGTTAATTTAGCAAACCAAGCAAAAAATGAAAATTGTCTGATTATATTGCCAACTGGATTAGGAAAGACTGTAGTAGCATTACATGTCATAGCTGATTATCTCGCCAAGGGAAATGGTGGAGTTTTATTCTTAGCACCTACTAAGGTATTAGTAAATCAGCATTATGAGTTTTTGAAAAACACACTAACAATAGATGATATTGGAATGATAACTGGTGAGGATTTACTCACAAAAAGAAAAAAACTTTGGATCAATAGTGTGATATGCGCAACACCTGAGATCACTAGAAATGATATAGCAAGGAAAATTGTTGATACCACTCAATTTAACCTGATTATTTTTGATGAAGCACATAGAGCTGTGGGTGATTATGCTTATGTGGAAATCGCACGACATCTAAGCAAATCAAATGTGCGATTACTTGGAATGACTGCTACATTACCTAGTGAAAAAGAAAAGGCAAAAGAAATCTGTGATAATTTACATGTTAGAGGTTTAGCTGAACGAAATGATTCAAGCCCAGATGTAAAACCATACATTCAAGAAACTAAAACAGAATGGGTTACAGTAGATCTTTCACCTGATTTGAAAGTTATTCAGCGATACTTGAAACTTGCACTGGATCAACGTTATACAGAGCTTAGAAGAAATGGACTAAAACTTTCTGATAACAAGTCACTCTCACAATTATTAAACTCGAGACAGTTTGTTTTAAAACGAAATATACGCTCAGCAAAGCCACTATTCACAGCAATTAGAATAACATACGCACTAAATATTTTTGAGGCACATGGTATAACACCATTTCTAAAATTTTGTGATAGAACAAAGAGTAAAAAAGGCGCTGGAATTAAAGAACTTTTTGAAACTGATCAAAATTTTACAAAAGCGATTGATTTAGCAAAAAACCAGCAGGCAAATGGTATCGAACATCCTAAAATTGACAAACTGGTAGAAATCTTACGTAATGTAGAATCTAAAGTATTGATTTTTTCCAGTTATCGAGATTCTGTTGATGTAATCCAAAAAAAATTAGTTAGTATGGATATTGCAGCTGAAATTTTGATTGGTAAAGCAGGTCAAACTGGGCTCAAACAAGAAAAACAGATAGAAACTGTACAAAGATTTCGTGATGGAATAACTAAAGCTCTTGTTGCAACACGAGTTGGTGAAGAAGGACTTGATATTTCTGAAGTAAATTTAGTGATTTTTTATGATAACGTTCCAAGCTCAATCAGATTTATTCAGAGGAAGGGAAGAACAGGTAGAAAAGATACTGGTCGATTAGTTGTGTTAATTGCAAAAGATACAATTGATGAGGTATACTATTGGATTGGTAAGAGAAAAGTAAAATCAGCGAGCAATATGGCGGATAAGATTACTGAGCATCTTGAAAAAACTGAGCAAGTAATGGATGACTTTTTTTGATTATGATAATCGTTTGATCAAATGGTATCCAAATTGAGTTTTAACTGGTTCTGACACTTCACCAATTTGTAGTTTGAAAGCTACTTCATCAAATTCTTTTACCATCATTCCTTTTGTGAAATATCCTAAATCCCCATCTTTTTTGCTACTTGGACATGTAGAGACTTCTCTAGCAACTGCACCAAATTTTTTTCCTTTCTTAATATCTTCTAGTAATTGTAAAGCTTGGCTTTGTTTTTCTACAAGAATATGTGAACATTTTATTTTATTTCCCAAAGTTATGATATGTTGATAATGAAAACAATATATATTTTTTAAAAAAGTAAATTAGCCAGGAAGTATTGATTTTTTAAAAAATAGCAATACTATCGTCTGACGTATCCTCTACCTGATCTGGTACTTGATTTTCTTTTAGCAGTAGATTTTTTGTATGTGCCTGAAGATGATCTACGTATAGTTCCTCTACCAGATCTCATACTTGGTTTTGCTGTTGCTCTTTTAGGAGCCTTACCACTTGCCGTAATGTATCCTCTTCCAGAGCGCTTTACTTTGCCAGATGCTCTGGCAGCCCTCATACCTGTTGCACGGCGCTTGGTTGTTCCACTAGATCTACTAACGTAGCCCCTTCCTGATCTTATACTTGGTTTGCTTCTAGTCTTAGATGCTTTAGAAGATACGTATTTTCGTGTACCAGTTCCTCTTCCAGTAGTTAGTGTTTTTCCAGATAGCTGTTTATTCTGAAGCTTTCTGTAATTTGAGCCAGCCCAATTACGCTTAGCCTTCTTAACATTTCTAGTAGAGGTTCCTCTGTTTGTGGTTACTCTTACCATGAATATGCGAAGTTTCTAAGCTTTTTAATACTTACTACAACTGTAAAAAATACTATTTTTGTAAAAAAATAAAGTTTAGAGGGTCTCTACTGAGGTGCCTCTTTTTGTGGTTATTTTCTGACCTTTCAATGAAGGTTGTGGAACGTCAGGAATATCCTTTGCAACAATTGTGCTAGTACCTCTTTTCTGTGATAGAACGGTATCCAAACCAGCAACTTTTAGCTGCTCTTTTTGGAAATTCTTGAAGGTTTCTCCAGCCCAATTTTTTACATCTGCTGCATTTATGGTTGATGTTCCTCGTTTTGAACTAATTTTTACCATATGTTATAATTCCCATAATTGATCATATACTCTCGTCAGCTATATTGTTTACTTTTCAAGTACATTACTTAGATAAATACATAAATTGAAATTGTCACTTATTTATTAACCCTAGAAAATATAGGAGTATGACAGATATTTACGAGAAAGTGTCAGATTATTTTTTGGAACTTGCTAGTCTTCAAAGACTTAACATTCTCTTCAAACTACTAGAAAGAAATCGCAAAAGAATTGAGCCGCTAGCCAAAGAATTAGGTGCAACAAAACAAGAAGTTCATAGAAATTTGGTACGGCTTGAAGCGAGTGGATTGATAACAAAAGAGAAAGATGGGAAGTATAGCCTTACAACATTTGGTAAAACCATGTGTGTTGAAATACCATCGATACTGTTTTTGTCTCAACATAATGAATATTTCCAGGATCATGATTTTGGTAATATTCCGCTAAAGTTTGTCATGAGAGCTGGCCAACTTGCAACTGGTTCACACATCAAGGGGATAACTAAAACATTACAAAAATGGAAATCTGTTTACAGCAATGCGAATGAATACATTTGTGAAATCCTATCAGAAATACCTGAAGATCTTTTTGATCCTATTCTCAAAAAAATAAAAAATGGTGTGAAATTCGAATACATTGTTTCAGAATCTGCAATAGTTCCTGAGGGTAGGCTGACAAGGCTAAAAAAATCAGGTTTTTATGAACTGCTCAAGAATGGTTCAATTGAAAGAAAAATGCAGAGATCTGTACAGACTGTTGTGGTTTTGAATGAAAAAGAAGCATGTATTTTTTTTCCGAAAAATGGCGAAGCAGATCTAACTGAAATGTTTTACAGTGATCAAGATGTATTTCATGAATGGTGTTTAGATTATTTTAGATAGAGCACGTGAACTAGCTGAAATTAACCCAATGATGGGACATAGAGG
>JACASW010000003.1 GCA_013390785.1 Marine Group I thaumarchaeote
CCATCTTTCCAGATAGGCTTTTGAGAAAAAGTAAAGATCTATTCCAAGAAACAGTTGAGCTTTTAGAAAAAAAAGTAAAGTGACAGGATTACTGCTACGATTATAAACTTCTCAATACGATAATTTTTGTGAGATTATTAGAATATCAGGCTAAGGAATTATTCAAGGAATATGACATTAGGATTCCAGATAGTATTGCCTCCAAGGACATAGAAAGCGGGAGAAAGGATGCTGAAAAAATTGGATACCCATTTGTGATAAAGGCTCAAGTTCCTGTGGGTGGGCGTGGAAAAGCTGGTGGTATACAAAAATGCCACAATGAGGATGAATTTGAATTGAAATATCCACAAGTTCTGAACATGACAATAAAGGGTGAAAAAACTCGTGCTATTCTACTTGAAAAAATGTCAGAGTATGAAAAAGAAATTTACCTGTCATTATTCCTTAACAGAAGTAAAAGATGCTATACCATAATCTCCTCAGCTGAAGGCGGAGTTGAAATTGAATCAGTAAAGAATCAGACTATTCGAGAAGTTGGTTTAGGTGAGGTGACGAAAAAAGTTGCTGAAGAAGTTGCAAAAGAAATTGGTCTTAAAGAAAACTCAATACCTCATTTTGTGGATATTTTACAAAAACTGTCAAAACTAACAGTAGAAAAAGAAGCGGAGTTAACGGAGATCAATCCACTTGTAATACTCAAGGATGGCTCCATGATGGCACTAGATGGCAAAATGATGACTGATGATAATTCTAACTTCAGACACAAGGAACTTGCAAAATATCAGGAAAAAACTGAGCTTGAAAAAATGGCGGAGGAAAGTGGATTTTCACTTGTAGAACTAGATGGTAATGTAGCTGTTATCGGAAACGGTGCAGGTCTTGTAATGTCAACGCTTGACATGCTTACTGATAACGGCGGAAAGGCTGCTTGCTTCCTAGATGTTGGTGGAACTGCTACTACAGAATCAGTCTACGAAGCTTTAACTCTCATCAGCAAAATGAAAAATGTCAAAGCGGTTTTGGTAAATCTTTACGGTGGAATAGTAAAAACAAGTATTGTAGCATCTGCATTTCTCAAAGCATATGATGACAAAATAATAGTTTTGCCAGTTTTTGCTAGATTGATGGGTGCAGAATCAGAAAAATCAAAAGAGATGTTGAAAGATAGTGAAACAAAGTTATCGCCATCGATTGAAGAGGCAATAAACAATGTGGTTATGGAGGTCAATAAATGACTGACATCTTTGAACTTTTGAAAGGAAAAGGATCTGAAAAACAACCTGTCATAGTACAAGGAATAACTGGAAAGTTTGGTACGCGGCATACAAATCTAATGATAGAATATGGTACTAACATTGTTGCTGGTGTTACTCCCGGTAAAGGCGGACAAAAATTTGAAGATTCAGTTCCAATTTATGAAACAGCAAAAGAAGCTGTTGATGCAACGGGTGCAAAAATTTCTATCATGTTTGTTCCTGCTAAATTCTTTTTAGGTGCAGCAAAGGATGCACTAGAAGCGGGAATAAAATTGCTTATAGCTATTCCAGAACATGTACCAGTACAAGATGCAATGAAAACAATTGAGCTTGCAAAACAAAAAGGTGCAATAATGATTGGTCCAAACACGCCTGGAGTTATGATACCAGATTTAATCAAGATTGGAATCATGCCTGCATCACCATTCAAGTTTGGAAATGTGGCTGTTCTATCAAAAAGTGGAACTTTGCTTTATGAAATTAGTAACAATCTTTCAACCTCTGGATTCGGACAATGCATAACACTGGGCATTGGTGGTGATCCAATCAATGGTACTAGACTGATTGACGCATTTGATATGGTAAAGGATTATCCTAATCTTGATGGAATTGTTGTTGTTGGTGAAATAGGAGGAGATGCAGAAGAAGTATTTGCTCAAAAAATAATTGATGAGAACTTCAAAAAGCCAATTGTTGCTTACGTGGCAGGTAGAAAAGCTCCAAAAGAAAAGAGAATGGGTCATGCAGGTGCAATTGTCATGGGAAATTATGGATCAGCTGAATCTAAAATAGCAATGTTCTCAAAGGCCAACATTCCAGTTGCCAAAAGACCAGTAGAAGTACCGATATTACTTGCTGGAAAGATGGAAAAAAAATAGTTTATACGGAGTAATTTTGAGGTGAAAACATGCCAGTAACAGATCCTGAAAAAAAACAGATTGCACAAAGAGCTAGACTTCATATGAAAATCTGCTTTACATGTGGAGCACGAAACCCACTCAGTGCAAAAAGATGCAGAAAATGCCATAACAGCTATCTGCGACTCAAAAACAGAACTCTGGGCGTTAAAAAGACATAATCTTACAGTTTGATAGTTACTTCCTCACCGTTATCGATTGGCACAGTGACTGACTGAACATTTGGATTGCTCCTAACGTGAGATAAATAATCCTTCATCATTTCATTGAACCTTTCCGGAAGCAGAATGTTATCAGCCCCAATTATCCCGCCCTTTCTTACCAGGGGCAAGCACAGATCAAAATATTCAATATAACTTTCCTTATCGGCGTCGATGAAAATAAAATCAAAATAATTTTCACCGAACTCTTCCTTTATCTCATGCAAAATTTTTCTAGCTTCACCCTTCTTGATTTTGATTAGAGAACTTACTCCAGCCTCCTCAAAGTTCTGTGTTGCACTATCAATCTTGAATTGCTCTCTGTCAATTGTGATGATTTTACCATATTGGGTGTTTGACATTATTGCATCAGCGAACCAGAGCCCAGAGTAACCTACAGACATACCAATTTCAAGAATGTTCTTGGCGTGTATGGATTTTAGCATGATGTTGTAAAATGTTCCAATGTTTTTTGATATGCAGTTTAGTCTCTTCTCACTAGGAACTTCATCCCTATGGCTATTCTCATAATCAATGTCCTTTTCTAATCTTGATAATACGTTCTGGATTTTTTCGTTTATCATTATTCTTTAAATTACTTGATGCGTGATATATAATGTTGGCAGAATCGGCAAAAAATCTTGTACCTAAATTTTTTGATGAGACTGGAACAACCTATGATGGCGTTGTTTCGTATGGCACATTAGGCAAGGACAGATACTGGAAGAGTAAGATATTGGAACAAATTTCTGATGGAAATTCTTTCTTGGATCTAGCTTGTGGCACTGGCATTCTTACAAGGAAAATAGCCGAAAAATTTCCCAGTACGGAGATAGTTGGCATTGACATTACCAAAAGTTATCTTGATGTGGCAAAGGAAAATTCAAATTCGTTTGATAACATCTCGTTTATTCTTGACGACGCGGAAAAATTCAAACTGGATTCAAAGTTTGACTGTATTACTGGATCATATCTGCCAAAATACTGTGACCCGGAAATACTTGTGAAAAATTGTGTGGCACATCTCAAGCCTGGTGGCAAAATCATCTTCCATGATTTCACATATCCAAAAAATCCAGCTGTCAGGGGGCTGTGGAACTTCTTTCTTACTTTCTTGCTGTTGGTTGGATGTTTCATTCCAAGTTGGAAGGATGCGCTAATCGGACTGCCAAAATTAATTCGAAGAACCAAATGGCTGGACAGTTATTCTGATGTAATGAAGAAAAGTGGGCTGAAGGTGAGCCAGCAATACCTTACATACGGTGCAGCCGCAATTCTAACTGGTACGAAATAAGTATGGTATATTTTTAAAAATCACAGAGATGAAAGCACTAGTCTATGAAAATTATGCGCAGGATGATGATTTTGAATCTATTTTACAGATAAAGGACATTCCGGAGCCCACACCAAAACCAAACGATGTAATTTTTCGCGTAAAGGCTGCAGCATTAAACTATGATGACATATGGGGCATGAGAGGAAAGCCACTTGCAGTTCCATTGCCACACATTTCCGGAACTGATGCCGCGGGTGAGGTAATCGCAATTGGTGACAGTGTAAAGAACATCAAAGTTGGAGACAGGATTGTTTCCCATGGAAACATGTCATGTCGCGTCTGTGCACTATGTACCGATGGCAGGGAATACGATTGCAGACAACGAAAAATTTGGGGATTTGAAACTGGACCACTTTGGGGTGGCTACTGTGAAGTTGCACACCTTCCAGAAATTAATGTCATGAAAATTCCGGACAATGTAAGTTATGAGGAAGCTGCGGCTGCGTCAATGACACTTTTAACATCATGGCACATGTTGGTTGGACGAGCCAAGATTAAACCAGGTCAAACTATTCTTGTCATGGGTGGCAGTTCCGGCGTTGGAATATTTGGAATTCAAATTGCAAAACTGTATGATTGTATAGTTATTGCCACAGCAAGTCCTGACAAACTGGAAAGGCTCAAAGAACTTGGAGCAGATTATGCTGTGGATCATAGAAAGGAAGACTGGCACAAAGAAGTCAGAGGAATAACCAAAGAGATTGCAAAGAGAGATGGTGTCTTGCCGGGAGTTGATGTAATCTTTGAGCACATTGGTGGCTCCCACTGGAACAAGGAACTGACATTGCTGAAATATGGCTCAACAATTGTAACCACAGGAGCTACGACTGGATATGATGTGCCGACCGACCTGCGCCACATATTTTTCAAGGGCATCAACATTTTAGGCTCCACACAGGGAACTCGCGCCGAGTTGGAGGCAGGATTTCACTGGATGGGTCAGGGAAAGATAAAGGCGATTATCGACTCTGTCTTTACACTTGAGAATGCGGTGGAGGCTCACAAAAAGATGCTCAATGGAAAAGGACTAGTCGGAAAGATAATCCTCAAGCCAAACTAAACCTTACAGCAAGAAATATTGCAGTGCCAACCAAAACTCCAATCGTAAGAAGTTTTAGAATGGTCTCACACCTTTTAATCTCTGAATGACTTCCGTTATCGCGCCTTAGGTGCTTGTACTTTCTTGATGTCGTTATCAAAATGTAAGTTATGACTGAAGAGATTCCACAAAGTATGATTGCTTCCAGCGATATTGAGTTAGTCTGGATTGCCGAGCCGGCAAAAATTGGTAGTATTGCCCATGCAATTATTGTTGTTGAATTGTTGTGGAACTTTCCCCTGAACAATTCCAAATTATATGCAAACAGGAAGAACCCTTCCGCAATTCCTATCGCAAATAGCAGGGGCGAATCCAAGAAGGCATAGTACATTCCAATTGTAAATGCAATTCCCAGAACAATCATTGATACAGTCCAGAGTTTTCTCTTTGGCAAATCTCCCCACGGCTTTGTCTTTCCGCCAACCGCGTCCAGCAGGTGGGCTGAAATCCCAAGCGCCAGAAAATAAATCACACAAACTGCAATGAGCCGCTCCGTTTCAAAAGAGCCGGAGAGCGAGCCCCATGCCGCAAAGCAGGTGACGATGCTGGTGTATGGCAAAAACAGCAGACCTATTGTCACTCGAAAATTTCTAGAGCCAAATTTTGGAACAAACCATTCTGACGTCCTATCCCGAAGCATGGAGACTGTAGAACAAAGTATGTTTTTAACTTAGTTTTGATGGAAAACTGGTACGAATGAATCGCTATAAGAAATTTATCAAGAAAGGGGTAAGTGAGCAGATTTCAAAAATTCCATTTCATAACTATGCACCAATAAAACGGCTTTCAATGCTAAGCAAAAAACGATTTCCAAGTTCGAATACACATGTTGCAGTTCACTTCGTCAATGGTAACCATAAAAAAATGTCAGAGTATAGCATGCTGCACAAACATAATGCGGATGAAATCAATCTTATCGTTTCTGAAAATTCAAAATTGAAATATGAGATTCAGTTAGATGATGAAACATACAAAGTAACATCTCCCTCTACAATTTTCATACCAAAAGGAACCAAACATAAGGCGAAATTCATATCTGGAAAAGGAATTTTTGTCTGTATAATTTTATCTGGAAAATATAAATCATCAAAATAAGATTACTTGTGAAACATTTTTCCAAGGCTGAATTTATTTCCAGAATTCTTTTTGGCTGATTTTTTTATGTTTTCCCTATCATCGATGTAATCGTATGTGATGTCTTTCCCGCCAAGGCTGATCAGTTTGTCATGCTTCAAGTCACGGATCTTGATCATCTTACCATTCTCAAGATTAATAGTTGCATCGTCGCTTATGTCAAAGCCAGAACCCTGATCATAAAATCTAATTTTGCCGCCTTTCTTTAGAAAGAACTCAACATCATAGGTCACCTTAGTTCCATAGACTAGAATATTTTTTCCTGTGACTTTGACATTGTCAACCAGATTAAGGGTGATAATCGTATCCGCATCAAGCTTGACAGTGTCTCTTACATCTCCTGTTACTATCTTGCCCTTTGGTGCCTTAAGATGGGTGAAATGTTCCATAACAGTAGTCATTCCAACCCTGCCTTGTGGATCCTCAACGCGTTGTCTTTTACCTCTAACGTTGCCAACCTCCATGTTTCCATTGTCCACGGTGATTTTTGTGCCGCCATCAATGTCATACCTGTTTCGTATGGAGTCAATCATTCTAAAATCTCCGTTTGTAATGCGTATGTGGGTCTTATGTTTTTCATACGGGCTGATGTATGGGCTTGTCACACTGCCCCACATCATTACAGGATTATCATATGTAAAATTGCCAGCCCAGAATTTTCCTTTAATTGTAAGCGTCTTGGTTATTTTTCTTTCAAACTCCATTTGACCTAACTCTTTTGAACCAAACAAACGCTGGCCAGTAGCACTTGCACGGTTAAGAGCACCAGCCCATTCCTGTGCAGTTTTCATTTCACGAGAAATATCCTGAGACAATAGAAGATTTTTTCTGCGCTGATCAGCAACGTCATCACCAGAATAGAATTTTGCTTTTTTCTTTTTTTCAACAACGGTATCAGGATATTTTTTGCCAATCCGTAAATCCTCATATGCACGCTTGATTCTTTTGAACTGCTCATCGTCACCGCCCCTATCTGAATGAAGTTTTAAGACCAAACTCCGATAAGCCACACGTATATCTTTTTTAGATGCCCCATCCTGTATCTTTAAAATATCATAATTGCTTTCTACCATCCCATACCTTTTATTATTTAGAAATTTAAATTATCTTCATGGTAGCGGAAAAAAACCCTCATGTAGTTGGCATCGAGATTCTAAAAAAAAATGGAATTGATGTTGATAAACTTATCAAAGAATTAGTGTCTAATGCGTCTGTTGAATTTACAGCTTATTACTACTTCACATTATTGCGAGCAAATTGTACTGGCATGGAGGGTGAAGGAATCAAGGGTATAATTGAAGATGCCAGACTTGAAGATCTCAGCCACTTTGAATCATGCATAGAAAGAATCTATCAGCTTGGTGGCTCTCTGCCAAAAGATGCTACTGATTTCATCAAGATGTCTGGCTGTGAGTTTCTTCAACTGCCACCAAATCCAACTGACCTCAATGCAATTTTAGAAAAATGCCTAAAGGCTGAACAGGGTGCAATTGTTAATTGGGACAGAGTGTGCCAAATGACAAATGGAAGGGATCCCGCAACATATGATCTCGCAAAGGATATACTTGCTGAAGAAATTGAACATGAATCATGGTTTCTCGAGCTCTTGTATGCAAGACCATCTGGTCATATGAGAAGAAAATATTCCGGAGAAAGACCACATACACAAAAACATTCTAGAGCACTTGGTTAGTTACAGGAACAACACAACTACAATTTTTTCAAAGATTCAACAATTTCCTTTCCGTGATTTTTCACATCAATGTCTCGGAAAATATTTTTGATGATTCCATTTTTGTCAATGATGAAAGTTGCCCGCTTTGCAAGCCCAGCAATGTTGGTGCCTGGATATTTCTTGCAAGTGTCCTTTTGAGTATCGCTAAGATGCAAGTATGGAATGTCATATTCCTCAACAAACTTTTTCTGAGATTCTACTGTGTCGATGGAAATTGCAAATAATTTTGAATTAGTTGCCAAGATCTCATCATATACAGAAATCACGCCCTTGGCCATGTCAAATACCTTCTTTGATGGGCATGCAAAGAGATGGTTTTTTGGATAGAAACAGAGTACAGTGTTATTTTGCCCAGCAAAAGATTTCAGGCTTACCTTAGTTCCATCATTTGCTTCCAACTCAAAATCTGGTGCAGAGTCTCCTACTTCCATGTCATTAATCTCCAATTGGTGTTGCAAATGATAGCTTATAACCATCAGGATCCAGTGCGTGAAAAAACCGTTCGCCCCAAGTTGCATCTTGTGGTTTAGATTCCAACTTACCTAACACTGAAATTGTTTTATCATTTTCCATGTAAGCAAAAAGCTCATCAACATCATCAGTATAAAAAATAATTCTACCGAAATTTGGTGAACGTGTTTCATCTAGTTTCAGATTAAGATATGACTTTGCCGTGTCGTCTATCAGAAACGACGTAAATTGACTATCAGATCCTCCAAAAACCATCTTAAAGTTTGGAATCTTAGAATAATAATCGACCGACTTTTTCATGTCAGAGATTGGTAACGTAACCGCAGAAATTTTTGTGACTTTCATGTTGTTTTACGCTCTAGCAAATATTATTTCTTATATTTTTCCGCTTCTTCTGACCCACCAGTAGCTGTTCCTTTACTGTAAGAATGAGCGCCTGCACCCGCAAGTTCTCCGTTTTGTACAATTAGGTATTGAGGTCTAATTTGCATGTCATCAAAAAAGCATTCTAATATTTCTCTTGTACCAGCAGCATATCTTGTCTGTGCTGATAATGATGTGCCTGATGTGTGTGGTGTCATACCATGATTTGGCATAGTTCTCCAGACGTGATCGTTAGGTGCTGGTTGAGGAAACCAAACATCTCCTGCGTATCCACTCAAGTGCCCAGACTTTAAAGCGTCAGCAATCGCTTCTCTATTACAAATCTTGCCTCTAGCTGTATTGATAAGATATGCACCTTTTTTCATTTTACTGATTAATTCTTTATTAAACATATTTTCTGTTTCTGGATGTAATGGGCAGTTAATTGTAACTACATCACAGACAGCAACCATTGATTCCACAGTTTCGTGAAACGTTAAATCTAATTCTTTTTCAACTGATTCAGGTAATCTGTGTCTATCAAAGTAGTGTAAATGAGTTTCAAATGGTTTTAATTTTCTTAACGCAGCTAATCCTATTCTACCTGCTGCTACCGTACCTATATGCATACCCTCTACGTCATAAGAACGCTGTACAGCGTCAGCAATATTCCAACCGCCTGATTTTGCAATTGCATGTTGATTATGATAGTCTCTAACCATAGCTAAAATCATCATAACAATATGTTCAGATACAGAAATTGAATTACAATACGTAACTTCAACTACATCTATCTTATTATCCATCGCAGCCTGCAAATCAACATGATCTGAGCCAATGCCAGCCGTAATTGCCATTTTTAGATTCTTTGCTTTTTCTATTAGTTCTCTTGTTAAATAGAAAGGCCAAAACGGTTGTGATATTACAACATCAGCATCCATTATTTCTTTAGCAGCAACTGAATTAGGACCATCTTTATCAGATGTGACCACCAATGTGTGCCCCCTGTCTTCTAAAAATTTTCTTAAACCTAATTCACCAGAAACACAACCAAGTAATTCACCTGGTGTAAAATCAATTGCCTTTGGTGTTGGTAGCGTCATACCATCCGGATATTTTTTTAATTCTGGTAGTTCATTTAATGGATAGTTCTTTGGCATTCCATCTTTGGGGTCATCATATAATACACATAATATTTTCATAGGTTACTACTTTCTATCATAATAAATTAACATATGGATCCGAAGGGATTTGAACCCTTGACCTCCGCAGTGTGAGTGCGGCATCCAAACCAAGCTAGACGACGAATCCAAATTTTCTTCGTAAATACATTATTTAGACATTCGAAAAAGATGTGAAAATATATACAAACTCTTCAGCCTTACAAGTTGTATGGGAAACAAATGTGAGCATTATGCACAAGCAAACGACCAAATTTCTCCAAACACAAAGGAATGTGAGGAATGTGAAAAGGAAAAAACTCCTTGGGTTGCGCTGAGAATGTGTCTAACATGTGGTCATGTAGGTTGCTGTGATTCTTCAGTAGGATTACATGCAACAAAACATTTCAAAGAAACAGGACATCCTGTTATGGTTGCAATCCCATCAATGTCATGGAAATGGTGCTATATTCATGAGGAGTATTATTGATGTATTATGGTCCTACATGAACTTGGAAAATGGAATCTCGATGAGCTGGCTAAAAATCCTAATAGAAAAATCATTGATAAAAAACTTGCAAAAATAGAATCTGATGCAAAAAAGTTTGAGAAGATCAAAAAATCACTAAATCCAAAAGTTTCATCTGTAAAATTTCTCAAACTATTGCATGATGTGGAAAATATTTCAGAAAAATCAAGTATCATCGGTGGTTATGCATCATTGCGATACTCTGAAGATACACAATCAGATGAAGCAACTGCATTACTTACACGAATTAGTAAATTTGGATCCGATATTGAAAATCGCTTACTCTTTTTTGACCTCTGGTGGAAAAAACAGGTTGATGAAAAAAATGCAAAACGGTTGATAAAATCTGCTGGTCAATTTTCTGAGTATCTGAGATTCAAAAGACTACTTGCAAAATATTCACTGAGCGAACCGGAAGAAAAGATAATCAATACGCTCGATGTAACTGGCGCTTCCGCACTTGTAAAAATCTACGATAAGATCACCAATGCCTATGTTTACGTTGTAACTGTGGATGGCAAAAAAAGAACGATGAATAGGGAACAGCTTACAACACTTGTCCGGAATAAAAAGGCAAAGACTAGAGAAGCAGCATACAAATCGCTTTTTTCAAGATACAATGAAAACAAGGGTGTTACTGGAGAAATCTATCAAAATATTGTACTAAATTGGAAGGATGAGGGGATTGGAATGCGTGGATTTTCTTCTCCAATAACGATAAGAAACATTTCAAATAATGTTGATGACGAAACGACAAAGACACTGCTTGATGTTTGTAAGAAAAACTCCAAAGTTTTTCAAAAATACTTTCTGCAAAAAGCAAAATTGCTTGGCATGAAGAAACTAAGACGGTATGATCTCTATGCTCCGAACAAATCAAAAATAAAGGAAAAAAATTACTCGTATGATAAATCTGTGAAGTTAGTCTTAGAATCACTGGCAAAATTTAGCCCTGTCTTATCAGATTACGCGAATAATGTATTTAAGAAAAAACATGTCGATTCGATCATTCGCCCTGGTAAAACTAGTGGAGCGTTTTGTAGCACACCATCTCCAAAAATAACTCCCTATGTCTTGGTAAATTTTACTGGAAAATCACGTGATGTATTCACACTTGCACATGAAATAGGTCATGCCATTCACAGCATATCAGCATCAGGCAAATCAATTTTGGTCTCTGATGCATCATTACCATTAGCTGAAACTGCTTCTACGTTTTCTGAGATGCTATTGTATGATAAACTATCTGAGACTGTAAGTAGACAGGAAAAAAGGATCATACTGTCCGAGAAAATAGATGACTTTTATGCCACAGTAGGAAGACAGTCTTTTTTTACGTTATTTGAAATGGAGGCACATAAACAAATTGCTAATAGTACTACTGTGGACGAAATATCGAAAACATACCTCCAGAATCTCAATGAACAGTTTGGAAATTCAGTTAAGGTTTCTGAAGACTTTGGAATAGAATGGAGCTGTATACCACATTTCCACCATGCACCATTTTACTGCTATGCATATGCGTTTGGAAATCTGCTAGCACTATCACTATTTCAGAGATATAAAAAAGAAGGAAAGGAATTTGCCCCAACATACATGAGGATTTTATCAGCAGGTGGAACAAAAAAACCTGAGAAATTACTCCGTGAATCTGGCATGGATATCACCAAACAAAAATTCTGGCAGGATGGTTTTGATTATATCCAAGATCAGGTTAGTGAGTTATCTAAATTAAATTAATTTACAAATAAAATAGGAATGCTGAATTTGAATGATAAGTAAGATTAATAGATTAAATATTAAATGAGCAAAACATGCATAACTTTCTGATAATTCTGTTGCTGTTAGCTGGATCTTCCCTTTTTGCGGTAGAAGCATTTGCATTGGAGGTAGAAATACAAAAAGAATCTGATAGAATTATTGAATCAAGGGGTTGGCTAACGCCTGAAATACATTCATTTCAGGAACAATACCAAATAATAATTGATCAAACAAATTCCAAAAGTAGAATATCTATCGGTATGCTGAGTACGCACCCAAACGACATTAGATTCCCTGATTATATAGAAGCAATCAGTTCTAATCCAAGAATATTATCTTTTACACTTACCAATCAATTTGCTTGTTCCCCTAATCACACTGAACGAGGATGTGTCATTATTGAAGTTGTAAGAGAAGGATTAGGTGATAATTTAGAAGAAATCAAGAAGAATTCGCGTGAAATAGCCGACAAAATTGTTGGACAAGGTGTTATTGTTTTTGGAGTTGAATTTGATTCTGTTACGCTCAAACCTAAGACTAGTTTTGATGGTAAAAAGATGATATCCGCTCAAGTGTTGTATACAACAAATAGACAATCAACAGATAATTTGTTTGATGCGTTGAGCACTTTGCTCATCAGCAGTGATATTAGAAATGCTGGAGGATTTTATGATAATGCGGTAAAACTTTCGGAACATTATTTTGCTGATTTCACTGTTTCATTTGTGCCATTAGAGAAGAATGCACTACGTTCATTACATGTTTCATTAACGTGCTCAAGTGAAGATCCTATATTACCAGATTGTCCAGGACACTTTGATGAGATGTTCACAAGTGGTAAGATAAATCCTCTAGAATTACTTGAAATTGAAAACATCAACAGGTCTGGAATATTTGCAGATGAATTTTTACCTCTAAATTCAATCATACAAGTACTGATATTTTCTGAAGATGAATTACAAGTTAAGAGTGTTAATTCAGGTGTAATAGAAAAATTGGAACATCTTGGTAATCTGCAAGAGAATGGATGGTTTTTTACATCAGCGTCAGGTAACAAAATTGATGGTAGATATATTTTTGCTGCAGACCCATCAGCTAGTAAAAATGATTTAGCATTTTCAATTGGAGATAACACTGAAGATGATATTGAGACAAAAAATACTGAAGGGGGTGGTTGTCTTATAGCAACAGCCGCATTCGGCTCTGAATTATCTTCACAGGTTCAATTCCTAAGAGAGATTCGTGATAACACTGTACTTCAAACTGAATCTGGAACTAGCTTCATGGTAGGTTTCAATCAATTCTATTACTCGTTTAGTCCAGTTATAGCTGATTATGAAAGGGAGAACTCAGCATTCAAAGAAGCTGTAAAGATAACACTAACTCCTCTATTAACATCACTAACATTATTGCAATACGCTGACATTGATTCCGAATCTGAGATGATTGGGTATGGTATTGGTATCATATTACTAAACATTGTAATGTACTTTGTTGCCCCAGCAGTTCTGATAATGAATATCAAGAAAAGAGTTTAGTTAAAGGACCAAAACCGCAGCAGCAAAAACAGTTGTCCATTTCCCATTTTTCCCTTTCGCAGATTGTGTGATGTTCTTTGTTTTGTATATTTGTCCAGAGATAGTCCATTGTTGACGTTTTTCATCCCAGCTTTTATCAATATCAAATGGAATTCCCAAAGAAGATGCCAACATCTGTGCAGCAATATCTTCTGCATAATCACCTGACTCTCTTTCATTCTTTCCAAATGTGTCATATTCAGAAAGATATCCATATTTTGATCTGTCTTTTGGCTGCGCAATACCAACAGATGCAGAAACCAGCCTGTTGGATTCACTAGTTTGATTTCTAGAATAAATTGTAAATAAAATCTGCCCTGGTTTTATGAGTTTTAGACCCTCCTTACGAGGAATCAGTTTTGCATTTGGTGGAAAAATGCTTGAGATTAATACAATGTTGGTTCCAGCAATACCAGCCTGTCGTAGGGCAAACTCAAAACTTGTTAATTTATCATCTGCAACACCTACCCCCTTTGTAAGAAATAATTTCTTTGCTACTAGATCTAGCATTTCAAATTTTTTTCAAGCACTTCTTATAATTAAGAATTTCAATTTTGAACAAAATCAGAAAATACACAAAATAGTAATATTCTGATTATTTTTTTCTGCTATCTCGGACTTTTGCTTTTTGCGTCAGCAAGATGTATCCCACAAATCCACCCAGAAGCAAGTTAATCACACCTAGAAGTGTAATGTAAAGTGATTGTATTCCAGTTGCCTGTTCTAGTCCAACATAAATTCCCATAGCGGCACTTCCAAAAAACAAGGCAATCAAAACCTTCAGTTTCTTAGGCTTGATATATTTGAGCTTCATCGAAATTTTTCATATTTTGTGATTATTAAAGTGATTTGATGTAGATGGATAGTTTTGGGAACATTTTAAATCAGCCAATCTGCTTGCATACGTCATGCCAATGTAGCTCAGCCTGGCTAGAGCAGCTGATTTGTAATCAGCAGGTCGTGAGTCCAAATCTCGCCATTGGCTCCATCTAAATTTACAAACTTGTATGTGCTGATACGGCTAAGCGTTTATTAGACGTATTCAAAATATTGCAAATATAAGAAAATATGACGAATTAGGCAACAGCGTTCTTCGTCATGATTAGATGAAGAAAATGACAAAATTTGAAAAATTAGGATTAGAACAAAAACTACTCGACACGCTACACGACGCTGGATTTACTACACCATTTCCAATACAAGAACGTACGATTCCAATTTTGCTAGAAGGTAGTGACGTAATTGGGCAAGCCCATACTGGTACTGGTAAGACAGCTGCGTATGCACTTCCAATGTTACAACTAATAACTGCAAAACAAGGAACCCAGGGAATTATAATGGCACCTACTCGAGAACTTGCATTACAAATAACATCTGAAGTTAATAGATTTGCGATAAAAACTGGAATCAGAACTGCAACAATTTATGGTGGGCAAGGCATGGGGATACAGCTTGATGCACTAAGAAAAAAACCAGAGATACTAGTTGCCACTCCTGGTAGACTGATTGACCATCTGAAAAGGGGTACTATAAAACTGAATAATGTAAAACATGTAGTACTGGACGAAGCGGATGTAATGCTTGATATGGGTTTTGTTGAAGATATACAATTTATTTTAGATCTCACACCGGAAGAAAGAGTCACATCGTTATGGTCAGCTACGATGCCGCAAGAAATAATGCGATTAGCACAAACTAACATGAATTCTCCGAAGAAAATTCTTGTTGATTCGGATGATCTCAGTGGTGCAGGAATAGACCAATCATTTCTGATTATAAAGGACAGAGAAAAACCAAAATTTGTACTTGATTTTATAGATGGAAATATTGGCCAATGTATTATATTCTGTTCAACAAAAATTCGAACTCGTGATGTTGCAAGAATGCTTCGCAAAGCTGGTAAAAAATCTGTGGCAATTGAGGGAGATATGTCTCAAAATAAACGAGAAGATTCTATGCAGAGATTTAGAAAAGCAAAAGCTGACATACTCGTTGCAACAGATGTAGCAGCAAGGGGAATAGATGTACCAGAGGTGGCACTTGTAATCAATTATGATATTCCAAATCAGGATATGGTGTATTTCCATAGAATTGGTAGAACTGCAAGAGCAGGTGCCAAGGGTAGAGCGATTACACTAGTTTCATATTCATCAGTTGGAGAATGGAATGAAATCAAAAAACAGACAAATGTTAAGATGACTGATCTTAACCAAAAACTTGGAATTGAATTTAAGATTCCTGATCCGCTCAAGCGGAGAGCAGATACTGGACGGCGTTTTAATAGATTTGCAAAAAATACTGGTAGACAGTCTCATGGTAGACGTAGAAATGCCAGAGACCAATATGCTAAAAGAAAAAGTCCTCAACATATAACAACAAGAAGTTACTTTAGTAAAAAGAAGCGTTGGTAAACTAATTGAAAATATCTATCTTAGAAGATTTAAAGCCTACATCAAGTAAATAAAAGTGAAATAAAATAATGCATAAAGGATTTGTGTTACTGAATTGTGATTTGGGTGCTGAGGAATTTATTGTAGAAGAACTTAGAAAAATTTCCCAAGTTTCGCAGGCATATGTCACATTTGGAGCATATGATGTGATTGCAGAAATAAATACAGACTCACAGGAAGATTTTGATGAAACTGTCTCATTAAAGGTAAGACGATTAACACGAGTTGTTAGTACAATGACGCTCAATGTTATTGGTTCTTAATGGTTATATGAGTAATAATTTGGATTATTCTAATTGGAAAAAATAGAATACACTGGAACTGTGTTTTTACTTGATCACAAGTATCCAGAACCATTATTGAATCATAGTATCAAAAAATTAGAAGGCCTTGGAATAAAAAAAGAGGATATAACAATAACTGATTCACCAGAAAAGCCTAAGATTGGTGCTATTGTAGTGGAAGTTTTTCCATACCACCTAGAGATAGCGCGTGTGAGAACGATTAGAAATGATTCATTTATCAGTGGTTCAGTTATGACGATTGAATTGAAGGCTGATGCTGATGGTAAATATATTGATTAATCCTGAAAAATATATTTCATTGAGGTAAAACTATGACTGAGAAACGAAGGGAAAAACGTGTAAACAAACTTACCAAATCAAAAAAAAAGAAACAGACTACTGTATATGTTGCAATTGCAGTAGGAGTGATAATAATTGCATTATCGATATTTTTTGTTTATTCTAATGATCAAGCAAAAGAACGTGGCAAGGCTTTTGGTAAGGCGTTAGAATTTATTCAGGATGATTTAAGAAAGTTAACACACTCATTTGATTCAAAAGTTTCAATGTTCAAACAAGGTAATATTGGAAAAGATATGTTCGTGGAATTTGCTGAAAAACATGAACGTGAAATGGAAAAAATTATTTTACGATATGATAATTTACAAATACCACAATCGTTTGTTTCATCTGTTGAATTATTCAAATTGTCAGCTGAAACACAGTTAGAGAGTGATAATTACATGATAGAGTGGGTTATGACTGGCGATGAAACAGCACAAATCAGATCAGATTCTTTATTGCAACAATCATTTGAATATGAAATGGCTGCATTGTCAAAATTTAAGTTAGCGCAAGGTCAAACAAACCCATAACTTATTTAATTATACAAAAGAATAATTAGTATTGAAAAAGATACTACTATTTCTACTCTTAATTGTATTTACGATACCTAGTGCCTTTGCTGAAGTCTATATCGATAATGACCACAAGTATATTGGAGATGATGGTACCATCCACATAGTTGGTGAGATTATAAACGAGTCAAACCAGCCGATAAACCAAGTTAATGTTATTGCAATTTTTTATTCTGGTGGTGATAGTATCTATCAGACAAGCACTGAAAATTTGACCAATATGATTATGCCAGAAATGAAAGGAGTTTTTGATTTAATGGTGACTGAAGATATTGGTCATGTTGATTATTACACATTAGATATAGATTTCAAAGTAACACAGCCAAAAGACCAGGTAATTGAAATTACATCATCTGAATTTACATATGGTCCAGTTGATAACATTGCTATACAAGGAACTGTTACAAACAATGGTGAAATAACAGCTAATATGGTAAAAGTTGTTGCCACATTATATGATAGGGATGGTAATGTTGTTGCTGTTTCACAGACAAACACAGAACCAGATTATCTACGAGTGAGCGATGAATCGTTCTTTGTAATTCCTATACTAGATAAAACACAAGTAAATGATATAGTAGATTATTCACTTGTAGCAGAATCAGAAGAATATACAGCGGTACCGGAATTTCCTTTGGGTTCAGGTTTACTGTTAGTTGCTTCACTTTCTGCATATATTGCAATAACTAAAAATCCTTCAGTAGTTACAAAGAGTTTAGGGCATCTAAGCAATCCAAGATGGATTTTATCACGTTTGAGATAATTTTCTTTCTAATAATAAAATGACACTCTCTAATGAAATTCAAACTTTTCTAGTTAGTCAGATTGAATATTACACTAAAGAAGCTAAATCCTATAAAGAAATGGCTAGCGAATATAACATAGATGACAATTTGGCACATGATACTGCTTTTGGCATAATTATTGGCTGTATCTACTCGAGTTTTCTTCAAACATTTACAAATCAAAACAGTGTTCCAAACTCACAAGATATGGAAGATTTTACTGAAATAATCATCAAGAATTCTAAGAAAATAAAAGAGTCTATCATAACTGAGGACAATCAAAAATTAGAACAAGAATGATTCTTGTACATTTAATTATAGATAAATTGCAAAATGTCTATAAGAAATGAGTGAAATAGATGCGTACAAAATACAACAAATTATTGATAGTGGCAATGCGGTACAAATCTCATTAATTGAGGATGTACAAACAGAACCATTATCCCAGAAACAATTAATCACAGAAAATGTAGCTAAAAAATTAGATGATGATACAAAAAAACAAGTCATGCCACTTTTAGAAGCTATACTTCAAGCACAACCAACCATTAGAGTAAAGAGCTATGCTCAAACAAATATTTCCATCACAATGCCAAAAAATAGATATGAAAAGATGGGAAGACCACAAGTTGGCGATAAATTACAAGTGGATCTAAAAAAAATTTAGAGTTCCTTTTCTATCTCAGATAAATCAGATAGCGGCAATGAACAACTGAAATTTTTACAGACAAACACATTTGTTTTATCATCATGAAATTCTTTTCCAGAAAAGAATGTATACTTTGACAATCTGTCCAAATTATTTTGATTTGTAACTAGAACCATAATTGATTCTGGTAGGAATTTTTTTCGTAACGATGAAACCAGCTCAGAGTTCTTATCGTTAATTATAGTAATTTCTGTAGGTACTTGATGATACAAATACAACACATTAAGTAAATATCCAAATGCAAATGGATTTTCGGCTGCAGATGTTGCTTGTGATTCAATAATTTTTTTGGTGATTTCTAAATATTGTTTATTTTGAGTTATATAGTATAGTCTAAGCAACATGTATGCAGCGACAGAATTTCCGGATGGCATGGAAAGGTCATAGTTACTCCTTGGACGTATAATCAATTTTTCATGATTATCAGACGTGAAAAAAAATCCACTGGTAGAATCATCCCAAAAATGTGTTATTAGATAGTTAGCCAGATTGATTGCAAATAGTAAATACTTTGGATCTGAAGTATTTTCAAACATGTCAATTGATGCGTTTGACATATACGCATAATCATCCAAGTATCCATTTAGTTTTGGCTCTCCATTTTTGAATGTTCTATGCAAGATACTGTTTTTCTCGAAATTACTTTCAAAGAAATCTATTGATTTTTTTGCCATATCAAAATATTTTGAATCGTTAGTTATTCGGTAACCTGACAGAAAAGCAGAAATCATCAAACCGTTCCACGAAGTTATAACTTTATCATCTTTTCCAGGTTGTTCTCTTTTGTTTCTAACTTCAAGTAATTTATCAGAACATTTTGAAATTATATTCTGTATCTCAGATTCACTCTTCCCAAATTTGAAGGCTAAGGATGACGCATTAATGTTATTTGCAAGGATCGTGTTTCCTTCAAAATTTCCACCGTCCGTTACATCATAATAAATACAAAATATTTCAGAATCTTCACCTAAAATTTTTTCAATTTCCCGTTTTTTCCATACAAATGTTTGACCCTCTTCGCCATTGGTATCAGCATCCTGTGCAGAAAAAAATGTGCCTTCACTTGATGTCATTTCCCGAATAACATAATCAAGAGTTTTTTTTACAACATTCTCAAAAAAAGGATCTTTGGTAATTTGGTATGCCTCAGAATAAACCATGGGTAGTAGTGCATTATCATACAACATTTTTTCAAAATGCGGTACCAACCATCTTGCATCAGTAGAATAACGGTGAAAACCACCACCAATTTGATCAAAGATTCCACCCTTTGACATTTTTTTCAAAGTTAGTAATGCAAATTTTTCAAACTTGGATATTCCAGAAAGTTTTGAGTATCTGAACATGAATGATAGATTAGACGCGTTTGGAAATTTTGGTGCCTGCCCAAAACCACCGTATGTGGTATCAGCAATTTGTAAAAGATTAATCGCCGCTTCATCAAGTATTGATTTATCAATTTTAGAAGGTGTAGGAAATTGTTTTAGCTTGTCTAGATTTTGCATAAAGTTATCAGCTGCCTTTTCAATATCTTTTGGTTTTTCCTTCCATGATTGTGCCAACTGTCTGCAAAGACTTCCAAATCCAGGTCTTCCATACGAATCAATGGAAGGAAAATATGTTCCAACATAAAATGGCCTTTGATCAGGAGTGAGAAATACGCTTAATGGCCAACCACCTTGTCCTGTAGACATTTGACAAACTTTTTGATAAATATCATCTAGATCAGGACGTTCCTCTCTGTCTACTTTGATGTTAACGAAATTTTCATTCATGATTTTTGCAATTTCTTCATCTTCAAATGATTCATGTGCCATAACATGACACCAATGACATGAACTGTATCCAACACTTAGAAAGATTGGCTTGTTTTCTTTTTTTGCTCTGTCAAGTGCCTCTTCATTCCATGCATGCCAATCTACTGGGTTTTGAGCATGCTGTAATAGGTATGGACTAGATTCATTCCCTAACTTGTTTTCAGCCATGAAATTCTCTGATGGTATATGCTATTTGTATTAATCTCACGCACGCATACACGCTGTTACACATACATACAGCTTACATATTACATGATTTAGAATGAACACAAAAAGACATTATTGTAATAAATGTGGATTGAAAAATAACAAATGCAAATGTGAGGAATTGAAATGACAGAGAAACCTAAAGATATTGAAAAATATTTTGAAAACTCAAAATGTAAAATATGTGGAGTTGTAGTCCAACCACATTTTCAGGGAAATACTAAACTCCCAAAAGAAGAACATTTAGCTAAAGAGCATCAGGATTTAGAATGAAGACAAGATGGGTTATTGTAGGATTAGCTCTTTTGCCGCTTGCTGGTTTAGTTATGTATCTAACTGGAATCTGATTATTTCCATATAGCTGCGTCATCATGCTTGTAAATTTCTACATTAATTTGGCGAAGTAATTTCTTCTTTGATTTTTCGGCCTTTTTATCATGACCATAATCTTTCTTTTCTATTAGTTCTTGTAGCCGTATAAGCTGTTCAAGACTAAAATTTTTGTATTTATTTTTTGAAACCTCCTCAAGAAGTTTTATCCTTTCTTTATCATCGTCAGTGAGTCGGTAATCCATTATTGAAAATAGTTTTAGACTGATTTTAATTCTTATTGTTTACAAAAATTTAAGAACTGATGCCAAAATTGAATACTATGCCTGAAAAGATGCGAGCTATGCTACTATCAAAACTTGGTCCAGTTGAATCAAACCCACTAAAACTTACTGAAATTGATAGGCATGAGATTACAAACCCCAAAGAAGTTCTGGTAAAGATTGAGGCATGTGGTGTATGTCATTCACAACTACATTCGATAGAAGGAGATTGGAAAGACATAGGAATACCTCCTACATTACCAACAGTTCCTGGACATGAGGTTGTTGGAAAAATAGTAAAGATTGGCAATGATGTTACAAAATTTAAAGTGGGTGAAAGAGTGGGAATAACTCCTCTACTTGGTTCCTGCTTAGATTGTCAATATTGTAATGAAGGTAAAGAATACCTTTGCGAAAACATGGATGTTACTGGTGAATCTCTAAAGGGTGGATACACAGAATACATTACCGTATCAGAGGAATTTGCAACTAAAGTTCCTGATACAATGAAGCCTGAATATGCAGCGCCACTATTTTGTGCTGGAATAACAGCTTACAAAGCGGTGAAAGCTGCAGAACCTAAAAAGAATAAAAAAATTGCAGTTTTTGGTATAGGGGGAGTTGGACATATGGCAATACAATTTGCCAAAATTGAAGGATGTGAAGTCAGTGGAGTTTCAAGAAAAGAAAAACATCTTAAAGTCGCAAAAAATATTGGTGCCGATAATATTTTTACATATTCATCTAGTCAAGAACAGTTTCTGCGAGATCTAAATAAAAAATATGGATTATTTGATGCTGCCATTGTTTTTGCACCAGTTGATCAAGTGACAGATACTGCAATTAAATCAATCAAAAAGGGAGGGACTGTTGTTATTGCTACAGTTGGTAAGATCCCTAATTTTTTAGCGTTTGAAGAAAAGACAATTAGGGGAACTTTGATAGGCTCACGAAAAGATATGGAAGATGTAATTAAAATTTCAGATGAACATAATCTAGAAGTTGTGACAGAATCTTTTCCATTAGAACAGGCAAACGAAGTTCTGATTAGGCTTAAAAATTCAGAAATAAATGCACGTGCAGTTCTTATTCCTTAAAATACTTGTACCAAATCATAAATTCATGAATTGTGTTAAATGCCATCATACTGATGAGATTCATGAAACAGCAACTAATGATTCTCTTCTGCAACGTGGAAGATGCATGATACCATCTTGTGGCTGTACAAAATTTTCTGATGCAATAAAAAAAATTGATGAAGACTTACTCTAAAAATAGTTCATATATGAAGTAACAAATGATATTCTATGGAAAAGCACATTCCACTTGATAACACAATAAAGGAACTTGATGATATAATGTCAAGGGTAAACGGTCTTGAAGTTTCATCTACTGATGAATATCAAATGGCGATGGTAAGCGTACTCAAGACGCTTGTACAAGGTGAGATAAACCTGTTTAAAGAATTTGAGCATCTCAAAAAGGCAATAGATCTTGTTACTTTGGAAATGTTTAAAATAAAAAACAAAAACTAATCTTGTTCTGGTTCTGGTTCTGGTTCAGTTGTCTGGGCTATGGTAGTTTTTGTGTTTTGAGAATCTTCATTTACTTCGTTACAAACTGGCTTGTATTTACTAATAATCTTCTTAACCAATTGATTTCGTTGAGATTGACTAGATTCCCACATTGGATAAATTGAAAGATATAGATTTTCTTCCTTACCAGTATATGATAACCAGCACTTGAATTGATCATTTTTTGTAAAAAAATCCTTAGATTCAGTTTTTTCTGATTCGGCAACGTAAATCATATTAAAAACATCCTTGTTTTTAGAAAAAATTATGTATACTACACGATCCATCGGTGGACCCCATTCTGATAATTTTATTGGTCCCAAGAATTCATACTGAAGAATCTGTATAGACAATTCTATTTGTTAACAAGCTCCGCCTTTTTTCTTTTTCCACTAATGCTTAAAATTTATGGCATAAACTGATCTCCTGAAGGATTAAATGCTACCAGTTAAGATTCAGAGATTGTATGAAAGAGCCTCATCATCAGAGAAAAGTTGGATATGGTATGATAATGGTTGCTGCGTCATTGGCTTTAATTGGGATCATTCAATTATGGATAGGACCGGATGTTCTTTTTGGTGATGACATACAAAGACAGCAAATAGAAGTTTTTGAAAGTTGTGAGGCAAATGGTTTTCAAGCACCAGAATGCGCCAAGTGGTTAGATGAAATGCAGCTACAGGAATGTAGAGAAAACAAGGATGTGGAAAGTTCTGAGTGTTATAAGTATAGGAACTGGGTAATATCAGATCAGGAACTGGAAGAAATATTAGAAAATGCTAAGAATAACGAATAGATAGGTTATAGATAACCATTTGAATAATCATCCCACATGTTTTGCTTTGTAGTCAATTTATTCATTTCATAAAATGCACCAGAAATAATTCCAGCGTAGAAAAATGTGTAAAGAAATACCTGTGAATGAGTTGGATCAGTCTGTGTGAGACTAACTGAAATCATTGAAAAGAAAACAAACGTTCCAACAAATGAAATAATTTTACCTAAATAACCACTTCCTAATCCCACAATTTTTCGGGTAGCAGCTGCCATCAAAACTATACTGGATACAATCATGAAGGTTATTCCGCCATTATATTTGATCAATTGTATCGCTGATTCAACTATATCACCGTCAAACAAATTGGCAGGCATCATACTGCCTCCATGTAATGCAAAATTCACTGAACTGAATAAACCACCAATAACAAAGAAGAACAGAAACATCTTAACAATTCCACGCTTCAGAGGACTTCTTGACTCTGATGGGCTCATAACCCGTTCAGTAATCTTCAATCCATAAAGAAATCCGACTATGAATGTTGGGAGAAACATAACATATACTGCCATAGGGGTTTCGTTCGTGATGCTCTCAATCATTGGTTGAAATACAACAAACAAGGTTAGAGCCGATATGGCAGCTATGGAGAAAATGATAAAAGTGGTATATCTAACAAGTATAGAATCAGATTCATTAGATGCTAGCCAATTTGACATGTAAAATGCTTAAAAAATATGGATTAAACGAGAAGTAAAAAAATCATTTAGTCAATTGATCAATTCTGTTTACCTACACATGCGTTATCACAGTAAATATGCCTAAAATCCTGAGGTTAACGGGTTTTCGGGTTTAATTATTTCACGTAGAACAATTGTCGCAAAAGAACCCCTAGAAAGCGAAAATGATACAGTACCATCTTTCATTATGTAATCATCACATTTTATGGAGGAATTTCTAAACCCACCCTCACTGCTTATTTCTTGTATCTCTTTAGAGAAAAAATCTTTATGTGTGATTCCCTCGTTACGTAAAATCTTTTCAATGTAATAATGGAAACGGGTTTTTTTGTAATATGAGTAACCAACAAATGGAATAGATAATCTTTGTGAAGGATCATTTTCAAATTTTCCTAATTCTCCATTTTTACCATAACAAACATCATCAGATTGTGGAAAAAATAATTCTTCACCAGCATCTAAAGACATACTCAATGTATGATTGAAAATATACGACTGGTATGACTGAACAAAAAATCGTCTAATTGATAATGGTAAAGCGCGTAAAGTCTTAACTGGATCACCATGCTCTATCATTTCCTTTAATGCAATCTTTTCAAGATCCATGCCATTTGGGAGTATTTTCAAGGCTTCAGGATATTTTGTTACATCAGACATTAATTCTCGTAGTTTGGTATTTTCAACTTTATCATATTCAGAAGTATAAGAAAGTAAAAGATCAACTGCACCAGCAAAGTCTTTTTGTATTATAGATCTTCCTATCAGATGCGTTACAGGTCTGCGCGAACCAAATCTTTGATAACCATAAAAATTTAAAATTTTATCAAATTCATTGAATTTTATTAGTTCGTTTGATGCCCCAGTAATCTTTATCTGAAAATTATTGCCAATCATTTCTTTCTTTGATAGTATTTTATCCGTAAACCCAACTTTTTTTAGATTGTATTTTGACCCACTTACTTCAAAATGCTGATTAGTTTTGTATGTAGTAAACACAAACTGCTCTGTTACCGCAGAAGCATCCTTGAGACCGAGGGATTTTAATCTAATTCCATGCTTTTTAAAAATCTCATTTAGGGCATGTGTTGTATCAATTCCTTTTTTTTGTAATTTATAAACAGCAAAACCACTGTCTGAGCATATCTTAGAATTGGCCTTTTCCGTTATTAATTCTGAAACAGCAAAATCTTCTTTTTGCTTTCGTATTGTTCCCCCACACCCAGGAAAATTTGTCGTATATGCTAATATTCCAATCTCAGAATCAATTTTTGGAATCACACTATTGTCACTATGATAAACTGAGAAATAGCAATATCATCAGTGTATCCACCAAGAAGAACCTTATGCGTGCCTGATAATGCATGTTCACTTGCAGTAATTTCTACTGAGATGGTTGTTGGGACATCAGAGGGTGAAAAATTATTTAATTCAGGTTTGATGGTTATGTCTGAAAATGTAGACGTTGAGGAATAATTTACATTAATGGGTTGCATGATGTGTTGACTTGGTGTTTTGATTACTTGGAGTGTAACCACTACTGTTTCACCTTTCTTCAAGGTGATTTCTTTTGTGTCAATATCAATAGAGAAGGGAAGTGGAATTGATGTATCTACTACTCCAATATTATTTTCAACCCACTCAGTAAACCAAATTTTTTTACCATCAACTGCAAAATCAAAGACTTGGGCAACCCCACAATACTCAATTCCTTCACAATCAGCCCAATTTGGGTTTCTTGAAGGAACCGTATATTCCACCAATGTTTCAGATGATGGATTAAACACACCAATTCTGTTTGCGTTATGTTCATTCATAATGAGATTACCATCAGAATGTTCAATCCAGTATGGATTTGACACTGGATTTTTACCAAAATTGCCGTAAGAATCGCTGGTAGGTATAGATGTAACATATTTTGTAAATTCTTCGGTTTTAGGATCAAAGCTGAAAAAGTAATTGCTTGATGTATCAACTATCCAAATTTTTTGTTCTGGTCCTATTGCAACACCATTTGGTGTTGAAAGCCCAACTGGAAAATTATACCACTCGATAAAATCTTGTAGAAGAAGACCCTGCGTTACCTCACCTTGTGCTGATTCAGATTCATACCCAGGATAATCAAAGTTTATTAGAATTCCCTGTCCACGTGGAACCCAGTTTGTATACCAAACATTTTTGTCCAAATCAATGGCAAAGTCACCAGTTACAGCATCCTCCATGACAGAAGGTATTGCGTAGTGTCTTAATCCTTGCCTATCTTGTGCATAATCCAGAAAAGAAAGTTTTCCACCAGAAAAATCATTAATTATAATTTTTGACCCATCGATGATTAATTTTTGTGGCAATGAATTACCTTCGTCTGTCTGTGTGTAAGAAATTCTATCATATGATTCTGAATCAATTGAAAATTTCCATATTGCATCTGTTCTCTCATCAGTAAACCATATACTACCATCAGGAAAAGCATCCATACCCCACATCATCGAACGTAATTTTTCTGGCATTACCTGATTTTGAATTGCATTTAGTATGAATTTTTTTTCTATATTTTGCCATACTGGATTTGTATATTCTGTAAATGTCTCTGTTAGCGGATCAAATTTTGCAACTTTACCAGTATTTGTTTGTGCAAACCATACAATACCATTATGATCCACTGTGATTGCAAGAGGCTGTGTGCATGTAGTAGGTATTTTGTATTCTTTTACATATTCATTTGACATTGCATATTCATTTGTTGAACAAAATTGCAAAACCTCATCATCACTATATCCAATATCCAATCCAAGTGCATCAAACTCTTCGTCGGTTAATTCATCCTCCAGAACAGTTGTAGGTCCAAACCATTGAGCAGGATTTGCCGCTAGCATAACTGCAGAACTTAACATGATAAATGCAACAACTGCAAAAAAGAGAATTCCTTTTTTTCTTGTGTTCACAGTGGAAATTCTAAACTTCCATGTTATATCTGATTGCTATCAGCGTCACAAAAGTTTTAAATCGCCAGTAATCTTATCGATTTTTTCTTCAGGTGCAGGACCTATGGATATACAAGTTATTGTTCCAGGAGCAATCTGCGTATGACCTGCATCAGTCACCTCAGACCAAGGTAAACCGAATTCAATTGCATCTTGTTTAACATGTTCAAGTTCTTTTAGATTTAGAACTTTGAGTACAACCTTTTCTTGTCCTTTCCACCACTCTGAAAACCAATCAGGATTAGATTTTCTAACGTGCTCAGCACCTAATACACATGCATGACCAACTTGGGCAGCAATCTTTCCTTTTCCCATATCAAGATCAGTTCTAACT
Organism: Marine Group I thaumarchaeote; assembly: GCA_013390785.1. Lineage (GTDB taxonomy): Archaea > Thermoproteota > Nitrososphaeria > Nitrososphaerales > Nitrosopumilaceae > Nitrosopelagicus. The sequence continues at coordinate 27,702 of JACASW010000003.1, forward strand.
ACAATAACCTGTTTTATCGTCATACTCATACAAGAATTGTGTATTATGAAAAACTTTCCAATTCATTCGAAACATAATTGTATTAATGTGCATTTGTAGTAATTATGGAAGACTATGATGTAGTAATCGCAGGTGGTAGTATTTCTGGGTTAATATCATCTAGGGAGATAGCAAAAAAAGGGTATAGAACTTTAGTTCTAGAGGAAGGATTTGAGGTTGGAACACCTGATCACTGTGGTGGTTTAGTAAGCAAATCTGCGTTACATGACTTGGGAATACAACCAACACAAAAAACGTTTGATTCAGTGATTAATTCGGCACTAATTTTTTCTCCAAATGGAAAACAGGTTGAAATTGATTCAAAGAAACAGGAAGTTGTTGCTGTTAATAGAAGAGAGCTTGATAAACAAATAGCGTTACAGGCTCAACAAGCCGGTGCAGAAATTAGGGTTAAAACAAGTTTCAAAGAAAAAACCAAACATGGTGTTAGAACATCGGTTGGTGAAATTGGCTGTAGGATTTTGATTGACTGTAGAGGAGTAGGTGTATTGGTGAATAATGACAGAGGTGGAGTATTACTATCTGCGCAATATGAGATCTATGCAGATTGGATAACTGATGGTAGAGTTGAAGTATACTTTGATCAAATAAAATATCCTGGATTTTTTGCTTGGATAATTCCAACTGGACATGGAGTGGGTAAAGTGGGCATTGCTGGAAGAGAGATTAACGTATCCGATGCAATGGAGCAATTTCTAAGAAGCAAAGGGAAATATTCAACTATAAGAAAAATTTTTGCGCCGATATGGGTTAAAGGTCCTATCAAGAATTTTGTTTCTAAAGATGTTGTAATAGTGGGTGATGCAGCAGGACAGTCAAAACCAACTACAGCAGGTGGAATTTATTCTTGCGGAATGGGTGGAGTTTTAGCTGGAAATGCAATCACAAAATATTTGGAAACAAACGAGTATTTTCAGCTTCAGCAGTACCAAAAATTTTGGCATGATAAATTCGGTAAAGAATTTGAAAAACAACGTATGGCTAGAAAAATTCTTGAAAAAGTTGATAACAAAACAATTGATATGATTTTTGATAGAATAACACCAGAGATCGTATATGAGATTTCAAACAAAGAAGATTTTGACTTTCATGCAACATCTATTGTAAAATTACTTGGTGTGCGTACGTCTCTAAGTACTGCCCAGAATATTATGAGTGCAGAAATCAAACGTCTATTAACAAGTCATTCACATACAGAGGCGAGCAAGGTATAAATTCAATTGATAGACAGCGACTTGTATATGTCAACAAATCTTGAATTACCTGTGTGTAGTTGTTGCCACAGACATATCATGCCTAATGATAAATGTGTAAAATTTGATTGTCCAAATTGTGATAATGGTGATCTTATTTGGCGATGCGAAAGTTGTAGAGTCGCAGTAAGAAATTATACATGTTCATCCTGTAACTTTCAAGGACCTTAAAAATTGGCACAGTTATTGTTGATTACAAAAATCCTACCTACTGGAATAGAGGTTGATTTAGACAAAGTAGCACAAACTATCAAAGGATCATTAAAAGATGGAATAGAACTGAAAAATCACCAATTAGAACCACTTGCTTTTGGTTTACATTTTATCAAAGCAGAATTTGTTTTAGATGATAAAGAAGGTCAGATGGATTCACTAGAAAATGCAGTAAAAAATGTAGTAGGAGTTAGTGAATTTGAAGTTCTGAACATGAGTAGGATGTCAGTAGATATGAAATAGGTGATTTCTTGTCTAATGAAAAAAATCTATTACAAATGAGAGTGGATGAATCTAAGCAAAGAGATGTTGGGAAAAGAAGAGCAAGGATAGGTCATCATGCTATGGACTACTTGGATGTTTCACCAGGTGACGTTATTGAAATAAAGGGAACTAGGATAAGTTGTGCTATTGTATGGCCATCTGATGAAGATGAAAAAAATCCAGATTCTATTCGTATAGATGGTCAAACAAGAAAAAATATCGGTGCAGCACTTGGTGATGTAGTTTATGTGAAAAAAATTAAGGTAAAAACTGCCAAATCAGTTAAACTCATGCCAGTAAATGATGTAGTAACTATAGACAAGGAATTTACTGACTTCGTTAAAAATAGATTGAAAGGATTACCATTAACTATGGGCGACGAGATTTCAGTAATGATACTAGGAAACTCGATGGAGTTTAAGGTTAGCAAGTGTGCACCAAAGGGAATTGTTAAGATTGAGCGCTCTTCACTTCTAAAAATACTTTCTGAGACTGCAAGTGACAAGAGAACTCGTATCACGTATGAGGAAATTGGTGGGTTGGTAGACGAAGTCAAGGCAATGCGTGAAATTGTTGAACTACCATTAAGACATCCAGAACTTTTCAGTAGGTTAGGTGTTGAACCTCATAGTGGTGTGTTACTCTATGGACCACCTGGTTGTGGTAAAACACTTCTTGCTAGAGTTATTGCAAGCGAATCAGATGCTAACATGTATTTGATTAATGGACCTGAGATCATGAACAAATACTATGGAGAAACAGAAGCCAAGCTTAGAGATATATTCAAAGAAGCAAAAGACAACTCTCCCAGCATTATATTTATCGATGAAATTGATGCGATTGCACCAAAGCGAGAAGAGGTTTATGGTGATGTTGAGAAACGTGTAGTTGCCCAACTTTTAGCGCTTATGGATGGATTGACTGAAAGGGGTAACGTCATTGTACTTGGCGCATCAAACCGTCCTGATAGTGTGGACCCTGCATTGCGAAGACCTGGAAGATTTGATAGGGAGGTAGAAATCTCTGTTCCCAACGCAGATGGAAGATTAGAAGTTTTACAAATACATACACGTGGAATGCCACTTGCAGCAGACGTGGATTTGAAAAACTTTGCAAATGAGCTTCACGGTTACACAGGAGCTGACATTAAATCGTTATGTAGAGAAAGTGCAATAAAGGCAATACGACGTTATCTACCAGAAATCGATCTTGAAAATGAGCGTATACCATCAAAGATATTGCAATCAATGGAAATAAAATTACGTGACTTTTACGATGCAACACTTGAAGTAATTCCAACTGCCATGCGTGAGTTTTATGTGGAGAGAGCAAAAGTTTGGTGGAGCAATGTGGGTGGATTAAACAACGAGAAAAAGATATTGAAGGATAATATGGTTGCAGCTATCAACGAACCTAGCAAATTCAAAAAGATGGGTGTGAAACCACCAAAAGGTGTGTTACTATATGGACCACCTGGTTGTGGTAAAACACTTCTTGCTAGAGCATTAGCTGCTGAATGTGGTGCAAATATGATTCTTGTTAGGGGTCCAGAAATATTATCAAAATGGGTTGGTGAATCAGAGAAGGCAATTAGGGAAATTTTTCGGAAAGCTAAAGCATCTGCACCTTGTGTTGTTATTTTTGATGAGCTTGATTCACTTGCAAAATCTAAAATTAAAAATGAAACAGACCGTGGTGAAACAATACTTAGCCAGATGTTAACTGAAATGGAAGACGCTGGAACATCAAATATAGTAATAGTTGGGATTACAAACAGACCTGACTTGATTGATAACTCAATGTTACGTAATGGTAGACTAGATGTTGTTTTGTTTGTTCAACCACCAGATGAAAAAAGTAGATTAGATATAATTAAGATACTAGTAGATGGTATGCCACTTGCTAGCGATATTAACTTGAATGAAATTGCAGTATCTACGCAAAACTATACTGGAGCTGACCTAGCGTCACTATGCAGGGAGGCAGCTGTTAATGCGATGCAAAGAGATTCATTAAAAATAAGCAGTAATGATTTCGCCATAGGGTTAAAAAGAGTTAGACCGTCAATCACTAAAGAGATCGACAAATGGTATAGTGATATTAAGTCTGAAGTTTCAAATGTAATTCCCAAATCTACGGATGAGACATTTTACCGATAAAATTGACTGTAAAATACAAGAATATAATAATGGAAAAAATTAAAGAGTCTGGTTCTATTACTGATAAAACCCTTGCTAGAAGTCTAGCAAAAGATGGTTACAACATGCCAGATGATCTTTTCAATAAAACATTACTTGATATGGAAATAATGGGATTAGTTACTGTTAATTGGCTTAGTAAGGATACACGTAGAATAGAGATTATTTCGATCCAAGTGGAAGAGGACGAAGTTGAAGCACAAAACAAAAAAACATTAGAAAAGGATTATGAGAATAGTTTTCCTGAATCTAATAGTAGTGTTTAACTAAAATCTGAAGTGAAAAGCTGCATCTAGTGCAATGCCTATAAAAATGATAGTAAGGTAAGGAGCTGTTACTTTGTATGCCTTCCATGCAAAATCTGATGTCGGTGTTTTTGTTAGCTTGTAATGATATGCTAACATAAGACCTCCTGTAATGGCAGCAATTACAGTATAAACAATACCCATACCAAATGCATACAACAACAACGAATATGGTAAAAGTATAATCGTATTTGCAAGAATATATTTTGACGTTCTTTCCATACCAATTAATACAGGTAGCATTGGGACATTTGCTTCTGCATAGTCATCACGTAATTTCATTGCAAGACACCAAAAATGTGATGGTGTCCATACAAAAACTAAAAATCCTATTAAGAATCCTAAAATGTCAATCGACCCAGTAGCTGCGGACCATCCAGCCATGGACGCAGCGCTACCAGCAAAGCCTCCTATTACAATATTTGAGGAATTCAGACGTTTGAGCCACATTGTATAAATTATAACATAAAAGAAAATTCCCAAGGCTACAAAAAATGCACATAGATAATTTATTATCAAGGCTGCATAAATAACAGAAAATATGCTAGCTCCAAGTCCATAAACGAGAACTCTTGAATCAACTATTCTGCCTGATGGTATAGGTCTGTTACTTGTCCGCTTCATTTTTGAATCTATATCTCTGTCATAATAGTGGTTGAGGGCACTTGAGCCAGCTGAAGCAATCGATCCCACAATTATAATATGTAAAATTTCTAAATAGCCTATCTCAGGACCTACAAGTTTACTCCCGGCATACATAGATGTAACAGCGGTTATAACAAGTAGAACTATTATTCTGGGCTTTGAAACCTCGAATATCTCTTTTAATGCCAACTATTGTTGACGTTAGTATATGTGATTTAATTTATTCGAATCGATCAATCCCGCTGCAAAACGATTAATTATCTAGCATATTCCAACAACCATAAATGAGTAATTGGGAATTAGTCATGCCAGGTGGCGGGCTTACTGCAATCGGGATGGCTGGCCTTGTTACATCATATTCAGGATTAGCACACACATTCATAGATGGAATGCATGCACTTACTGGTCTATTATTTTTCATAGGATTAATCTTCTTAAGTGCTGGAATTCTAGATGGTGGAGTATCGACATCAAATAGAACAAAAGCGACAGTTTTGGTTGTTATTTCGATAGTTTTGACATTTGGTGCTGGAGCATTTATAGGAAGTGAAAGTACTACGCTGCCAACAGTTGCAGGACTTCTAATCATGATTGCTGTACCAGGTATTGTCATAGCATATATGGCTACGAAGATGCCACAGTATGTCAAACCTGTCGGTCTAATCTTCATATTTGCAATTGGTTTGGGTATTACAGTATTTTTTGGCTTTGGTATCCTAGGTCCTACTGGGTACTTACTTCCAGAAGTGGTTGAAGAAGCTGTTGAAGAGGTTGTTCAAGAGGTTCCTATGGGTAAAATTTTTGCTATTTCAATATTAGCAGGATCTGAAGAACAAGGAAACCCAGATTATGATCCAGATATTGCTACTATCTCACAAGGTTTTGTGATTGAATGGACAAATAATGACGAAGTCATGCATACTGTTACTAGTTCGCTAGACTTTGGAGAGACTTTCGATTCTAGTATACTTAACGCTGGAGAAAGATTCCTGCTTGATTCAAATGAACTAGATATTGGTTCTTATGAATACATGTGTGTGGTACATCCTTGGATGGTTGCTAGCATTGTAATAGAGGAATCTGCTGAATAAATAAATTGGAATCCGTAGTTTTAGCACAAAAAGAAAAAGATAAACTTGTAAGTCATGCGATAGGCGAACAACCTAGTGAATCATGTGCTATGCTATTTGGAAAAAAGGTTGGTGATAACTGGAATGTTAAAGAGGTTTTTCTCACACAAAACATCGATGACTCCCAAACAAACTTTACTATTTCACCTGAAGAACTATTAAAAGGATATCAAATTGCTGAGAAAAATCAATTAGAAATAGTTGGTATATTTCATTCTCATCCTAATTCAGATGCAACTCCTTCAAATACAGATAAAAAATTCATGCAGAATAACCCCGTACCATGGATTATATTTTCAGGTGTAAATAATGATCTTAAAGCATACTTGTTAGATTCTGATGTAATAGAAATTCCAATAAAATAGAATAATTGTTTAGATTAAATATCCCTAATTTTATGCAATATTATGGCAATGGATATACATGTCTACGACACTTATGTTAAAGCCAAAGATGGTCATACTATGCACTTTGATGTAATAACAGACGTGAAGGAACTTGAAAAAGCACTTGAATATGCAAAAGAATGGCTAGCAACAGTTGGTGAAGGTGATGCAAAAGTGACAGGTGAAGAATGCAATTTTTGTCACACACAAGGAGCCCCACCACAAGTTGAAAACGAAATCAAAGATAAGGGATACTTCATTCAAAAAATGGAAGGATGCCCATAAATTCTTTTTTAATTTATTTTTAAAATTCTAAAGTATAATTACCGCAAAGAAAACAGGAACAAAGACTATTGCAATTGTGTTAAGTAGTTTGATTACAGTGTTTAGTGCTGGACCTGCAGTATCTTTGTAAGGGTCACCGATAATATCTCCTACAACTGAAACTTTGTGTTCTTCAGTACCTTTTTCACCCTTCATCTCAATGAGTTTTTTGGCATTATCCCATGCACCACCAGTATTTGCCAAGTGATATGCAAGGCATATTCCAGTAACAACTGCACCCATAAGTAAACCTGCAACTGCAGATGGTCCTAATAATACACCAACAACAATTGGTGCAGCAACAGCTATTGATGCTGATTTCCAAAGCTCGCCTAATGAAGCAACAGTGGCAACGTCTACACATTTTGCATAATCAGGTTTTGATGTTCCTGCAAGTATTCCAGAATCATTCTTGAATTGTCTTCGTACTTCATCCACCATTCTCTTTGCAGCCCTTTCAACACCGCTAATTAATTGACCAGTTATAATGAATGGAATTAATCCTCCAACAAGTAGACCTACAATTACTGCAGGGTTTGATAGACCATAATCAATTACCATGTCGCTGAAATAATGTGTGGCTTCAAATTGAAATGCCTGAATCATTGCTAACGCTGCTAATGCAGCACTTGCAATTGCAAAGCCCTTAGTCACTGCCTTTGTAGTATTTCCAACAGCATCAATCTCATCAGTAATTTTACGATTATCTTCACCCATTCCAGTCATTTCTACAATTCCACCTGCATTATCTGCAATTGGACCAAACGCATCAATAGCAAGAACAATTCCTGCAAGACTTAACATTGCCATTGCAGTAAGTGATGTTCCAAATATTCCATAAAGTAATGGGTCAGAGCCTTCAGGTGCTGCTGAAGCACACATGGCAAATGATATGATGATTGCCGCAACTAATGCAATCATAAATGGTCCAGTTGATTGTAATCCCTTTATAATTCCCATTAATGTGAGTGATGCATAACCCCACTTTGCAGATTCTGAGATTTCTCTAACTGGTTTGAACTTGTAATTTGTATAATAATCTGTGATCTTTTGAATGACAGGAACTAGAATCACACCTATCACAGTAGCACCAAATAATGCATATGCAATTGGGCTTGTACCTAGAATTATGTATGTGAATACAAAGTTTAATGCAATTGCGATTGCAGCTGTGACATAAAATGAAATGTTGAGAGGTTTCATTACATCCGTAATCTTTCTTGTTCCAATTGTAGCAGTACCAATAATTGAAGCAATTAATCCAGACGCACCAATCAATATAGGATACGCAAAGTTTTCTGGTGAACCTATTAGCGCAGCAATTAGTAATGATGCCAAAATAGTTACAATGTAAGATTCGTAAACATCAGAGCCCATTCCTGCAGCATCACCGACATTATCACCTACATTATCTGCAATTGTAGCAGGGTTGCGGGGATCGTCTTCTGGAATATTGGCTTCAACTTTACCGACTAAATCTGCACCCATATCTGCAGCTTTTGTAAATATTCCACCACCAATTCTAATGAATAACGCTATTAGACTTGCACCAATTCCAACACCTGCAATAGTAATTGGATTTGGGTATATCATGTACAATATAGCAGTAGCAACCAATGCCATAGCTGGAACTGCAAGGCCTACAGTTGCACCACCTCTAAATGCTATTGCGAATGTTTTACCTAATCCAGAACTTGTTGCATTGGCTGCTCTAACAGCTGCTTTTACAGTAACTTTTAGAGAGATAAATCCTGCAACTGCAGATAGTGTTGCGCCGACCGCAAATGCAATTCCATTTGACTCACCAATAAAGAATCCAATAATAACAGATAATCCAATTGCTATTGGAACAATAATTTTCATTTCACGCTTAAGAAACGCAGCAGCACCTTGACGTACAGCATGAGAGATTTCAAGCATTTCTTTTGTACCTGGTTTCTGTTTTGCAACCCATCCAGTATATGCTGCTGCAACCGAAAATGAGGCGATTGCCGCAATAATCGGCAAGATGACCTCTAATGGTAGAGGTAAAGTATCTTGAAATGTCATCTTATAATTGAAAAACGAAATTGTTGTAAATATAAATCATCAAGCAAAAATTTTTAGTCAATTCATTTTCTTTTTTGATACGGTAGAAACTTCTTCCCTCGCAAGCCCTGCCTGACCAGCTTATTGAACCTCTTTCCATGACCTAGATATGGAAATCTTTGATGGATCAATTCATGTACGATCGTATTCTCTAGATCTTTCTCATCTGAAATTTTCCTGATATTAATAAATATTAAATTCTGTTTATTGTATGAAAGGCCCAGATACTTGTAGGCTGAGGTACGCGCACCTTCAGTCATCTCCCTTGGCATGTCAAGAACCTCACGTGTGGTAAGTAGTACTTTTGGTTCTGTAATCGAAAAACGATTGGCATATACACCAACTTTCTCATAAATTCTTAGTTTCAGATCAGGATCTAATTTCATGTAATTTAATGGCAGAATGTTAGTTTATCATATAATGTCAATTGTTGTTTTGATCTTTGTTTAGCTTTACAAAGTAGGGTCAGAGTTTTAGTAGTGTAATCATAAGTCATACAGCCACCGTCTCATCATACCCCTAATTCATTGCATCAAGTATTTTTTGAACCTTCGCTCGTATTTCAGGCGTGATTGTAACAATAACCAAACCCTCGTTCGGCTGACCGTACATCACGACAGAATTTTCAGGCGCAGAGATACATGCAGGTATGACAAGAAGATCCTCCTCCCCATCTACTATGATTCTAACAGGCGGTTCACTAGAAAATGCTTTTTTAATAACCTGAATACTTTCTTCGGTTATTTCACCAGGTGGATTTTTACAAGAAAGTTTTGTATTTATCGTATCATCAATAGGAACCATACGCTGATTACGTTTTTCGAGACCGTCTATAATTTGAATCTGTGGTTTGAGACCTAATTGTAACATATTTTCAGTTGTTCTATCTCCTACTGTAATTAAAACTGATTCAGCAGAAATTTTTTTTATAATATTTTCTTTGTTTGGATCATTATCACTGACTAAATTTCCTAATGGGTTTTTAAGCTGACCACGAAGATCATCAGGTAGTTGCAAGAAAATCTAACTAGCTGGTGGAGTTGTCTGTACCTTGGGTTTTCCAAATAGGTGTTGTATAATAGATACCTGTATTGTGCGTTCTAATTCAGCCCAAGTTTTGTTCTCATCCTCTGGCAATATGTTACCGCCCAGAGTAACCATCTCATCAATTATTCCAACTAGAATTTTTTTTCTTTCTTCGGGAGACAAACCATCCCATTTTGCTTCTGCTTCCGCTTCTTCCTTCTGCTTATAGTGTTGAATACTGCACTGCGCTGCAATATTTTTAGCGGCTACAGTAAATGCTTCAGCGCTTGGAGAATCAGGTTGTGTAATCATGACAGGCTTTCCCAATTCGGATCCTTCCATAATTCCTGAATTGAGTGGTATCGCACCAAGTAATGGCATGTTATGCTTTTCACTAATTCTTTCTGCACCGCCCTGACCAAATATGTAATGTTTTTCGTTACACTTTGAACACTCAAAATGACTCATGTTTTCAACAACACCCAGCATTGGTACGTTAAGCTTAGAAAACATTCCAATTGCTTTACTAGCAACACTACTTGCCACCTCCTGCGGAGTTGTAACAACAAGAATTCCTGTAATTGGAATTGTTTGTGCCAATGTTAATGGTATATCACCTGTACCAGGTGGTAAATCAACAATTAGATAATCTAAATCAGTCCAAAGAGTATCAACTAAAAACTGTTTTACAATTCCAGATATGATTGGACCTCTGTAAATTGCTGCTTGATGCTCTTGCTCTGCAAAAAAACCAAAAGACACAACCTTAATACCTTCATATTCTGGTGGAACTAATTTCCGTTTTTCTTGATCCATCTCTACGTCCATTTCAGTTCCTTTCATTCCAAGCATTAGTGGTATACTTGGACCATAGATGTCAGCATCTAACAAACCAACTTTAGCCCCAGTTTTTGCAAGTGCTAATGAAAGATTTAATGCAACAGTGGATTTTCCTACTCCACCTTTACCACTGGCAACAGCCACAATATTTTTAACACCTTTCATAAATTCGTCTGCATCTAGTGATCTTCCTTCCATTACTTTTGCAGTTACATTCATGTCAAGATTCTTAATCTCGTCAAGTTCTTTGATTGCATTACGAACATCTTCTTCAATCTGTTCATTAAACGGGCATGCTGGTGTAGTAAGCTCTAGCGTAAACTTCAAGTTGCCAGAATTAAGATCCAAATCTTTGATCATTCCCATTGAGACGATATCCTTGTTTAGGTCAGGATCAATTACAGTTGAAAGTTTGTTAATAACATCGTCAATACCAACCATAGCGCAAAATCCTTCCATACTTTATTTAAAGATAGGCAGATTTAGCTTGGCATAATTAGAAAATATAGTCTGAATACAAATCTGGTATTGTTTTCCAAAAGGTTCATAAGGTGAAAATCGACATCAATTCAAAGTGTTTTCACTTTCTACATTAGAAGATATTGTTAGGATACCACCTAACCTTTTTGGCACATCATTGAATAAGGCTGCAATCGATATTCTCAAGTCAAAATATGAAAGCATGGTTAAAGCTGATTTGGGCTATATCATCATGATCCTTAATGCAGATGTTGAACCGATGGGAAAAGTAATTGCTGGTGACGGTGGTACATTTCATAGAGTTACATTTGATGCATTAACATTTTATCCAAAACTTCAGGAAATAATCTATGGCGAATTAGTAGACATCACTGACTTTGGCGCATTTGTTAGAATTGGTCCTACCGATGCATTACTACATCTATCGCAAGTGATGGATGATTATCTAAAAAGTAATATTGCATCTGGTGTCATACTTGCAAATCAAAGTGGACGAACATTAAAAATTGGTTCTACAATCAGAACAAGAATTACGGCTGTGTCACTTGGAAAAGCGTCAACAATGGGAAAAATAGGTATTACATGTAGACAGCCATTTTTAGGTACAGATGAATGGATTGAAGAGGATCTTAAAAAGGCAAATGGTGTAGAAGAAAAAGCTGACGTCAAGAAGGAAAAGAAAGAAGAAAAAGCTGACGTCAAGAAGGAAAAGAAAGAAGAAACAGTAGAAGTAAAGGAGAAATAATATGGTAAAGGAACTAGCATGCAGAAAATGCAAATGTATTACTACAACCAAGGTATGTCCAGCGTGTAGATCGTCAGACCTAACTCCTGACTGGGAGGGAGTAGTTATAGTAGCAAATCCAAACCAATCTAAAATTGCAAAAACCCTGAAAATAAGTGTGGAACAATGGAAAAAAGAACATCCAAAATATGCACTTAAGGTAACCTAAGTTGGGTACTAATATCAAAAAAGAATTATTACGATTTATTTCTGAAGATGTACAAAGTGGTGATATCACAAGTGTGTTATTACCAAAAAAGAAGATTAAAGCTAAAATCATTTCAAGACAAGAAGGTATTTTAGCTGGTATCAGATTTGCGAAGGATATATTCTATCTAAAAGGTTGTCGCGTTAGAATAATAAAAAAAGATGGTGTTAAGTTAAAACCAAACCAAATAATTTTGCAAGTATCTGGTGATGCAAAAGCTGTTTTGTCATGTGAAAGGACAGTCTTAAACCTGTTAGCTAGAATGAGTGGGATTGCCACACAAACAAGTTTGCTAGTATCAAAAATTAGAAAAATAAACAGAAAGACAAAACTTTATTCAACGAGAAAAACAGCCCCTGGTCTTAGATTTTTTGATAAGGAGGCTGTTGTTATTGGTGGTGGTCACAAGCATAGAATGTCATTGAATGATATGGTTATGATAAAAGATAATCATCTGTTGGTATCCAACTCAATAGAAAATATTACAAAAAATGCACGAAGACAGCACAAAGATGTTGAGGTAGAGGTAGAAAATCAAAGAGATGCTATGATTGCAGCTAGTAGTGGTGCAACAATTGTTATGCTTGACAACTTTTCTCCAGCACAGATCAAAAAAACAATCTCTGCTCTTCAAAAGAAAAAACTACGTAATAAGGTAAAATTGGAAGCGTCTGGTGGAATAAACTCCAAAAACATTGCCGCATATGCAAAAACTGGTGTTGATATGATCTCTGTAGGTTCCATCACGAACTCTGTCAAGAGTTTAGACCTTAGCCTGGAAGTTTGTGTTTAGATTTTAGCTGATTGAAAGCATTCGTTCAATTGCCAGACGTGCCTTATCCGCAATTCTTTTTGCAACTTTCACTTCATATTTTTCATCATACAAAGAACGATACACCTTATCCAATGTAATCATCTTCATATACTCACATTCCGCATTTTCTGAAGCGGGAATGAATGTTTTTTGTGGGTTTTGTTGTCTCATTCTGTACAAAATTCCAGTTTCAGTTGCAACCACAAACTGCTGTGAATTAGATTTTGAAACATGATTCATCATACCTTCAGTAGAAAGAATCTCAACTTGATGGTTCTTGTAATGCCCTGATGCAACATCATGCATCATCGGAGTAGTACAACTACATTCTGGATGAATAACAAACTCTGCATTTTTCAGTTCAGCCAATTTTTTTTCAACATGATCAGGGGTAATTCCTGCATGAACATGACATTCCCCAGCCCAAATCTGCATATTCTTTCTGCCGGTAATTTTTGCCACATAAGAACCCAAAAACATGTCAGGTAAGAACAAGATCTCCTTCTCCTTAGGAATTGCATTTACAACGTTCACTGCGTTAGACGATGTGCAGCAGTAGTCAAGCTCTGACTTTATTTCAGCCGTTGTGTTAACATAGCCAACTGAAATTGCATCTGGATGTTCTTTTTTCCACTTTCTTAGTTGATCAACTGTAATAGAATCTGATAATGAACACCCAGCCTCCAGATCAGGAATTAAAACTCTTTTGTCAGGGCTGACAATTGCTGCAGTCTCAGCCATAAAGTGTACACCACAAAATAGAATTGTTTTTTGCTTTACCTTAGCAGCCTGTCTTGATAGACCTAATGAATCCCCAACAAAATCAGCAACATCCTGCACTTCAGGAATCTGATAGTTGTGCGCAAGTATGACTACGTCCTTTTCCTTCTTTAGTCTTAGAACTTCGTCCTTTAACATAACCAAAAAAAACAAACTTGTATAATCATTTAAAGGATAATGTATGGTTCAAATTTGTCTTCAAAATTAATTTAATTGGCAATTTTTGCCCCTACGTTCCTATCTGAACTTCTTTTGTGCAAATCTGCCTTAGTAATTCAATAGCAGAAAGAGTGGCAAGCCTGCTTGTCTTTGGATTCATAGAATCAGGTACGTTTTCAACAGTGATCTTCATGTTGCCGAATTTTCCATTTGCGTTAATTTCATGCGTGTTTTTGTCTATGTTTGGATCTGCAACAACTCTAACGCTTGTATTGTCACCACCCAAGCCTACCAGACTGAGGAGTGCAGACACATTGACATTTTTAGGAAATAGTGATACAGCTTCCTTTGCTGCGCCATCAAAAAGGACAGTTGGTTCGGAAATTTTCTCAGGATCAATATCAGAACTGTCAAAGAATGGAGCACCCTTCAAAGAATTTGGGTTTTTAGTGGTAACAAGCACAACGGATTCAAGTTCGTCCCTTACCGCCTTTAATGCGTCAAGACCTGCTATTGCACCAGATGGAAGGTACACAGTCTTGCCAAAGTCCCTGCAGGCATCAGATAGCACCTCAAAGACAGACTCGTCCAACAATGCACCGGCAGACATTATCATCAAATCTTTTTTGTTCTGAAGTATGCTTACTGCATCACTTCGTACCGCGTCCTGTGATGCAGCCTCAACTACCAATTCAACCGAGTTTGAAGAGAGTAGGTGTGAATTTGCTACAACTTCAGGCTTTTGTTTTAGCTTTGAAACCAGATTGTCAGCATGTGATCTTTCGATATCATATACATGCGTAAGCGTAGCGGGAATTTTTCCCGAGTCAATTGCAAGCGCTATCTGTGTTCCTATGGCACCGCAACCCAAAAGACCAATTCTTTTCAAATCGATAAAAATGCAATTGTGATTATAATTAAACTCTGAGATATAGGCAAAAAAATTCTCGAATTTTTATTGATAGGTTATTCTGACATTACCACAAGCACGATTTCAAGCTAATTCTGACGGGGTAAATTTTACACCCCAATATTCATATTCAATGAAACCGATCTTGCTATATGTTAAACAGTGTTCTCAAGGATGCAATCAAGAAACGCGACGAGACGCTGTCAATTTTGAAGGGTCCAACGTTTGAAAAGATAATCAGACAGGCCAAGTCAAACTGGGTAGATTTTTCACCAACAAAGCAGGATGTTGTGGCTGCTGGTATAGATAGCAGTTTCAACAGTACAAAATTTCAGGGTGCAGAACTGTGGGCGGTGACTGCAGTTTCTGTAAAGTCAGACAGTGAAATTCTGGTTGACCTGCATGAACACGGCCTTGATTCAAGCAAAGAACTCTCTTCACTTGCAAGCAAGATGGAGGTTAACGCATGCGTAGAATCGGTTGATATAACTGAGCTGGTGCTGATGGACGGTTCAATTCATTCCCACTTTTTAAAAAGACAAAAACCACTAACAACTTCACTCGTTAATGCAATTACAAAGAAGAATAATGTTGTTTTTATCTCAAAAACATCCAATACCAAGAAACAGTTTGAAGACCTAGGCGCTATAGCAGGCGACATCTTCTATTACAATCATGCAACAGTTACTCCAGGATTCAGTAAGATTCACGAGGACTCTAGATTTGAGGAACGTGGTGAAGCGCCGATTATCTCATCAGTTTTCGCCAGATTGGCAGAATCATTACCATTGATCAAGATTGAACTTCTGGGCTCTGGATATGCTGATAATGATTTTAAATTAATTTTAAATAAAATTCTAAACAATAGTATTGGTGGATATCCATACGCACTAAAACTTGCACATAACAACTGCAAAATCTCGGGCAAAGATTTGACAAAGCTTGCTAGTATTCATGGACTGTCAAATGAGATTGGTTCAAGGGAGGTTTTAGGATGACATTAGGATTTGTTATTGGTGAATCAAAACCAACCATAGTAACCGGACAGACATCCAGATCACTGCCAATAGGTGAATATGTTATAATAAATTCAAAGGAAGGAAAGATTGTTGGTCTAGTTGAAAAATCAGTTGTGTCAAGTGCTGCACTTGGTGATGTTAAAAATTACGACGAGACTTTGGAAAGCATTGAAGTTGCTGCGCTCAACAAACGTGATAAGAGTCACACCGCAATGATTAGGATTCTGGGATTTCTAGAATCACTGCAAAAAGGCAAAGCAATACTTCCTGCTATACCACCAACACCTGGAACTGAAATTGTTAAGGCAACAAAAGATGATCTTGGCCAAATATTTGGACCAGAAAATGAAGAATGGATAAAAATTGGTGGGCTTTTGAGAAACCCTGAGATAGATTCACAGATTAATCTTAACAAAATTGTTTCACGACACCTTGGAATTCTTGCAATGACAGGAATGGGAAAGAGTAACTTGGTAACATTACTTGCAAAACAAATTGCAGAGCTTGATGGAACTGTGATTATCTTTGATTATCACAATGACTATTCTGGTCTAGATTTTCCAAAAATGAATGTCATTGATGCTAAAATTAATCCTAGATTGTTAGAGGCTGATACACTTTCAGATGTACTAGAGATTAGAGAAGGTGCTGATATACAGCAAAGAGTTTTGCGTCTTGCGTTTACGCCAGAAGTAAAGGAGTCAGCAAATTTCTGGGAGGCATTAGACTCTCAAGTGCAATACATTGGTGCTAACCCTGACAGAAAAGAAGACAGACACTCTGCTGACAGAGTTCAAGACAAGATTGACGATGCCAGACATAGGGCGTCGGAGATTTTAGACCCTGATATGTCCAATCCAGTTGCACTAATCAAAGAAGGTAGACTAAACATCCTAAACGTATCAGAATTCACAGACAGACAAGCAAACGTTGCACTCGCTTACTATCTACAAGAACTCTTAGCAGACAGAAAGGCTGCTGTAAACGCAAAGGGTGGAAAAGTGAAATCAAAGAGAAGTTACAGATTCAACACTCCTATTTTTGTAATAATTGAAGAGGCACATGTATTCATTCCCAAAAATGAGGATGCAAAAGCAAAGTACTGGGCAGCAAAGATTGCTCGGGAAGGAAGGAAGTTTGGTCTTGGTTTAGGTATAGTATCACAAAGACCTAGAGATATTGAGGCTAATGTTCTAAGCCAGATGGGATCACTTGCAGTAATGAAGATTGTGCAGGAGGACGACCAGAGGCAGATTGCATCTGCTGCCGAATCCATTAGTAGAGAATTCATTGGACAGCTCACATCACTGAATATTGGTGATGCAGTTCTTGTTGGGCAGTGGGTAAACCTTCCTGCTATAGTACACATTGACGAAATGAAAGGAAAGAAGATTGGTTCTGATCAAGACGCGGTTGGTGAATGGTCTGTTGCAAAAAAAATAGAAGGTGCTGGGACAAGCTCGAGCCAAGATTTGGTTAAAAAAGATCTTTTGGTGGATTAACATGTTATTCTCCCACATTTCTGATACACATTTAGGACTACAGCAATATGGGTTAGATGAAAGAGAGCAGGATGTCTATGACTCTTTCAATCAAGCAATTGATATTTCAATAAAAGATCATGTAGATTTTGTAATATTTGCCGGTGACATATTTCATACACCAAACCCAAGCGGTACTGCAATCTTACAAATGGCAAATGGATTAAAGAGATTAAAACAGAATTCTATCGAGTCGTTCTTTATTCTCGGGGAACATGACAAGAGCAACATGCGTGCTACACCTGTACCTTATGTATATCATAACTTGGAATTTTCAAAATATGTTGGAAGGGATGAGCCTGTATATTACAAAGATGTCATGATTGTAGGTTTTGATAAGATTAGAAAACATCAAATGTCAGGATTAGAAGAGAAGTTTTCAAAATTAGATTCTTTAGCGAAAAAACATAATGGACATAGAATCTTAGTATTACATCAATCTATTACAGAAATATATCCAAAGGATATTGCAGCTATAAATTCATCTGATTTACCAAAAAACTTCACTTACTATGCAATGGGACATCTACATGACAAATCGGTAAAGCAGTTTGAACAGTTGGGAGGACCTCTTGCATATCCTGGATCAACGGAGATGACATCAAGTGAGGAAATAAAAGAAACTGAAAAAGGATTTTTTGAGGTAGACATTTCATCAAAAGAGGCAAAGCCAAACTGGATAAAACTAGATACACGACCACAATTTTCTACAAAAATTGAAGAAGACTTGGATACTTCAATATCTAAAATTCTAGAAAAAATATCTGCGTTTGATAAAAAGCCAGTGGTTGAGATTAAAATTATTGGTAAGGATATTGAAAGAGACGTAGTACAAACAAAAATTTCCCAGATAATTCCACAAACATTACATTGTTCATGGAAGATGTTACAGAATGAAGATGTATCATCGGTTCTACTAAATAGGCCTGCACGAATAGACGAGGAATTATTCAAACTTGCAGTAAATGCACTGAAATCAGAAAAACTTGCTAATTTTGCTGTAAATGACCTGCTTCCTCTCTTATCATCAAACCAACTGGATCAAGCCACACAACTAGTAATTGAAAATTTTGAGCAGTTCAAGGAGAGAAAAAATGATTCGTAGTATAGAGTTGATTGATTTTCTGGCGCATTCTAATACAAAATTAGAGTTTAATAATGATGCAACAGTGTTTGTGGGTGATAATGGTGCAGGAAAATCAAGCATCATAGATGCAATCACATTTTCACTATTTGGGGAACATACAAGAAAGAATAACAAAGGATTGATTAGAAGAGGAGCAAACCAAGGATTTGCAAGAATTGAATTTTCAGCTAATGGAAAAAACTATCAAGCAATAAGAAAAATTGATTCTAAGGGAACACTTACTGCACAATTTGCAGAAGATGTAGATGGAAAATTAATCCCAATTGCAGAAGGGGAGAGAAAACAGTTTGGGGAATCTATGACCAAACATGTTGAAGAAACACTTGGGATGGATTTTGAAAAATTAAAGATTGCATCTATAGTTCAACAAGGCGAACTCAATTCAATCATAAATGCAAAACCAAAGGAGTTCAAGGAGCTACTCAATACAATAATTGGTATTGACAAGTTAGACACTGCACTAGCATCAATGAGAACTGTGCAAAGGGAATTTAGAAGCACTGTACAGAAAAAATTTGGTTATGATGACATACAAGTTGTGGAAAATAAAATTACTGAATATCAAAATGAATCCAAAAAGGCACATCCCAGATTGGAACAGCTTGATGTTGAAAAGAAAGAACAGGAATTATTGATCTCAAAACTTGAAAAACAAATTCAGAGTGATTCAACCAAGGAATCACAACTAAAGGATTTGGAATCAAGGAAAAAGGAATGGCAGGAATATGCAAAGGATGTTATAAAATCAATCCAAAATGAAGTTGCTGAAAAAGAAGAAATTGTAAACGAATGCAAACCATGCTTTGTACTATCTAAAAACAAAAATGAGATTGAATCAGAAATTAATAAAATTCAGAAAGAATTTTCTATTATCGAATCTGAACTAAGCAGTTTGGAGAAAAAACAAGTAAGGCTAGAAGAACATGAGGAACTTGCTGAAAAATTAGTACTGAAGGATGGAAAATGTCCAGTCTGTGACTCTACAGTAGACCATCTAAAACCACTGTTCCAAAAAAAGCACATAGAAGACGAAATTAAAGAAATAGAAAATAAAACTGAAAAATTAGAAAATGAAAAAGATGAACTTGAACAAAATATTGACAGTCTTTCTAATGATCTAGAAAAATCCAAAAATGCTGAAACAATTCTTAGTACGTACAAAATTAAAAATGAATCAGAGTTAGATAGAATTGCTGCAGAAATTAAAGCGAAGGTAAAGCAAATGCAAAAGATACCAATTATAATTAATTCTGGTCAGTTGGTAGAAACTGCTAGCCTAGATTCTCATGCAAAAACTATCTATGAGAATATTGTTTCACTTGAAAAATCAACTAGTGGTTTTGATCAGCAAGAATATCTCAAAAATATAGAGTCTAGAGATGGTTCTATGACTAGATTAAGTCAAATTAATCAGGAATATGGAGAAATTTCTGGGAATATCAAAAAAGCTAAGATTGAATTAGAAAAACTTGATTCGACACTAACAGAACTAAAGCATGTTCAAGGTTATGTTACAGAACTTGAACAAATTCAAGAGAATGTTTACAACAGAGACGGTCCAGTGGGTAAAAGTCTTCGTTCGTGGTCTTTGGAAATTATTTCACAGAAAGCATCAGAATATCTAGAAAAACTCAACACAAAGATTCAAAGAATTTCATTATCAGAAAAAACACGTGATGTAGATATTTCATGCTATTCTAGAAATACTACACTTGATCTTGAATCACTCAGTGGTGGAGAACAAGTAAGCATTGCTTTAGCGTTAAGACTTGGCATGTCACATCTTTTAGGTGCATCAAATCTTAATTTTATGATACTTGATGAACCTACTGCACATTTAGACAGTGAACGAAGAAAATCTCTTGTTAACGTTTTATCTCAACTAACAAATCTCAAAGAGGATGATTCATCAATGCAATTCATTATCATAACTCATGACGCGGAAATATTTGATGATTCTTCTGTAGAGAACATATACAAATTTGAATCTGCATCAGATGGAACTATAGTCAGTAGACTTTAACCGCCAGTAAGTTTAGCAAATTTTTCATTCTTGCTCAATTTTTCCATAAACTCCAGATTAGACAACGCAACAACTGCAGAGTCTCTTACTGGTTCATCAGGATCATCCAATGCTTTCTCAAGAGTTTCACGTGCTTTTTTAGAACCCATTACACCTAATGCAATGGCTGCCTCATGTCGTACAAACATGCTAGGATCATTTTTTGTTGCATCCTCTAATGGTACAATTCCATTACTGTAACACATCTGTCCTAGTGAAAATGCAGCCTCGTGTCTGACAAGCTCGTTTGTATCGTCCTTCAGAACTTTGGCAATATACTGTACCTTGTCCTCACCTCCAATGTCAACAAGGATACAAGTAGCACGACAACGAATCACATAATCGTCATCATCTAACAGTTTTACAAAATACTGTGTGTCCTTCTTTTCATATCGCTCTTCCATTTCTGTCAGAAGATCGAGTCTTGATTGAGGAACAACAGTCATTCTGTATCGTTTGGAATCAACGTATATTATCCTATTTTTCAACTAGTAGGCTTTTGTCACTTTAAGGACGGTTGAAATCACTGCCAAGTAAAATGTCGTAGCGATTGCTTCAGAAACTAGTGATGCAGCAAATGGCTCAATTTCTACTTCTAGAAAATAGAACATCAGGGACCACCTTATTCCAAGATAGACGATCTCGCCTATCCCAAAGGATGAGGCTAGCTTGATCAGTTCCTTTTTGATGAGTTTAGGCCTCATAGCCTGGTATCTCTTCTTATTGTCCAGATAGAACAAACACCCAAAAAATCCAAAGAATACAGCATATCCAGCCACAATTGTTATTGTCGTATTGAGGTAATTCTCCTCTCCCGAGAGCATTTGGGCTACAAATGCTGAGATTAATGCCGATATTACGCAGCAGGTTATGAGGTTCCTATTTAGCCTCAAAAGCTGTGGATTTAGTTTCATCAGGGCATTTAGCGTCCCCTCAAATTAAATCTAAGCCAAGTATGGGTAAAACAGCGCCTCAGATGTTAATCTCATTGATTATCAATGGAGCTAATCAATGGAACATGAAAAAAATATAATAAAAAATAACAGTAAAATAACATAATTTTATAAAATACTTACAAAATTATATTGTAAAATATCAAATTATCATAAAAAACTAGGTTAATCAGCAATCGTTTCCTTATATGTTAATGAACACATACTATTAGTATGGCACAAATGCCGGCACTAATTCCAAAAGAGGTGGAAATTCAGAGACTGAAAAAGATCTGGATGATCATCATCGCAATGGGATCTACTGCAGCATCAGTAGAGGTCGACAACTTTGTTGACGGTTCTCTACATCAGACTTCTATCAGAGACAGCGCATTTACTCCAGCACATTGGTGGCTATACTCTCACTTTGTAGCATTGCCACTAGGTTGGGCATCTGTTGCAATCTATGATAGAAAAGTTCCAATTCTCAGAGGACCAAACAATTCTATGAACACTGGATTGAAGATGACCATTCTTGGTTATTTGGCAACCATGTTCACAATTGGTATTAACGAGATGTGGCACTTTTGGTTCGTCGAAGAAATCTTTGCCGTGCCAAACCACTGGATGTTCAATATGGGTGTAGTCGTAGCCTTTATGGGCGCTTTAGCATATGTAGTTAGAGTTTACGCACGACTGGTTGAGCTAGGTGCAGAAACACCAGGTGAAAACCCATACGTTGCAGAAATGTACAAGATGGCCTTAGAAGGCAAACTGTACAGCAGATCCATCCCTTAGAAAAACGGAAAACAGAAAAGAAGGTTTTCCGCTTTCTTTTCTTTTTATTTTGTTAAAAAAATGAAAATAAATTGTTGAAGTTATCTTTTTAGGTGTATGATTAAAAATTAATTTATGTCTGTGCAGATTGGCCAAAAGGCTCCAAACCTTAAAGTTTCCAAGTGGATACAAGGAATGGATACGAATCTAGACGAACAAAATGATAATGTAGTTGTTGTTGAAGTATTCCAAGTAAATTGTCCTGGATGTTTTATGTACGGAATACCAGAATCCATAGAAATTTACAACAAATACAAGTCAGATGGAATTTCCGTTTTAGGTATGGCTACAGCTTTTGAAGATTTTGATAAAAATACTCTTGAAAATTTACAGCTTTTGTTAGAAACTGGTGAAACTATTGGTGAAACTAAGAAGATGTTACAACAAGATAAAATTCCTTATAAAATTCCATATCCAGTTGCGATGGATTCCTTGATAAAACAATCTGGTGAAGTTACTAAGGAAAAGATGGATTCGTTAATCAAAAACCAGATACCTAACTTTGATGAACAGTCAGAAGATTATAAAAAACAAATCTATGATAGGGTAAAGGATTACTTTAGCTCAAAAGAATTTTCTGCAGAAACATTTGAAATGTATTCTTTACAAGGAACACCGTCTAGCATACTTGTTGATCGTAAAGGTATATTGCGCGATATCTCCTTCGGGCAAAACGGATTGTTAGAATCAAAAATTCAAACGTTACTTAATGAGTAAGATATTGAATTTTTCCTTGATAATACAATAATAGAAATTACAGCCACTGCAAGTACAATCATAGCAATTGTTCCAAACTCAGGAATTACATAGCTACCATAAACTTCTATTTTTTCGGTGTTCGCAGTATAAGGAATTGTCAAAATTTTATTCTCATATGTTGCAGAATCAATTTCTTCCCCATCAACAAGCACAAAAAAGCCTCCGTCACTAAACGGTCTTATCAAAAAATCAGATGTTGTGAATGATAATACACCATCTTCAGTCGTTTCAAGGTTAATTATGAGGGAATCCTCTGATGTTTTGGCGATGATGTTTGTCACCTGACCTGTTGTCATTTCTGCATATACCATATTAGATATATCAAGCTCTTCAGGTATCTCTACCGTTCCATCAGGCTCATGGAAACCCTTTACGATAACATCACCTTGATAAAATCCTGGCACAGTAAAGTAGACATGCCAGTTTCCCATTTCGTCAAGACTTTGAAGATTAGTAACCTTCTCTTTGTAAAGTGTAGTTACACCTGATCCTGATGATCCAGCGTTCCAACTTGAACCGTCTAGGTAAACTTCAAAGTTTTCATTCATTGAACTTTGTGGAAACTCAAAGCTAGCATTCAGCTCTCCAAAAAAACTGTTTAGTGAAGTCATCTTAAGTTCCGTAGTATCAGAGCTAAATTTACCGTCGTGGAACAATGCACCAGACTCATATCTGAATGTGTATTGCTCACCATTTCTGTCAGCATTAAGTGGTAACACACTTTCATCACCAAATGAAAAGCAACTGTAACTGTTTATTTCATTAACAATTTTGGGATCAGGCACCATCTCAAATTTCAAAGTCTCACCAGGATGCATTATACCAAATTGCTGAGAACTTGCAACATCTAGTATATTTTCATTTTGATCTTTAATCAATGCATAGATTCTGAAGTTTAGGAACGTTTTATCTCCACCATTTTTTATCATTCCAGTCATACGACCATCGTCATGTAAAACCAAAGAGTCATCGTACAAGATGTAGCCACTCTCATACTTGTATTCAGTTTGTTTGTATGATATTTCTGGTGTTCCCAATATTGGATTATCAGAAGTTATCTCTGGTAATTTTAACTTAAGAGGCAACATTTGAGCTGGCATGATATGGGAGAATTCCTGCTTATGAGTGAAAATATTACCATTATCGCTTACATTTACTGTAATAGTTGGTATTATTGGATACATCTCATTATTTTTCACGCCACCTATGACAGTAAAAATACCATCGTCATCATAAAATCCAACATACTCATGGTCTGGAATGTAAACTTCACCGCTTGCAAAAGCTGGAACTAGAATGAGAAGTGCAATTGTTGTTGAAGCAATAATTAACTTATGCATGTCTTTCATCAAATTTTTCCATATTTACTCTTTTTCTAATCTTCGTTATCAGAACAGCTGGAGCAACAAAGTACATTCCAATATTTAGTAATATTATACCAATACCATACCCAAGCATTTCAGATTCAGAATCAATATCGGCATATTGCAATAATGTCAATGAAGTTAAAAGCGGTGTAAGTGTTAGTTTAACAGCTTCCTTGAATGTTGTATTCTCTCTTTCATAGTCAGCTACTGCCGGGCTAAATGAATAGTAAAACTGGTTAAAGCCTGTCATAAATATTGAGCCAGACTTTGTTTGTAGAACTATATCGTCACGAATCTCTCGTAGTAACTGGACTTGTGGTGCAAGCTCAGAACCAAACGCTGCAGTTGCTATGAGACATCCACCACCGTTGTACTCATCCATTGTAGTAATACCAATTGTATAATCACCTTTTCCATCAAAGACTACACTGATAATGGAAGACCTCTCTGCTTTATTTACTGGAGCAAAGATTTCTTTACCGTTAAGCAATACAGTAAGTTCACCATCAAACAGATCTCGTGGAATGATAATCTCTGCTACGTTCTCTTTCTCGTGAATTGCATTCACGTTAAACTGTAACATCTTATCTTCTGTGCTAAACGTGTGAGATGATACCTCAAAATTTGCTGTAAAGATAACTTCAAAATTTTGTCCATTAGTGTCAATCATATATCTATTTACGAATCCAGCATCACGTAATGATGTATCAACACCAAACGCATCCAAATTTGTAGTAATTAATAACATGAATATGAAAAATATAATGAACTTCAGCTTAATTCACGTTAATGAATTCTCTTCCTTAGCTCTTTATCTTTTGTGATACTTTTGTGTGATTTATCCGCTAATATTACCTCAAACCAGTAATACATACCATCCTTATGCAAAAAATATGAACCGAAAAGTTTCATGTTAGGGTATTTTTCGAGTACCCTTCTTTCTGCAACTTGTTTCATAGAAACAGCAGCTTTGATTCTAGTTACACCTAGATGTTTTGGTCTCCTTCCACCAGTTGGTCGTTGTTTTCTCATTCCACCTGCTCCTACACGCATACGAACAACAATGATTCCTTGTTTTGCCTTATAGCCCAATCTTCTAGCTCGTGCTATTCTACTTGGCCTTTCTATTCTAGTAAGCGCATTTTGAGTTCTCCAAAGAACTGCTTTTTCACGTAATTCGGCAGAATTTGTTTTCCACATTTTTAACCAAACTTGATCTTGCACACCTTGCATGAAATGAAGCTGTAAATACCCTTAATATTCGTAATAATAACAAGATAAAAAATGAAAATTGCTGGAATATTGCTATCCTCATTGATAATAATGGCAATTCTACCAAGTATTGGTCTGACTTTTGCTGAATCAGCAATCAGTATAACAACAAATCAAAGTGTTTACGAATATGGGGACCACTTGGTAATGATAATCAGCGTTTCCGAGATCACTGGAGATGACGCATTTATTTACATCAGCGACCCAACAGAAAGAAGAAGCCTGCTTTTACAACAGCCAATTTCCCAAGAATATACTGAATTTCCATCAAAATTTCCTTTTGATGCTACTATATGGAAACCAGGTACATATGTACTAGAACTTGAATATTTAGGAGATAAATCTTCAACACAGTTTATCATTAAAGAGACAGGAAAAATTGCATTACCATTCTGGATTAAGGATCTAGCACATATGTGGATAACTGAACCACTTGTTACAGACAAAGATTTTGCAAGAGCGTTAGAATATTTGATTGATAAAGGAATTATCAGTATTCCATATACCGAACCTGGTACAGAAACTGTGTCATCTATACCTGAATGGGTAAAAAACAACGCAGAATGGTGGATTGAAGGAAAAATTTCTGATACGGAGTTTGCTTTAGCATTGCAATATCTCGTAAAAGCGGGAATTATTACAGTAAATTTGTCTAACGTGTAATTATACAGTCTTTTTTCCACGTACTCGTGAAATTAAAAATAGAAAAATTGCAATCACAAATGCAATTAAAAGTGTAAATGTGATGGAATAAATCCACGAGTTAAATCCTTCAGTTGGAACAGAACCTGTATTAGCAGAAACAGTTTCTGATTCACTAGATTCATCTAGCATGCAAACACCATCTTCAAGATGTGTACCTGGACCGCATTTCTCAGCAAGTTCTTCTTCAGAAATTTCTATGGATTCTGTAACTTCTTCTGTAACTTCTTCTGTAACCCCCTCTTCAGATTCTGAATGAATGAAAGTAAAAATTGTAGATGCGTTTCTGTCTGAACCTTGACTCACAGATACAGTGTAATCACCATCAATCTTCCATAGAGGACCTTGAGCAAGAATTGATGTAGAGTAAAAGCCATCATCAAGGGAAACCTGTGAAATACTGACAATGTTATTGTTTGGAGCAATCAATCTTATTGTCACATCAAAATTTGTGTACGGATCAGACTCTCTAAAATCAGATACAGAACCTGAAACAGTTATCACTTCGCCCTCCACATATGATGAAGAGTCAGTTTCAATAGTTAACACAGGTCCATCATGCAAATCAACACCACCCCCTAGATGGCCAGAAACATGAACTGCATAAGCAACCCCATAGCTTTGTGATAATATTATAGCCGATAGTGCAAGAAGTAAAATTGATTTCATTTTACAATACACCGCGAAGAATCTGTATTATCTTCTCTGCTATAATATTTGCAGCTAATAGCTGAGCTTCTTTTGTCTGAGCACCCATGTGAGGGGTTGCGATAAAGTTAGGGAGAGTAATAAGCTTATTTCCAGTGGCTGGTTCTACCTCAAAAACATCAAGTGCGGCACCTGCCAGGCTTCCCTCTTTTAGTGAGTTATACAAAGCCTCTTCATCAATGACTCCACCACGTGCAGTATTGATAATGCGTGCAGTATTTTTCATCATCTTTAGTTTTTCTGCATTTATCATATGACGCGTACTGTCAAGTAGTGGTACATGAAATGAAACATAATCAGCACTGGATAACAATGTATCAAGGTCAGCTTTCATAAGACCAACCTCTTTTGAAAATTCATTATCTATTTCTGTCACATCGTATCCTATGATATTCATATTCAAAGCTCTGGCAAGTCTACCAAGTCTTTTACCAATGTTTCCCAGACCAACTATTCCAAGATATTTACCTTTTAGTTCGCTGCCCATCAGTTCTTTTTTTATCCAGTTTCCATTGCGTATTTCCCTGTCAGCTCGTGGAATTTCTCTTGCCATTGAAAGCATCAAACCGATAACAAGTTCAGCTACTGCAGTAATTGCGCCCTCAACTGCATTAATCACTCTGATGTTTTTTTCCTTTGCAGCATCTTGATCAATGTTATCAAGCCCTACACCTACTCTTGCAATTATTTGACACTTATTCGCCTTTTCTACTAGTTCTCGTGTAATTTTTGTCCTGCTTCGTACAACAACCACCTCAAATGTTCCAATCTTCTCAGCAATTTGTTCAGGAGTAATTTCTGGTTCGTAAGTAACTTTGAGGCCATTCTTCTCCAGAATCTCCTTAAGGGTTGTATTCACTTGATCACAGATTAACACTGACTGGTTAAGGCTCATGAATTCAAACCTTAAACACGGAATATAATCATTATGCGATTACACAGGATTTTCTAGACTAGATAAAAAAAAGAAAAAAAGATGATATAGGTTTAGCCTGCTGCAGCAAGAATTGCTGGAACTGCTTCCCATAGAGGTACGGCGCCGTCATCTATCTGTGCCTGTGCTACTGCGTCAGAACACATACAGTGAACGTTCTTTGCTGGGTGTTGGATAGATTGTTCTCCATATGGTGGAATTGCATCATATGGGTTTCCTAATACACCCGCGTACATGCCAGTATCAACTGCACCTTGAACAACACCAAGTGCTGTTGCGGTTTCGTTAATGTTTGGCAATGGAAGTCCTGCAACTAGAATAGTTGCTGCTCCAGTATAGATTGCTGCGTAGTCGTGATTAACCGCGACATAAATGCCTGGTTCGTCATAGACAACATCAACAATCATGTTCTGTGAACCACCTAGTAACCAAGTCTCAGTTCCGTGAGACTGTACTCTGTTACCCTGTGTAATTCTATCAATTATCTCTCCAACAATGTGGAAATAAACTGGTTCGTTACCATGGTTCTCAACAAATATTCTGTTGTGAACACCTGTTGGGCTAAAGAGTAGCTGTGATTGGTACTGATGAAGATCCATGGAGTTCCATGGTTGTAGGAAGAAGATGTTTTTGTTGACATCACCATTGTTCAATAGGTTGTGGATTTCATTTGGTACGTAACCAAGTGCTTGTCCATTAACTGTTGTCAATGTGTGCTGATGTGCCATCATCTTACCCTGATCATAGTTACCATCAGTTAGGTATAGTTGGTTATACTGCAATTGGAATTCAAGAGCATCGCCAGAATAGAACTGTCTATCACGTGAAACGTCACCGTTTGCGTTAACTGCTGTCTTTTCAACCATTAGTTTACTGTAACCATCGATTGGATCAACGATTGCAATGCCATACATTCCTTGTAGAACGTGTTGGTCCATTGCTGCTACGTTAACACCAGAGCAGTGGTATTTGTAAACACCTGGGACTTCTGCAATGTAGCAGTAAGTCTTGGATGTTCCTGGTTGAACTGCACCAAATGTTGGTACTGCAGTTACTTGTGATGCATGCATATCGTTACCATGAGGGGTTGCCTCATCGGATGGAACAGTTAGTGTCATCTTTACGACGTCACCTTGTGTAACTCTCAATGTAGGTCCTGGGATCTGTTCACTGAAAGTCATTGCGTTAAAGTCACCAGCTAGACCGGTTGGAAGTGTGATACTTACACCAGTTAGTGGGAACTCAACTACTGTTCTGCCTGCAAATTCTGCGCTGTCACAATCGCCCATTTCAGCGAATGCACCAGGCATGACAAGTTCTAAACCGCCCATATCTTGAATTTTCTGAAGTGCACTAACATCTGATTTTACATCAAATGCTGTTGCATTCAGCTGAGCAGTAAAGGTACTTCCGAATAGCGCGCCGCCCATTACAGCTATTGCTGCAATGGTAAACATGAAGTTCATGCGCTTATTCATCGTGATCAAGTGATCAAATAGGGAATTAATATAGCTTTATGCTGTTTTTCCCGTTAGTTTGCCATTGTTAATTGTTTGAACACTACACCATATTTTGTGAAATTTATTTTTTACGAAAAT
Organism: Marine Group I thaumarchaeote; assembly: GCA_013390785.1. GTDB lineage: Archaea > Thermoproteota > Nitrososphaeria > Nitrososphaerales > Nitrosopumilaceae > Nitrosopelagicus. The sequence continues at coordinate 57,447 of JACASW010000003.1, forward strand.
ATATACTGAGATTAAGCTATTTGTATATGTGAGATATCGAAGCGACAAAGATTCGCTAGGTACTGTTAAAATTCCAAGCGATGTATATTATGGGCCATTTACTGGTCGCGCCATAAAACAATATCAGGTTACTGGACAGAAACCACATCCATATTTGATAAAATCATTTGTTATGATAAAGCGCTCTGCTACAATTGCAAACATGAAAACCAAAACATTAGATAGAAAACAAACTAGTACAATAATCAAAGCATGTGATAAAATTCTTGCGGGAAAATACCAAGACCAATTTGTTGTTGACATGATAAACTCTGGTGCTGGAACCGCGTTCAACATGAACACAAACGAAGTAGTTGCAAACGTTGCATTAAAAATTATGCATAAAGGATTAGGTCAGTACAAGTATCTTCATCCTAACGACCATGTGAACATGTCACAGTCAAGCAATGATACTTTTCCAACAGCTATGCATGTTGCAATTCTTTTTGCTGTACGTGATATGATGCCTGCTATTGATAAATTGATCAAGTCGTTAGGAAGAAAAGCAAAACAGTTTTCTTCATACAAGAAAGTTGGGAGAACACATCTGATGGATGCACTGCCTGTAACATTGGGAAGTGAATTTGAAGCCTATACAACTGCATTAACTGTTGCACGTGATAGTATAATATCAGCAAAAAAAGAACTTGAAAAGGTTGCTTTGGGTGGTACAGCAGTTGGTACTGGTGCTAACACACCAAAAGGTTATAGAAATATTGCAATTAGGGAACTAAGTAAAATATCCAAGTTGAATCTAAGTCCACAACGGGATATGCAGTATGCCCTTCAGAGTAGATATGCTGTTGCAAACATGTCTTCTGCATTGAAAAACTATGCGGTGGAGCTTGGTAAGATAGCAAACGATATCAGACTTATGGCATCAGGACCAGTTGCAGGACTATCAGAATTAGGTATACCTGCAGTGCATGCTGGATCATCAATCATGCCAGGTAAGGTAAACCCATCACTTGCAGAATGCATGAACATGATTTGTTTTGCTGTAATTGGTAACGATACTACTGTAACTGTTGCCGCACAGGCAGGTCAATTTGAGCTGAATGTCATGCTTCCAGTGATGTTAAAGGCTGTACTAGATTCTACAGATATGCTAACTAACTTTTTACCAATCTTCTCGGCCAATCTTATTGATGGACTTACTGCTGATAAGAAAAAACTTCAAGCCAACATTGAAAAAAGTCCTGTAATAGTAACATTGCTGGCACCAAAGATCGGTTACCAAAAGTCAGCTGATCTTTTCAAAGAATCAATGAAAACAGGCAAAACCATTCGTGAGCTTGTGATTTCAAAAAAATTAATGACTAAAAAGCAAGTTGATTCTTTGTTAAGTTAGATATGGCAAAAATTTGGGTTGAGGCTTACGGTTGTTCAGCAAGCTTTGCTGACTCTGAAATGATATCAGGTTTGATTGTAAATGGCGGTCATACACTTGTACAAGACAAATCAGAATCAGACCTTAATCTAATCGTAACCTGTTCTGTAAAGGATGTTACTGCATCGAGAATGATTCATCGTATAAAGGAATCACAATCAAAGCCACTTATTGTTGCAGGTTGTCTTCCAAAGGCAGAAAGGCAGACTGTTGAAAAGTTTGCCCAAAATGCAAGCCTAATGGGACCTAATTCTATTGGCAAAACACTACAAGTGATAGAAACCACGTTGAGTGGATCAAAAGTAGTAGCTCTTGAGGATACTGATGTATCCAAAGTTGGAATACCGAAAGTAAGGCTGAATCCAGCAGTAGGAATTGTGGAAATCGCTAATGGCTGTATGAGTGAATGTACATTCTGCCAAACAAAACTTGCAAAAGGTGATCTACAAAGCTACAGAATTGGAGATATTACAAGACAGGTTAAACGAGAACTCGATGATGGTTGTAAGGAAGTATGGCTTTCTTCAACTGACAATGGTTGTTATGGCTTGGATATAGGTGAGGATTTATCCTCTCTAATTGACCAAGTTGTACAGATACCTGAGGATTTTAGAATTAGAGTTGGAATGATGAATCCTATGTTTATGCCAAAGATTAGAGATAATCTCCTTAAATCATTTGAAAATACCAAAGTCTTCCGATTCTTACATATTCCAGTTCAGAGTGGAAGTAATGCAGTACTAAATGATATGAAGCGTGGGCATACAGTAGAAACATTCAAGAATGTTGTAAGCAAGTTTAGAACTAAATTTGGTTCATTCACAATCTCAACTGATATAATTATAGGATACCCAACCGAAACACAAGAAAACTTTGAAGAAACCATAGAACTTTTGAAAGAAACTACACCTGACATTGTAAATATTTCACGCTATAGTAGAAGACCTGGAACCGTAGCTGCAGAAATGCCGCAGATTGATGTTACAGAAGTTAAGCGGAGAAGTAAGCAAACAACTGAACTGATAAATAAAATTTCACTTGAAAATAATAAAAAATGGGTTGGATGGAAAGGCGATGTTTTGTTTGATGAAAATTTAGATGGTCAGATAAAGGGTCGAAACTTTGCATACAAACCGATATTTATCAATGAGATTGCAGAAATAGGACAAATCTGCACAGTTAAAGTGGTAGATGCCACTATCCATAGCCTCATTGGTGAGATCGCAAGTTAAAAAATTTTGATCGATGTTTTGATCAAAACTTAGTTAACTGTTATTTACCGGAATTTTACATTATAACTTGCTATGACATTTCAGTTGACTGAACCCATTCTGGTAATTGGCTTGGGTGGAGTTGGTACTAGGCTAGCTGAAAAGACAAAAAAGTCCCTAAATTCTGATTGCCTCATGATTAGTCATGACCAGAATGACATAACTACTGAAAATTCAATTAAAATTTCAACAAAGTCAGTTGTTAACCCATCAACCAATCTAATCAGAGGTTCAACATTAGAAACTTCAGATGAAATTAAAAAAAATATCACAAATTACTCTACAATTATTTTGATGTCCAATCTAGCTGGGAAAGCTGGTACTGGTATTGGACCAATAGTTTCTAAAATTTGTAAGCAAGAACAAAAAAATTTACTGTCTTTCGCTGTAATGCCATTCAAGTTCGAAAAGGAAAGAATATTCCAATCAGGTATTGCATTAAAAAGAATTAGACAAGATTCACAATGTACAATTGTTGTTGATAATGATGCACTTCTTGATAGTAATCCTGATCTTACTCAAAAGCAATGCTATGATATTTCCAACAATGCAATTGCAAGTATGGTACATTCACTTAAATCGTCTGAGATTTCTGATAATACAAACATTCTGTCAACAAGCAAGACCGCTGATGACATTGAGGTTTCTCTAAAAGATTCTCTTAGAATGTTGTATGAAGATGTACCACCCAATAGCATTAAAAGATCTATGTTGTATGTGTATGGTGATGGTAATATTCCAGTTGGTGTTTTAAATACAATTTCTAATATAACTGGCGGAACATTTGATGAAGATAGTACACATGTAGAGATGTCATCTGAAGAATCTAAAGTTATAATGCTAAGTTCAATTCAAGGCGAGACTAAATTTGACAAATATGATCCGCTGGGAATTATTTCGTCAGAAAAAACAATTGATTGGGACGAACCAGAATGTAGTATTGACTGTAAACTTGATTTAAAACAGTTAGAATAGAATTTTTAATATTTAGATTTTTATTTAGACTTCTTCTCTTCGTCTTTGTTCTTGAAAAATTCAGGTGTATCATCTAGTTTAGCTTTTGGTTCTGATTCAGCTTTTGGTTCTGGTTTAGGTTCTGATTCAGCTTTTGGTTCTGGTTCAGCTTTTGGTTCTGGTTCAGCTTTTGGTTCTGGTTTAGGCTCTAGTTCAGCTTTTGGTTCTGGTTTAGGCTCTAGTTCAGCTTTTGGTTCTAATTCAGCTGGTGGCTCTGACTCGACTTTTTTCTCATCTTCTTTTATTGATTCCTCCTCACCTTCGTATATTGAAACTAAAACATAACCCTCATCTGTTTTTGTCATTCGAACCCTAATTTTTCTAGGTGGATGTTTAATGCCTTTAGACCAAAGTAGATGGCTTACATCTTCTTCAAGTTTAACTTGTTCCATCTTCATATGATGTCTAGCAAATTCCTTGATCATGTTCACTGCCCTTTTAGCACGCTGGTTATCAGGCGAAAGTAATACCTTTCCTAAATTTACTGTATAAACACGTTCAACATCCTGCGACATTTAACCCACTTCCACATCAGTAGATCTCCAAGCTCTTCGTTTAGGATTGGTTCTTACTGACCTTTTTGTTCTAAGAATAATCCATGCAGGAACAGGAGATGTTTCCTTTATTTTCTTTAACAAGCGTATTTTTCTTCCAGAACGCTTACGTGCTGCCATGAAATCTCAGGCATGATAAGCTCTTTTTAAATTAAACTAAAATAATTCTATGAATCTTAAAGTAGTTTTTTGTCAGAAAATATGGTATTGATCTGTTTCAGCATTCTTGCCGAAGCCCCCCAAACATGATGGTTTTCAAATGTAAACGTGTACATTTCCTTTATTGAACGGTGTTCTGGAAGATCATCCTCACCCATGGTGTTCAAAAAAGGTGTTAGTGGTATATGTAAAATAGACTCTACCTCAGAATTTGCAGTTAAAGATGGGACTGTATCCAAGATGGCTATGAATGGTGTAATCCTATATCTGGAATTTAATGTAATCACACTATCTAACTGACCTATCACATGTTCCCTTGACACATCTAGACATAATTCTTCTTTTGTTTCACGTATTGCAGTTTCTAGTAAATCTTGATCATTTTCACACCATTTGCCACCAGGAAATGCTATCTCTCCTGCATGAACTTTCAAATTACTTGCCTTCTTTGTCATAATTACAAATGGGCTTTCTCCATAAATTATAATTAAAACTGAAGCAAGTTCATTTCCATCTAAATCAGCTGGTGGTATTGTCTTAATTTCACTTGTTAAGACAGAACGTATTTGTCCAGTATCCATATAATAAAAAAAGCACAGTATGTTATGGATTTATCGCTCAAAGGTTTTAATCATGTATAATCAAAAACCAACTATGACAATTAGATATGAGATAAATCCGCCGAAAATTTCTGATGATGGGCAAGATGCTAGAAACGTTCTATTTGGAAGGATTAAAATTATTAGTTCTGTATGTGATGGAATACATCTTACTGACTCGGTACTAGGAATCCCAAGAGTGTCTCCTTTTGAAATTGCAAAACAAATACGAGAATCTAATAAAAATATCAAACTTACTTGTAGTTTGAGAGTTAGAGACAAAAATCTAAATGATATTGAAAAAATAATACAAGAATCAGTTGGTACGGTTGATGGCATACTTGTATTGATGGGTGACAAATCTGACACAACATCAAATACAACGGATCTAGTCCCAAGCCAGGTTGTTAAGGCTCTAAACGATAGTGGATTAAGCAAAAAGATTGAACTGTTTCTTTCAATTCCAAGTAATCCAAACTTTGCAAAAATTCAAAAAAAAATTGATGCCAAACCTACAGGATTTTTCACTCAAGTAATTCATTCAAAGAATCAAATAGAGAAAATTTCTGATAAGCTAAATGACTTTAAGATCATTCCGTGTTTGCTTCTTCCATCAGAAAATAATTTAAAATCTGCGAAATTTCTCAAAATTGACTGGTCAAATTACAACGAAGATGTTCTTGGATTTGTCAACGAAATACATAGTATAACCAATGACGTTCTCATTACTTCTCCAAATGATTTTAAAAGGGCGTATGAGACAATTTCAAAGTTAGCAAGTTGATCTCGTCATACACATTTGGAATTTATCCACGCTCAGAGGAATTAATTGAAGCAACTAGAAAGAATACTGAAAACCTAGATTCGCTCTCTCAAAAGGAAACTGATGAATATATCAATACACAAAAAAATGCAAATCTTGGATTTGTTTCAGATCCTTTGCTAAAATGGGATGACATATTCAGACCGTTTTCAAGTTTAACATCAGTTAATCTTTCATCACTAAACAGAATATATGAAATGAATACGTTTTATCGCATACTATCTTTTGATGGAGATGATTTCACTGACGGTGGTAATATTGTTCAATCTAACTTAGATTCGTCACTACCAAAAAACAAAACTATTGCAATTCCTGAACCATTTACATTCGCTGAACTCCATACTAGTAAAAAATTCAAGAAGAAGGATGATTTTATAATTAATCTTGCAAAAATGCTAAGACCAGAAATAGATTCTTTAGTTGAATCTGGTTTCGAAGTAATCCAACTTTTAGCACCATCAATCGCATATAACAAGGAAGTTGACTTTGGTGTTATTTCTGATGCACTAAAGATAATCACTGATGGATTAAATGCAAAAACAATACTTCACACATACTTTGGAGACGTTTCAAAAAAGATTGAAAGTCTTTTGGATTTACCTGTTTCTGGCTTGGGATTCGATATAACCACAACACCTACCAATTCTATAGAAAAACACAGTTTTTCAAACAAGTCACTTACGATAGGCATAATCAATTCTTTCAATACTGCAATTGAAAAACCCCAAGAATGTATCAAGCAGGTAGATGAGATTAATGCAAACACAAAGCCAAAAGAATCCTATGTCAGTAATAATTTTGATTTGGAATATGTACCCAAGGAATTTGCGATGAATAAAATATCCGTCCTTGGAGAAATTGCGAGAGGTACGAAAGATGTCTAAGTTGTTCCCAACACAAGAAATAGGTAGTATCAAGAAACCTGCGGACATGCTGAAAAAAGTAAAAGATCCAAACGTTTCAGACGAAGAAAAAATCAAAGTGAGAAATGATGCTGCGCTTTTGAATATCAAGACGCTTGAGGATATTGGACTCGACATTGTTTATGACGGCGAAGTACGTCGTGTAGAAATGTATGAAGAGCCAGTAAGATACGTAGATGGATTTGAATTTGCAGGTAGGGTTCGTTCATGGGATAACAAATACTATAAGAAGGCAAGAGTCGTAGGCCCTGTCGCCTTTAAACAAAACTTTCATGCAGAAGAATTCAACTTTGTAAAAGATAATTCAAAAAGAGAACTTAAGGTTCCGGTGACAGGTGCGTATACTCTAGCAGATTGGTCATATGACGAACATTACAAATCGAAGGATGAGCTCGTACTGGCACTGGCAAGGAATGTTGTTAGACCGTTAGTAAAGGATCTAGTGGGACTAGGGGCAAAAATTATTCAGATTGATGAACCAGCTGCAACAACACATCCAGCTGAAATGGATATTTTTAGAGAGTCTATCAACGAATCTGTAAAGGGAATTGATGCAAAGTTTGTGGTTCATGCATGTTTTTCTGGAAACGATTACAAGGCATTAGCACCACAGATGCCAGAAATTAAGGCGGAACAATACACATTGGAATTTGCAAACCGTGATACATGGAACACAGGACTTGATGATGACACAAGAAAAGGATTTCAGGTCTTGAAACTTTTCAAGGAACATGGATTTAAGGGTGAAATCGGAATTGGTGTATCTGATGTTCATGTAAATGAAATAGAGTCTCCTGAGCTCATAAGAGACAGAATACTATATGCAGCAAAGGCACTAGATGATCCTACGAAGATATATGTCAATCCTGATTGTGGTCTGCGTACAAGAACAAGGGAGGTTTCTTTTGACAAAATTAGATCAATGGTAAAGGGAGCTGAACTTGCTAGGGAAGAAATCAAGTAATTTTTCTAAAATTTAATCAATTAGTATGATCTTAGAATGTTATGAACGATAAGGAAAAACTCGAAGCAATTAAGAAAGTGTTATCTGATACACCTGCACGTTCAGGGAATTACCAAGAAACAGCAGCTTGGTATGAAAAGGCATTAGATGAAATTGATAAAATCATAGAATCTAACACCTCGCCAACATCTTTGCGTTATCCCAAATAGATTTTAAAATTCTAGCGCAATCCCCATCTGGTCATAACCTTATCTTCAATTTTCTTAAAGACGACCCCGTCAACCAATATACCAATAGCCATTATTACTAGCATTATTGCTATGACCTGCGATACATCATTTAGCTGGCGACCAACATTAAGAAGGAAACCAAGACCTAGGAATGAGAATAAGAGTTCTGCACCTATTACGCCTCTCCAGGCAAATGCCCAGCCTTGCTTGAATCCAGATATGATAAATGGAAATGCCGCAGGAATTAATATGGAAGTGATAAGTTGGCCTTCTTTCGCACCCATGTTTCTTGCAGCTTCAATGTAAGAAGGATTGATGTTCTTCACGCCAGTGTAGGTATTGATAGTTACAGCAAATACCGCACCAATAGCTACGACAAAAATAATTCCAGTGTCCGTGAGACCAAACCAGAGAATGGCAAGTGGTACCCAGGCTATGGATGGAATTGACTGTAGCCCAAGAACCAAAGAACCAATTGTCTGATTAACAGTTTCGACTCTTGCCATGAAAATTCCAAGTACCAAGCCACCAGCAATAGCTATTGTTAGACCTATACCCAATCTCAATAAGCTTGTTCCAATTCCATAAAACAAACTTGCATCAGCAACGCCATATGCTAGGTCTTCTACAACATCTACTGGAGATGGAAAAATATTGTCAGGCCAAATATCTGCACTGTCAAGACCCTGCCATACTATGATTATCATTACGTAAAAGCCAATTTTTTTTGCAAGTGTACTAGATTTCATTTTTTTAACCTACTTTTTGACCTCAGGTCGTAATTCTGCCAAAATCTTTTTCTGATATTTCAAAAGATTTTCATCCTCTGCCACTCTAGGACGTTTATAATCAATCTTGAACTCCTTCTTAATTATTGCAGGCCTATGAGTAAACACTAAGACACGTGTACCCAACATAACTGCCTCAGCAACATTATGAGTCACAAAAACTATGGTTTTCTTTGTCTTCTGCCAGATTAACTGCATTTCTACTAGCAAGAGATCTCTAGTCTGTGGATCAAGAGCAGCAAAGGGTTCATCCATAAGCAATACATCAGGTTCCATTACCAATGCACGTGCTATGGCAACACGTTGCTTCATTCCAGTAGAAAGCTGGTAAGTATATGAAGTTGCAAATTGAGTAAGCTGCATCATATCCAAATATCTGTTTGAAATCTCATTTCGTTTTTCCTGTGAAACGCCAGCTATTTTGAGCCCATATTCCACGTTATCCCGAACATTCAGCCAAGGAAATAAAGCGCCCTCCTGAAATACCATTATTCTGTCGGGTCCAGTATTGTTAACTGGTTGGTTATCAAGTAAAATTTCACCATCGTCTGGTTTTTCTAACCCTGCCGTAATCCTCAGAAAAGTAGATTTCCCACAGCCTGAAGGGCCAACAATACATACAAACTCACCATCTTCAACATTTACGTTAATTCCGTCCAATGTCTTGAGTGGTTTTCCGTCATGTGTGAAATATTTTTCAATATTTCTAGATTCCAATTTACCCATTTAGCTGTTTCACCATCGCGTTCAGATTTAAATCCGGTTGATAAAAAATTCCGTCTAAATTGTAACCATTTCTCCCAAGATAACCCAATGAGTCAGCACGTTCCGCGAAGGTTAATACGGAATTTTTAATTGGGTCAGAAGTGATTGTCAGGTTTGAAAATGACTCATCAATAACTTTGGTTGGCAGTGATTTTCCCATGTATTTTTTCAAAAAGCTTTCGAAGATAGATTTTGATTCATCTGCATTAGAATTAATCCACACAACAGTTTCCTTGTGTGATTTTAACCAATTTTTAACAAGTTCTGGATTATTCTCAAGATAATCCGTCCTAGCTATTAGGAGTACTGAAGCAAATTCTTCATTCGGCCATAACTTTTCCTCATTGAACAGTCTTACACCATCAAGTTCTTGTACCAACATTGTAGCCCAAGGCTCGGGTACCCATGCTCCATCAATCTCGCCTTTGGCAAATAGAGTATAGATATCTGGATTTGAAATATTCAAAACAAATACCGTTCCACCTTTTTCAATTGGCTTTAGATCATTTGATGCAAGATAATATCTAAGAGATACATCTTGACTGTTACTAATTTGTGGGGAAGCGATACGTTTTCCGTCAAAGTTTTCAATTGAATCCAAGCCGGAATTTGGTTGTACAATAAAACTAGCACCGCCACTAGCGGCTCCTGCTAAAATTTTGATATCATTTCCATGTGATTTTAGAAATCCGTTGATCACCGGTCCTGGTCCAACATAAGCTACATCAATAGACCTAGCAAAGATGGATTCTATTACTTGTGGTCCACTATCAAAAAGCTTAGTTTCGATTTCAATCTGGTCACCAACTCCATTTTGAAAAATTCCATTTTCTATTCCAACTATAGGTACTGCATGACCAATGCTAGGGAAGAATGCAACTCTAACTTTGTCTTGGTTTGCTTGATCCGAACTATTACCTAATGAAGTGATTATAGCAAATGCTATGACTGCTCCAATTCCGAGCGTAATTGCTAGTGAAATTTTCATAAAACAGCGTTATAATTCGGAGTTAAATAGTGATCGGATTTTAGCTCGAGCTATGATACAAAATGATTGAAAATGTTTGCAACATAAGAGATAAATTCAAAACAAGACACTCTTTTGCCCTATGAAACAAAAGGCAATACTCGCGTTTTCAGGTGGGTTGGATACTTCGGTTGTAGTGAAGTATCTACAGGAAAAACACAACATGGATGTTGTCACAGTTACAGTCGATGTTGGACAAGAAGACGACTACAAAAAAATCTCTGCTAAAGCAAAAAAACTTGGTGTGAAAAAACATTACAACATTGATGCAAAAAAAGAATTTGTTTTGGATTACATATTTCCAGCAATAAAAGCTAATGCGTTATATCAAAAAAAATATTGCCTTGCAACTGCGCTTGCTCGACCATTGATTGCCAAAAAAATATTACAAATTGCAAAAAAAGAAAAGGTTACTGCACTTGCACATGGATGTTCAGGCAAGGGCAATGATCAAGTAAGGTTTGACTTAACAATGCATGCAGGTTCTAATCTACCAATAATTGCACCTATACGTGACCTTAATTTGAGTAGACCTGAGGAATTAAAATTTGCAAAAAAACATGGAATTGAGATCGAAGATGTTGCAAAAAAATTTAGTATTGATCAAAACTTATGGGGTCGTGCTATTGAGGGTGGAGTATTAGAAAATCCCAACAACGAACCACCAGATGATGCGTTCATTTGGGTAAAAACAAAAAATCTGCCTAACAAACCGGTATATCTAACAATAAAGTTTCAAAAAGGAGTTCCAGTGGCTGTTAATGGAAAATCCATGACACCAGTAAAATTAATCGATTACATTAACAAAAAGGCTGGCTCCTGTGGAGTTGGTATTGTTGATCATATTGAAGATCGTGTGGTTGGAATAAAATCACGTGAAGTATATGAAACACCTGCAGCTGCATGTTTAATCGAAGCCCATTCTGATTTAGAAAAGATGGTTCACACTAAACACGAAACAAAATTCAAGTCACTAGTAGATGATGAATGGTCTTGGTTGGTTTACTCTGGTCTTTGGGAGGATCCATTGAAAAATGATCTTGATATGTTCGTACAGCAGACACAGGCACGAGTATCTGGTACTGTCAAACTAAAATTATTCAAGGGTAGTCTTAGGGTGGTTGGTCGTGAGTCAAAGTATTCATTGTATAGTCATAAAATCGCAACGTATGGAAAAGGCTCAGGATTTGATCAGAAACTGGCTAAAGGTTTTGTGGAATTATGGGGAATGCAATCAACAGAAGCTAATAAATTAGAAAAGAAAAGGTGAAAAAAAGTTATGAAATGCCCAGAATGTGACGCGGACCTTAGTATCCCTGTTGATGCTGCTGTTGGAGAAATTATTTCTTGTGGTGATTGTGGAGCCGACTATGAAATCTCTAAAAAAGATGGTTCTACAATTGAAATCAAAGAAGCAGAAACAGTAGGCGAAGACTGGGGAGAATAATTGTCAAAATTTTCAATAGTGTTTGACCGGCTAAGAACGGAAGAAAAAATGCTTCAAAAGGAGGCAGTAGAACTTGGGCACGAAGCCTCACTTATTGATGCTAAAATCACACAAATCAACACATCTAGTCAAATACAAGATTTTGACTTTGGGAATATAGTCTTAGAACGCTGTGTTAGCTACTATAGAGGATTATACTTTACTGCATGTTTGGAATTTTTAGACATTCCTGTCATCAACGAGTTTAATGTTTCCACCATTTGCGGTAACAAGCTATTAACATCAATGATATTAAAAAAGAACAACATCCCAACACCAAAGACATACTTTTCTTTCTCTGGTGATGCAGCACAAGAAAATCTTGGTAAGATTGGTTACCCCGTAGTAATCAAACCAATCATTGGAAGTTGGGGTAGGAACGTTATGCCTCTTAAGGACAAGGACACCGCAGATGCAATCATTGAGCAACGAGAAATTACTGATGGTCCTTTAGATAGAATTTTCTATCTTCAAGAGATGGTAGACCGACCTCCAAGAGACATTAGAGTAATTACAATTGGAGACAAGGCAGTTACTGCAATGTATAGAAAATCTTCAGACAGTTTCAAGACAAATATTGCACTAGGTGCAGAACCAGAAATTTGCGATATCACAAATGAGATGGAAGATTTATGTGCAAAAGCCTCAAAGGCTGTTGGTGGGGGAATTCTTGGAGTTGACTTGATGGAAGACAAGGAAAAAGGGCTGGTTGTACATGAAGTGAATAACACTGTAGAGTTTAAGGGTCTAGTCAAAGTCGCAAACATAAACATCCCAAAAGAGATGATTGAGTTCGCAGTAAACTCGATTAGAAAGTAAACCGATTAATAACAATAAATTATACCAAATCCAAATGATGTTACAATGAAAGTAGGAATAGTTGGTGCATCTGGGTATGTCGGGGGCGAAGTAGTCCGTCTACTGTTAAGTCATCCTGAAGCTGAAGTCTCAGTGGTTACGTCAACGAAACACGTTGGAGAATATCTGCATAGAATACACCCAAGCCTAAAGGGATTCACCGAATTGACATTTTCAGAACTTGACTATGACAAAATGTCAGACAAGTGTGATCTAGTTTTTACTGCAGTCCCACATGGAACCGCAACCGACATTGTAAAGGCATTTTACGATAGGGGAATGAAAATTATTGATCTTAGTGCAGATTATAGACTACACAATCCTGAAGACTATACAAAGTGGTACGGTTGGGAACATCCACATCCAGATTACTTGTCAAAATCAGTATTTGGTGTACCAGAACTTCACAGAGACAAAATCAAAAATGCACAGCTAGTTTCCTGTCCTGGTTGCATGGCAGTAACATCTACGCTTGCATTATATCCACTGATCAAGAATGACCTTATTGATACGGAACACATAGTTGTTGACTCCAAAATCGGTTCTTCTGGTGCTGGTGCAGGAGGTACATCTGGTACACAACATGCAATGAGAGCTGGAGTAATTCGACCTTACAAGCCTGCAAAACACCGTCATACAGGTGAAATTGAACAGGAACTTAGTGAAATTGCTGGAAAAAAAATCAAAGTTTCAATGAGCCCACATGCAGTAGATGTAGTTCGAGGAATTCTTTGTACGAATCACACATTCTTGAAAAAGGAAGTTGATGAAAAGGAACTTTGGAAAATTTATCGTGCTGAATTTGGCGAGGAACCATTCATCAGGCTAATACGTGACAAAAATGGCTTGTATAAGTTTCCTGACCCAAAGTTTGTAGTTGGTTCAAACTTTTGTGATATTGGATTCGATCTTGATGAGGATAACAACCGATTGATTGCACTTTCTGCGTCTGACAACTTGATGAGGGGTGCGGCAGGATCTGCTGTTCAAAACATGAACATAATGTCAGGCTTTGATGAGAAGCAAGGAATTATGTATTCCCCATTGACACCGGTATAAGAAATGATTACAATCAAAATTGGAGGAAGTGTAGTTGATGATTTACATCCCTCCGTTGTTGCAGATATAAAAAAAGTAATAGAACAAGAGGAAGTAATCTTAGTTCATGGTGGCGGAAAGGAGGTCACTAAAGTAACGAAACAGTTAGGCAAAGAACCAAAATTTGTTGTTTCCCCTAGTGGTGTAAAAAGCAGATATACTGACTTGGAAACTGCAGAAATTTTTACTATGGTTATGTCTGGAAGAATCAATAAGACAATTGTAAGGATGTTACAAAAAAATGGAATAGATGCTGTAGGTTTATCTGGAATAGATGGAAAAATAATTCAGGCTGAGAGAAAGAAAAAGCTCATAATAATGAATGAAAAAGGACGAAAGCAAGCTATTGATGGCGGATATACGGGTAAAATCACACAAGTTAATGCATCTCTGATAAAGTCTATTCTTGAGCAGGGCCACACACCAGTAATTTCTCCAATAGCAATTAGCGAGGAATCTGACTTTCTCAATGTAGATGGTGATAGGGCAGCTGCTAACATTGCAGGACAGGTAAAAACTGACAAGGTTTTATTCCTAACAAATGTTGATGGTCTGTTAATGGATGAGAAACTAGTGGATACTTTAACTCTAGCAAAGGCGAAAGAAATTCTTCCACAGATTGGATTTGGTATGGAAAAGAAAATACTTGCTGCGACTGAGGCACTTGAGATGGGAGTGACAGAAGCCATAATTGCAAACGGTCAAAGGGAAAACCCAATATCTTCTGCAATTGCACATAATCATTGCACGGTAATCAAAGATGAGTGAAGATCAATATTTAGGAAATCTTTACCAGAGATTTCCTGTCACAATTGAAAAGGGACTAGGTTCACATGTATGGGATACAGACAACAATGAGTACATTGATTGTATGGGTGGATATGGCGTTGCGCTAGTTGGTCATAGAAATGAACGTGTTGTAAACGCGATTAAATCTCAAATTGACAAAGTGATCACTGTTCATAGCTCTTTCTATAGTAAAACAAGGGAGAAATTCTTGCAAACTTTGATTGATACCGCACCATCTGGACTTTCCCAAGTTCATCTCAACAATAGTGGTGCTGAGTCTATAGAGGCTGCTATAAAATTTGCAAGGAAGTTTACTGGCAAAAAGAAAATGGTCGCAATGAAAGGATCTTATCATGGAAAATCCATGGGTGCCTTGTCGCTAACATTTAATCCAAAGTACAGAGAACCATTTCAACCTCTTGTTGAGGAGGTATCATTTTCACCATATGGAGACGTAGATGCGCTACAAAATGTTGTTGATAAGGATACAGCATTTGTAATCTTAGAACCTATTCAAGGTGAAAGTGGAATTCATGTTCCTCCTGAAGGGTTTTTGCGGGAAGCTAGAAAGATATGTGATGAAAATGATAGTCTGCTAATATTTGACGAAATTCAATCAGGATTAGGTAGAACGGGTAGTATGTGGGCATCAGAACATTGGAAAACAGTTCCGGATATAATGTGCCTTGCCAAAGGAATTGCTGGAGGGGTTCCTATGGGTGTTACGTTAGTAAAACCAGACATACTTGCAGTGATGAAAAAAGGAGAACACTCATCTACATTTGGAGGAAACCCACTAGCTTGTGCTGCAGGAACCGCTACACTTCAGGCACTGACACAAGATGGCTTGATTGAAAATGCAAAAAGTATAGGAGAAAAATTTTTGCAGGGCTTAGAGGAACTCAAGTCTAAACACAAAATAATTAGAGAAGTTAGGGGTAAGGGATTAATGATTGGTGTAGAATTGAAATTTGAAGTAAAAGATATCTTAATGGAAGGAATCAAAAATGGATTGTTACTCTTGTACTCTGGTAGAAACATCTTAAGATTTCTTCCTCCGTTGGTAATCTCCGAGGAGGATATTGTAAAAACACTACAAATACTAGATAATCTACTAACAAATGAGGAGAATAGAAGAAATGCATAAGGATCAAATTGACGAACATATTTTAGAATTCTTACGTAACGATTCTAGGGAATCTTTTGTTGAAATTGGGAAAAAACTCAAACTTTCAGAATCTGCCATCAGACATAGGGTTAAAAATATGGTTGATAGCGGAACGATTACTAAATTTACGATAGAAGAAGGAGGTGGTCAGCCAGAGGCACTTGTTCTGGTATCAGCTGACTCGTCCATTGACACATCAAAGGTTTCTTTAAAACTCACAAAACTCAACGGAATAAAAAAAATATATGAAATCACTGGTCAATATGATATCTGTGTAATCATTCAGGCGCCAACAATAAACGAGATCAATGTATGCATTGATAACTTACGAAAAATTAGTGGTGTAACTGACACCAATACTGTAATAATTCTTAAAACTATATCATAAACGACAATCGTCGCATATTTGTAAACGCTAACTAATTTAGGATCAAATAATATCTAAAACGACGATGCTAGTACGATTATCTTTATATTAATGATTTCATATACCGAATTCAGCAATGAATGATCCGAATTACTATGCAGAGGAATATAACTCCATTGGGAAGGAATTTAAGAAAATAAGAATTTTAGATTCTACACTAAGAGAAGGTGAACAACATCCCGGTGTTTCATTTACTGTTAAACAAAGAATTCAGATTGCTTGGGAACTTGATTACTTTGGTGTTGATCAGATTGAGATATCGCCAGTTATTTCCAGTGATCATGCTGAAGCAACTAAGACCATTATCAAACAGGGATTGCGAGCAGATATTGTTGCACATGGAAGAGCTCTGAAAGACGATATTGATGTTTCATTGAAATGTGATGCATCATGGGTTGCCGCATACTTGGGAATATCTGATATCCATCTGAAAGATAAGCTACGAATATCAAGAGAACAAGCATTAGATAGAGCGGTTCAAACTGTAGAATACGCAAAGTCTCATGGATTAAAAATTAGGTTTACTGTAGAGGATGGAAGTAGAGCGGACCCACAATACATGATCAACGTATGCAAAGCAATAGAAGATGCAGGAGTAGATAGAATTAGCCTACCGGATACTGTGGGAATCTTAAGACCTATAGGAATGTATAATTTTGTTAAGAGAGTTCGTTCTGAAATCAAAACTCCACTTGATGCACATGTTCATAATGATATTGGCTTTGCGTTAGCTAATGCATTTGCCGCGTGTGATGCAGGAGTTGATCAAATTCATACAACAATTGATGGTATTGGAGAAAGGACAGGAATACCATCTTTAGCAGAAACTGCTGTCGCACTTGCATATTTGTACAAATCAGAAAATGATTTCAGATTAGATATGTTAGTAGATCTTTCTAGGCTTATAGAACAATACACAGATATCAAGCCTTATGATTCAAAACCAATTGTCGGTTCTTCAGCCTACAAGCATAAGGCTGGTACACATCTTGCTGCGGTTTTGAAAAATACTGCTGCATACGAACCAATTAACCCAAGAAGTGTAGGAAACAGACGAAGAATTGTATTTGGTGAATTAGCTGGTAAGACTGGCGCAGAATATCTAATGTCGCTATTAGGTCTGGAAAAAAATACCAAAAGTGCAAAAAATATTGCGGCTGGTTTGAAGAATCTTAGAATGGGTGATCTTCTTGAGATTCCACTGGAAGATAAAATAGAAAGAAAGATAATTAATGACGAAAAAGGAAGGGGATACAGAAATGACTAATTGCCCTGAATGTGATGCCAAAATAACTATCCCTGAAGATGCAGTGGATGGTGAGATTGTAACATGTGCTGAATGTGGAGCGAGCTTTGAACTGGCTAAGACTTCTGATGGATTTGAGCTAAAACCGGCCCAAACTGTTGGAGAGGACTGGGGGCAGTGACCGATAAAATCACAGTTCTTTATGATACAATCCGTCTCGAAGAAAAACTGTTGATCAAAGCCGCGGAGAGGCATGATATACAGATTGAGATGGTTGACTGTAAACAACTGTCTGTAGATTTGAACAAAAATACGCATGAATTTGGGACTGTCTTACAGCGCTGTGTAAGCTATTATCGGAATATCCATTCTACTGCAACACTTGAAGGTCTTGGTGCTATGGTAGTCAACTGCCTAAACACTGGACTTCTTGCTGGAAACAAGCTTTTCACACATATGCTGTTGCAAAAGGCAGGAATTCCTACGCCTGAAGCTACAATAGCTTTTTCGAAGGAAGCTGCTATGGAATCGCTTGAAAAAACTGGATATCCAAAGATTATCAAACCAACTGTTGGTAGCTGGGGTAGAATGGTATCAAAACTAAATGATAAAGATTCAGCCGAGGGTGTTATTGACGCAAGGGAATCAATGCATCCAGCATATCAAATGTACTTCTTGGAGGAATTTGTACAGAGACCACCAAGGGACATACGTGCAATAGTGATAGGCGATACTGTTGCTGGTGCAATTTACAGAGTTTCTAATGACTCTAATTGGAAAACAAACACGCATTTGGGTGGTTCCGCGGAAGTATGTGAAGTATCAAATGAGTTAGAAGATATTTGCATAAAAGCTAAGAATACTGTTCAAGGAGAAATTGTTGGTGTTGATCTGATGGAAAGCAACGACAAAGGATTAGTGGTTCATGAGATTAATAATACTACAGAGTTTCGAAATGTTGTGAAAGTAACGGGTAATGACATTCCAACACAGATGTTAGAGTATCTAAAAAATTCAAGTAGGTAAAAATGGAACAACATTTCACTGTTACAACAAAACATTATGTAAAGACGTTAGAGAGAGCGTTAAAGCTTTACACACCATCGCTACATGAAAAAAGCCTAGCTGACTTTCTTGCTACTGTATGTGAGGATTTAGGTTTCAGGGACATACATACAGATGACGTTGGTAATATTATTGCCACGAAAGGTTCTGGATCACCAAAAATTATGTTATGTGGACATATGGATACTGTGCCAGGAAGAATTAGGGTAAGGAAGGAAGGTGATTATATTTTTGGAAGAGGTTCATCTGATGCAAAGGGTCCACTTATCGCAATGCTGTTTGCTGCTGCGAGTGTAGAGGAAAATAATGGTACTGTTACGTTTGTAGGTGCAGTAGATGAGGAAGGTAATGCTACTGGAATTAAAAGTTTGACTAGTGACAAACCAGATGTAGATTATGCGATATTTGGTGAGCCAAGTGGAACAAAACAAATCACCATTGGATACAAAGGACGTATTGCCATTAATTTGAAAATCAGTGTTGGAGATAGCGCGCATGCTAGTGCTCCTTGGCTGGCAAAAAATGCAATTGAAGAATCATCACTATTTGTTAATGAAATCAAGGCTAAACTAGAATCAGGACAAGAAAACAAAACAAAAGGAATGATGTTGACTGCTACTATAACGGAAATAAAGGGAGGTCTAAGCCATAATGTTACACCTAGGGAATGTGATTCAACATTGGATATCAGAATCCCAGTTGGTACTAGTTGCAAGTCAGTTGAAGAAAAAATTTCTGAAGTAGTGAAAGAAATTTCTAAAAAGCAACAAGTAGAGGCGTTCTATTCAATTATAGATGAAACTGAGCCATTTGAGGCAGAACATAATTCTCCTCTTGTAAGGGCTCTAACTCTAGGAATTTTGGACGTAGAAAAGAATAGGCCTACATTGATTAGAAAAACAGGTACGGGTGACATGAATGTTATAGGCAACAAACTGAGTATTCCTGTTGTGACTTATGGTCCAGGTGATCCTCATGCTGCGCACACAACTGATGAAAAAATCTCCATTGATGAATACCTTCGAGGAATAGAGGTTCTGAAAAGAACCATACAGCATTTAAAACGACTACATGATAAAATCAAGTAATGCTATGGTTTGTAGGACTAGGTATATCTGGTACAAAGTCAATTCCGATTGAAGTTCTAAAAATTATTCAGGAAGCAGATTTTGTATATCTGGAAGCATTTACAAGTCCAATTTCCAAGCAACATGAAGATAAAATTAGAAACATGGTTAATGGGAGTTTTAAAATTGCAAAAAGATGGCTGGTGGAAGATGGACAAGAGATACTCAAAGCGTCGAAAAATTCTACTGTTGTTTTGTTATCATATGGAGACCCATACGTAGCAACAACACACATAGAGCTTAGGACTAGGGCAAAATCAGAAAATATTGAAACTAGCACAATTCATTCTGCTTCAGTTATAACATCAATGATAGGAGAAGCAGGATTACAATTCTACAAAGTTGGAAGGGTTGTAACTATAATGAATGACAAAAAATCTACAATAGCTCCCTATACTGCCATTTTCAAGAATTTGATACAAGGACTTCATTCTATAATATTATTAGAGTATAATCATGATGAAAAATATTTTCTTGATCCAAAGAATGCCATATCAGACCTACTAGATATTGAAAAGGAACAAAAAAGAAGTATTCTAAGCGATGATACGTTTGCTATAATTGCTTCAAGAATTGGATTTGAAACACAAAAAATTATTGCTGGAAAATTCAGTAATCTACTTAAAATTGACTTTGGCGAACCACCGCATAGTATGATCATTACAGGTAAATTACATTTTACAGAATCAGATGCAATTAATGTGTTGACAGAATGCTTGGATAAACCATTAGATAATTCAGACAAAATCAAAAGCATTTCAGTTCAAATGATTGAAAAATATGTACCTATGGTTAGAAAAGCATTAGAAGAAATTAGACCGTTGTATAATGATTCAAAAGAATTCCAAGAAGTTTTTGAGAATGCAAAACTGTACATTGATGATGCAGAAAATTTCCTAAAACAAGGAAATGATGAAAATGCAGTTTTGAGTATAGGTTATGCAGATGGTCTGGTAGATGCACTAAGAATTGCAAAAGGTATAGACCCAAAAATGTAAGTTAACGATGCGTTAAAAAGTGAAGAAATAATGAGTAACTACCATTGGATTTAAAAAAATCACCAACAAAGAAAATTGTGTTAGCTGGAGGAGTTTTTGACATAATTCATCCGGGACATATACACACACTTAATGCAGCAAAAGCTTTAGGTGGTATACTGGTAGTCGCAATTGCTACTGACAAAACTGCTAAAAAGATGAAAAAGAGATCACCATTACATAGTCAAGAATTAAGACGCGAGCTGGTTAGCTGCTTATCGATGGTTGACAAGGCTATTGTTGGACATGAAGATGATATTTTTCAAACAGTTAAGGAGGTAAAACCGAATATCATTGTGTTAGGATATGATCAAGTTCATCAGGAAAAATTCATCAGCAATGGATGTAAACGGATCAATCTTAATGTTGAGATAGTAAGGTTGGAATCTCCAGTGCCTCATCTATCAAGTTCAGAGATCGAAAAAGAATATGGAAAGGATATTCATGGTCTGTAGTTTAGTACAGATTAAATATGAATTTTAATTGTAACTTTAGAACCAGTTTTCAATCTAGCAGTTCTACGTAAGCTATTTTTTGATATCAATTCAATTACTGAATTATCATGATGTGTCCTTTCAAGACGTATTAATTCACATTTGATTGAATTGTTCAGCGTGACATGAAAACATTTCACCCAACCATATGTTCTCTTCCCATCAGAAAATGGTTCTATGATTGTATTATCAAGATCATCTAACTGTTGAATGACTTGAGTGGCTTGGTGTTGATTTAATTTTATATTTAGTGTACCCGGGAAAGGAACGTATCCAATTTTCACTTTGAATTGTTTAGTGTAACCATTCAATGACATGTAGTAAGCTCCCTCACCAAGCCCAGAAATAACTGATCCATTCAACACCAAGTGTGAAGGAGATGAATCTAAACTGTAACCTAAAATTGAATGGAGTTTAACAAGCTCAGAGTACCCCTTCTGAGTAATTTTGACAGAAAGTTGTCGTCCAGTCATTACTCTGTCAATGAATCCACCATTTTCCAACTCCAAAATATGCTTTGATGCGGCTTGTTGAGATTTTTTTATGCTTTTACCAAGAGAGGATGTAGTGATATGAACAAAGTTGTATCTAGCACCCTTGGATAATAATTCTGCTAAAGTGAGAATATGTTGTATTTTAAGATCAAGCATTAATTAACTAATGCCAAGCTCTGTAAATGTTTTTAGTGTAACACCATCACTATTTGATAGATTTGCAACCCTATGACCTACAATACATTCAATACCAGATTGTTTAGCTCCATCTAAGAGTCGCTGAGTTATTATTCCGTCTAAAATCAGATATTTTATTCCAGATTGTGTAGATAGTTTGTCTACTAATTCACTTATGGGCACTTTGAACAATTGTTTATTATCAGAATCAAGTCCTACTGCCTCCAATGTTTCATTTAGATCTTGATATACTTTGTTTGTAGCATCTGCTAATGGTTTATCTGTTTCACTTACCTGCTTCGGTTCAGCAGTTTGTTGTTTTAGATCCTTATCTGCATCCTTTAAAATATCTGCAACACGTTGAGGGGTGAGTTCTTCCACTTCAATACCTTCATCTGCACGAAGTTCAAGATCAATATTAACAACTGATTTTAATTCTTTAAGAATAAATCCACCTGCTCTATCACCGTCTAAAAATGCTACAACTCTATCTTTTTTTGCACAAAGATCTTTGATAGACTCATCAATTTTTGCACCTTCAATGGCTAATGCATTGTCATATCCAGCTCTCAATAAATTTAAGATGTCTGCTCTACCTTCAACAAGAATTATCCATGACGAGTCATAAATTCCTGAACTGCATGGAAGTTTGTTTGGTCCATATTCAGCAACTTTTCCTGAAGAACCTTCATGCACATCTTTTAACATGGTATCTCCTTCGCTAACAGATTTTGTAGACCATTTCTGCTTGATCTCCTTTGCTCTGCGTACAATGTCTTCTTTTTTTGATGCACGTACATCATCTATAGCATCAAGATTAAACTTAGAATCAAATGGACCAACTTTGTCTATGCTTTCAATTGCGGCAGCAATCAAGGCACAAGTATCAACATCAGTACTCATTGGAAGAAGCGCAGTTCCAGAAGTAGTATTTTCAGTAGATTTGATCTCTACTTCAATTCTACCAACTTTAGAAACACGTTGAAGCTCATTCAGATTCATCTCAGGACCTAAGAGGCCCTCAGTTTGACCGAATACAGCCCCTATAATGTCTGCTCGCTCAACCAGACCGTCGACTTCAAATGATAGTTTAACGTGATATTTGACGATACCTGTGTATGGCAAATTATTTTCATCTCCTTAATATTCATTAAGCATAAAACTTCAAGTCATGGTTATAAGTGCTTGTGGCAAAAAATTTGTTTTTAATAATAAAATAAAATAGAAATTGAGAAAAATGATTATTCGGTAGTAAATGATGAACCGCATGAACAACTTTTTGTTACATTTGGATTATTGATTTTGAAACCCGAGCCCATCAGACTTTCAATATAGTCAACGTTTGCACCTTGTAGGTGATCTTGACTCATTGAATCAACTAGTACTTTGACACCATTTTCCTCAATAGTTAGATCATCTTCTTCTGCTGCTTTCTCAAAACCCATTCCGTAAGAAAGTCCAGAACAACCACCGCCTTGAACATAAATTCTAAGGAATTCTGGCTTTTCTTTTTCTTCAGCCATGAATTCATTGATTTTCTCAGCAGCTTTTGCAGTGATGGTAATCAATTTTCCTGATTGTGTTTGAGGTTGTGGTGACTCGACAACTACTTCTTGAGGTTTTGGAGATTCATGAGATTCTCCATGATCGTGTCCACATCCACATGAATGTTCAGCAGATGTTTCGTGACTTTGTTCTGTAGTCATATATTCAACTTTCTCTAGTTCAAATTATAATAACCTTTTCCTACAAAGTACATAGTAAGTGATTGTAATTGATTAGGTGAAGCTATTTTTTAGACTTGTTTACGAAGTCAGACATTCTTTTTTCGCGCTCTGGATCTGAAAAACAATTTCTCCATGCAAGTAATTCTACACCCAGACCTGTGTCAAGATCTGCATTACGACCTTTGTTGATAGCAGTCTTTGACATGTGAACAGCTAGAGATGCATTTGCAGCAATTGTTTTTGCCATCTTTACAGATTCGTCCATTAAAGCAGATTGTTCGAAAACATGATTGACAAGACCGATTTCTTTTGCACTGTTAGCATTGATTGGTTTACCAGTAAAAACAAGTTCTTTTGCTTTTGCAATTCCCACTATCCGCATCAACCTTTGTGTTCCACCCCAACCAGGTGGTATACCTATTGTTACTTCTGGTTGACCAATTTTTGCATTATCAGATGCAAGTCTTATATCACAAGACATTGCGAGTTCACACCCACCACCTAATGCAAAACCGTTAACAGCTGCAATAGTTGGTTTTGTTATATTTTCAACAGTAGATGTAAGTTCTTGACCTAATTTTGCATAACGTTCAGATTCTTCTGGAGATATTTTTGACATATATTCAATATCAGCCCCAGCAGAAAATGCCTTTTCACCTTCACCAGTTAAGATAATTACCTTTACGTTATCATCTTTCTCTAGTTGCTTAAATGTAGAAATAATCTCCTTGGCAACATCAATATTCATAGCGTTTAGTTTTTGTGGACGGTTAATCTTCACTGTACAAATCCCGTCATTGATTTGAGTAGTAATATTAGTCATATAGAAAATTCATCTCTGATAAAATTAAATGTTGTCAACCCCGTACATAGCCCCATTGAGATAATGCAGATGCCGCAGCTACCCATGTTCGTAAATCATCATAAACTGGTATACCCTTTTTTTCAACCAATTTGGACATTTTTTCTGTGTAAGGACCACCATTTGCTCCAACTAACAATGGTTTCGTTCTTTTCTTAGAAAAGTTAGAAAGATAATCAACTATTGTTTCTTCAAGTGGGTCATCCTGAAATACAAACCATGGCATGGCAATATTCACATTCTTTTCATCATAAAATTGCTGAATAACAAACCTATAGTCATCGGCAGTTGCACCACCGCCGACATCTGCTGGATTTCCATTATGAATTGGAACTGTTGGTGGGAAACGAGCCTTCATTTTTTTGATAAGTTTAGGTGACATCTTTCCTATCATAAGACCTAATCTCTCTAAATGATCAATTCCGCCAATCATAGGACCAGCACCGTTACTGCACATAGCTACTTTGTTTCCCTTTGCTGCTGGCTGCCAAGCCAAAGCCTTTGCCACTCCGGCAAGTTCCTGATAACTATCAACAGAAATAATTCCAGCTTGCTTAAACGCACCCATGATAATAGCATTTGAACCACCAAGCGAACCTGTATGAGATGCAGCCTGCTTTGCACCTGCTGCACTTCGTCCACTTTTCCATATCACTATTGGTTTATTTTTTTCTTTCATAACACGCTTTGCAGCATTGATAAACTTTCTACCATCACCAAATCCTTCAACGTAAAGACAGATTACTTTTGTTTGTGGATCACTACCTGCATATGAAATCATGTCTGCCTCATCAACATCCGATCTGTTTCCATAACTGATCATTTTTGAAAGACCAAAAGTGTCAGCGCTCTCTAACATACTAATTCCCATTGTTCCACTTTGTGAGAAGAACGCAACGTTACCAAGCCTTGCACGAACCATTCTTGCTTGACCTTGAAATGCACAGTCAAGACGATTTGCTGCATTAAACATTCCAATACAATTTGGACCGATAACTCGTATCTTGTGTTTTAATGACAGACGTTTTACCTCGGCTTCCATTGCTGCTCTGTCGCCACCAAGCTCCTTACCACCACCAGAAACAATTACAACATTATGGATTCCTTTCTTTGCGCATTCCTTCATAAGTGGTCCACAGTGCGCAAGATCAATACAAACAACAACCAGATCAACACTTGCCTTGATTGCTTCCAATGATGGATAACATTTGATTCCAAGGATCTTCTTTTGTTTGGGATTAATTGGATATACCTTACCTTTGTAATCTTGTTTCCCAAGAGCATCTAATACAGAGTTACCAATTTTTCCTGGTACTGCAGAAGCACCAACTAATGCAACAGACTTTGGAGTAAAGAATTTCTCCATAGATTTTATGTTTGGTTTAGCATGTGAGATTGAATTCTTTTTAATTTCTTTGCTGAGAATGATTTTTGCATCTACCACATTGTATGATTTTGGATAAACCACAATAGGATTGAAGTCTATGCTGTTTATGTAATCCGCATTATCAACACCGACCTTTCCAATTTGAACAAGAGCCTTTGCAAGCATGTTCAAGTCTATCGGCTTGCTACCACGGAATCCTTTGAGAATTTTAGAACCTTTTAGCTCACTTAGCATTGATTTTGCATCTGATGTAGTGATTGGAAGCATTCTAAATGCAACATCCTTAAAAATTTCAGTCAGTACACCACCCAAACCAACCATAATCACAGGACCAAACTGTGGGTCATTTTGTATTCCAACTATCAACTCAACACCCTTTGGAACCATCTTCTCAAGCAAAATTCCTTTTACGTTGACACCTTTCTTTTTGGAAAGACGACCATACATGTCATTGAATGTCTTCCTTACATCAGTAGTATTATCAACACCAACCTTGACCCCACCCACATCAGTTTTATGCAGAATTTGTGGTGAGACTACCTTCATGACTAGAGGAAATCCAAGTCTCTTTGCATCTTTGACTGCCTGATCAGCAGATGTTACTAATGAAAATCCTGGTACTGAAACTTTATACTTTTTTAGAATTGACTTTGCAGCCTCTTCTGTAATGATTTTATGGTCAGTCTTTATTGTATCAGCAAAAATTTTTGTAACTGGGTTCATAGTAGATCGATCAAAAAGTTTGTTATTATATTAAACTTATTATCATTATGGAATTTCCAGAAAGTGAAATAGCCGAAATTAAAAAATTCATGGATTTCCTAAATTCACAAAAGAATTGTGCGGTGGTTGTGGAAGGAAAGCGTGATGCTGCTGCGTTAGTAAAATTGGGCTATTCTGGCAAAATTTTGGAATTCCACAGGTTCAATGGAATGATAAAATTTGCTGATTCAGCTGCCAAATACTCTAGGCTTATTCTTCTGTTGGATGGTGATAGGAAGGGTAAATACCTAACAAAAAAAATAATTGAACTGTTGGAACATCGAACGAAAATTGATCTTTTGTTTAAGAAGAAATTAGTTTCAATCACGAAAGGAAAGATACGATTCATTGAGCAGTTAGTCTGCTACGAATCTTATTTTGTTTAATATCTAAGGCCAGATGCCTTTATGGTTAAATGCTTCTAGGACACGCTCTACAGCCAAGACCATAGCTGCTTTCCTGTTATCAATATCATGCTTTTTGGAAAGTTCGTGCGTATCCTTCAAGCCTTTGACAATTTTAGCTTCCATCTTGCTTGCAACTTCGTCGAATGTCCAGTAATACCCCATATTGTTTTGCACCCATTCCAAATAAGAGATGCACACACCACCAGAGTTTGCCAAGATATCCGGTATAACAAAAACTCCTTTCTTGTGAAGTACTGGATCAGCTTCAGGTAAAGTAGGACCATTTGCAGCTTCACCAATAATTTTACATTTTAATTTCTCTGCGATTTCCGCAGTGATTTGGTTTTCAAGTGCGCCTGGAACCAAGATTTCACAATCAGCTGTAAGCAATTCCTCTGTAGAAATTTCTTTGCTTCCTGGATATCCAACTACAGAACCGTTTTTTTGTTTCCAATCAATTAGTTCTTGAACCTTAAATCCGTCAGGAACTATAATTGATCCCTTTGAATCACTTGCTGCAATACATTTGGCACCCATTTTTTCTAGATACTCACCTGAAAATGTTGATGCATTTCCAAATCCTTGGAGTACAACCTTGGCACCATTAAGATCAATATTCAAAATTTTTGCAGCTTCTCTTATACAATAAGCATTGCCCAAACCTGTAGCAACATTTCGTGCTAGAGAACCTCCAACAGGAATTGGTTTTCCAGTGATAGTTCCTGGCGAATAATTATTTCCACTCATTTTGGTAAATGTATCCATGATCTGTGTCATCTCTTTTCCAGTTGTATAGACGTCTGGGGCGGGAATATCTTTCTGTGGACCTATTACCTCTGCAATTTTAGATGCAAATTGTCTGGTTAATCTTTCCATTTCACCATCACTAAGTTTTTCTTTCTTAGGATTTACAAAAATTCCTCCCTTGCCACCACCTAGTGGTACATCAACAACAGCACACTTCCATGTCATCCAAGAAGAAAGAGCCATTACTTCTCTCTCCATGTACTTAACACCGCCTTCAGGGTCAAAGTATCTTATACCTCCTTTGTATGGTCCTCTATCGTTGTTATGTTGACATCTAAATCCTGTAAATATTCGAATCTTACCATCGTCCATTTTTACTGGAACCTTTACCCGAAGAAACCTATTTGGCATGATTAAATAATTTCTAATACCATCATCGTTTATTCCTAAAACATCACATGCATCATTAACCTGCTTTGATGCATTCTCAAATGGGTCTGGCTGAGTCATGATGGATCAGATCTAATGCAATTTATATTTAAATGTCTCTGGAATAATCAAAATTTTAAAAAAGTTATTCAAGTTGAAAAATTCTAATCGGTTAATTCTATCGAATAAACAATAGAATTACCCTTTCTAAGTAGACCCACTAACCTCGCAGACATGCCATATTTTTTCTTGCGAAGCTTGATTACTATATCGGCTTTCTCACCAATAATCTTTTCCGCTTTACCTTTTATCCATTCATTTTTTGGCTCACCTTTGAATGAGCATAGAACAATTCGTACATCATGATTATTTTTAAGTCTCTTTACTTTGCCTGTGCTTTCCCTAGTTATCACATAGATTAGATCGTTATCAATTACAAACCAAACCGGAGTTCTAACAGGAGTTCCATCCTTTTTGTATGTCTCAAGGTTGATGTATTTTTGATCAAGAAACTGGTCAAGGTGATTTCCCATGGATGATCAAAAACAATTCTATATTTTAATAGATATAGATTGACGATTTGAATTATTTCATAACTAACCCTTAAATTGACTTGTAATTGAATCGAAATGTTATGATGGGATCACGTGGATATGATATGACGCCCACGATGTATTCACCAGATGGTAGAATTTATCAGGTAGAATATGCAATTGAGACAGTCAAAAGAGGCGCAATTGCAATAGGGTTACAAGTTAAGGATGGAGTCGTATTAGCTGTGGAAGAAAAATCACGGGATCTTCAAGTAGAAGATATTACACAAAAAATTTTTCAAGTTGATGATCATATAGGTATTGCAGCGGCAGGTTATATTCCAGACGCACGTGTTATGGTTGATAGTGCACGTTTTTTTTCACAAAGTAACAAATTAACTTATGACGAATCAGTGGAAATAGAAACAGTTGCAAAACATTTAGCAGATCAATCCCACCAATTTACACAATATTCTGGAGTTCGTCCATTTGGTGTTGCGCTAATTATTGCTGGTGTAGATAGAAAAGGTACTAGAGTTTTTGTTACTGATCCAAGTGGAACATACGTTCCATATGCTGCAGTTGCAATAGGTGGGAATTCAGATGAGGTTACTGACTTTTTAGAAAAGAATTACAAAAATGAAATGTCTATGGATAATGCCATGTCGTTAGCAATTACTGCAATAAATCTAAAGAGTGATGAAAAGGGCGTGAAGAATATCAGAATGTCAACGATCAAAACAGATACTATGTTATTTGAAAAAGTGTCTAATGAAGAACTAGCAAAGCATATGCAGACAGAAAGCACATCTCCAAAGTAAGAGTACAAAATATAATATCAAAAATAATAGTAAACCTATGGGTTTAGGTAGCTACTGGGGTGAAGTACTTGATGTATTACAGGAAATTATTCCTGTTTATGATAAGGTTAATTCCTGTATTTCATTTGGAAAAGATTCTGAACATCGAAATAGAGCAATTAAAGGTAAAGTGAAAACTGGTGATAAAATACTTGATGCTGGTTCAGGTTTTGGGAATATGTCAAAAACTGCACTAGATGCGACTGATGGAGAGGTGGAAATTATGCTATATGATCCTCTTTTACCAATGATAAAAAACACTGATAGACTTTTCAAAAAAAAGCCAGATGCAACATGTGGAGTGTTTGAACATGTACCATTCCAGAGTAAACAGTTTGATGTAGTCCTTTCTGGATACTCATTGCGCGATGCAATTAGTTTGAAGATAGCTATTTCAGAGATTCAGAGAGTTTTGAAAGACGGTGGTAAGTGGATTATTGTTGATTTAGGAAAACCAGACGAACCGATTGCTAGGTTTGGTGTTTCATTTTATCTTAAATTAATTCTGCCTATTGTAGCATATGCAGCTGGAGGAAAGCTTGGATTAAAATTTGCAGCATTACATAAAACATACAAACTTTGGCCAAAAAACAAAAAGCTAGAATTGATGCTTCTTGAAAAATTTTCAAGTGTTGAGTTTGAGAAAGATTTGATGGGTGGAGCAATCATGGTTACTGCCCATAAATGAACAAACCCAGGATAATACAAATATTTAATTTTGTAATGAATGGATTAGTTTTGTGTTAGGGTATTTGTTGAATATAATCGGAAGTGAATGGATAATGATCATCTTCATTGCATTAATCCTACTTTTGGGTACAAACCGTTTTCCTGAAGCAGCAAAGAAAATTGGGAAAATTGTGGGTGAATATAAAAAAGCGAAGGATACAGTTGAAAAACAAATGAAGGATGTTACAAAAGAAAACCTTGAAGTTTCCGGTCCTGTAAAAGATGAAAGAAAAAAACTTGAGATAATGGCTAGTCATTTTGGAGTGGATTGTAAAAGTAAAACTGATGGTGAGCTAAAGAAAATAATAGACAATAAGATCGGACAACCGCAAAAAGAAACACAGTCTAAAAAATAATTAATCTACTGTTTCTTTTTTTAATCTATAAACATTCTTTTGAAGTCGTTTATTTGCAAAATTATAATATTCTTTTACTGTTTCAAATCCCAAATACTGTCTTCCTAACATCTTGCTTATTACTGCAACCTGACCAGAACCAAGGAAAGGATCTAACACTAAATCCTTTTTCTCACTAGAATACTCGAGTATTTTTTTAATTATTTCAGCGGGAAGTTTTGTAGGTGTTTTATCATCACCAGTCCAATATTCTCGTTTAATGATCCAAACATCCTCCTTATCACGATAATGAAGGCTTTGTCCATCAGATGTCTTGGCATTTTTTTTAAATCTAGAATATGGAAAAAATTTTCGTTTTTTGTTGTCCTTGCACACAAATAGGCAGTGATAATGAGATGTAACAAATTTTTTTGAAGTAACTACCCCAAATTGATATTTCCAGATTATATGATTAATTGTTGTAAAGTTATTATCGTCCAATGCAGTTAGAATATCTTTGAGATTATTCCAGCCAGAAAATACATACATACTCCCAGATTTTTTTAAAATTCTGTATGCTTCAGCCATCCAGGCATTTGTAAAATCATAATAATCTTCAACTTTGATCTCATCATAGCCAGACAAAACTCTTGAAGCGGTTCTATTGTAGTTTGCTTTTTTAGCCTTAAAGTTGATGGCAAAAGGAGGATCAGTGACAACCAAATCTATTTTTTCATTGGGAATTGTCTTCATTCCAACAATACAATCTTTATTGTAGATTTTGTTAGCACCGAATTTTTTCAACAATAAAAGTGCACATATGTTACATAATAATTAATTTAAAAAATACAAAATATAGATAGATGTTTTATCTATATTTAATCTTGGATTTTATTCGGTTAACTTGTGCCATTTCTTCCTTAAGATGTTGTTTCAATAGTCTTTCATGTTGAGCCTTATGCTTCCAATAAGCATTTAAAACAGATTGTCTTGACTTGGCCCTCTTTAGTGCAGTATTGAACTGTCTGTGGATTGTGGCTACTTGTCCTGTATAACTTGCCATATTTTTTACACGTTTCAATTATAGATATTAGTTTCGGACTGTATTATAACACCTCAATAATACACCTATCAACCCATGGTGTGACAGGTATACAGTGGGATCATAAAACTATTAGATGATTATAGCAAGAAATCTGTATGGAAAAGGTTGCAGTTGTAACTGGAACTTCTAGTGGAATAGGATTTGAAACTGCGTTAGCACTAGCAAGAGAAGGATATTACACATATGCCACAATGAGAGATACAACCAAAAGTGACAAAATTAAAGAGCTAGGAAAAAAAGATAATTTGAAAATCAGTGTCTTAGAACTGGATGTGGATGATGAAAACTCGGTCAAGAATGCTATACGAAAAATTCTTGACCAAAAACAAAGGATAGATATTCTAGTAAATAATGCGGGATGGGGTCTCTGGGGATGTGTAGAGGATGTATCTGTTGATGAATTTAAGGCGCAGTTTGATACAAACTTCTTTTCGATAATAAGATTGATTCAGGAAGTTGGACCAACAATGAGAACACAAGGTTCTGGGAAAATAATTAACATTAGCTCAGTAGCTGGTAGAATTGGATTTCCAGCGTCACCTGCATACATTAGCTCCAAGTTTGCTTTAGAGGGATTAAGTGAATGCTTACGATTAGAAATGGCGCCATTTGGTGTGGATGTTGTCATAATCGAACCTGGTGTGATAAAGACAAATTTCTTGAATCCTGTGAAGTTAGCCAAGAAATCAGAATCAGACACTGCATATAGTGATATTACCACAAAGGTGGTTTCAGGCGTCAAGATGATGGCAGAAATGGGAACACCACCAAAAGAAGTTGCAGATGCTGTTGTTAAATCTATCAAGGATGACAAGCCATTGCCAAGATACATTGTTGGAAACGATGCATCAATGTTCTTGGAGGCAAAAAAGAATAAAACAGATATTGAGTTTGAAAATTACTTAAAAAAGGAACTCTACGGAGAATAACTGTCTAACAATCAATCTTACATGTTTTTGAGTTGTTTTTGTGGTTAGATTGATATACAGTTTTGATCAATTTTTGTCTAAGTCGTATTAAATTAGTGAGATATATGAAATGGAAAACATTACAACATAACGGAATACTGTTTCCCCCAGACTTTGAGTCAAAGGGAATTAAGATCAAGATTAAGGGAGAAAACGTCCCACTTGACTTGCTTCAGGAAGAGATGGTATATCAATGGTCAAAAAAGAAAGATGCACCAAAACCTGGAGTTACAGAAAAATACATCGAAGACACAACCTTCCAGAAAAATTTTGTTTCAGATTTTTCTAAATCGTTTAATGGAAAATTTAAGAATCTGCAATACGCTGACATTGATTTTTCCATGCCGTATAAACTCGTAGATAAAGAAAAAGAAGAAAAAGAATTGTTAACAAAAGAGGACAAAAAAGCACTTGCGATAAAGCGAAAGGAAATTCGTGAGGAGATGAAGGCGAAATATGGAAAGGCGATTATTGATGGAAAAGAAGTTGAAGTTGGAAACTACATGGCGGAGCCACCAGGAATTTTCATGGGTAGGGGTGACCATCCAATGCGAGGAAGATACAAACCACGCGCAACGGCAAAAGATGTAACTCTCAATCTAGGCAAAGAAGCAAAAATTCCTAAAGGTAATTGGGGTAAGATTGTCCATGATAGAGATTCTATGTGGATAGCAAGTTGGATGGATATTCTTACTCAAAAACGAAAGTATGTTTGGTTAGCTGATACTGCTGGAATCAAGCAAGAAAGAGATCAGGCGAAATATGACAAAGCAAGAAACTTGTCCAAAGAAATTGAAAACGTCAAAGCACAAATTGTTAAGGACATGCAGAACAAGGAACAAAAAACTAAAAGAATATCTACTGCATGCTATTTGATTTACCGCACTGCTATGAGAGTAGGTGATGAAAAAGATCCTGACGAGGCAGACACTGTGGGTGCAACTACATTACGAAAGGAGCATATCAAACTAGGTAACAACTCAATTGAGTTCGATTTTCTTGGTAAGGATAGCGTGAGATGGAAGGAGACAATTTCTGCAGAGGGACAAGATAAGCAGTTTTATGACAACCTAAAGGAATTCATCTCAAATAAAAAAGAAAATGAGGAGATTTTTGACGGTATTACATCAAGACATGTTAACGCCTATTACTCAACTATAGTCAAAGGTCTTTCTGCAAAGGTCTTTAGAACATACCTAGCCTCAAGTGTTGTTTCAAAATATCTTCGAAGTCATGATGATGTTAAATCTGAAACCAATATGAAAAAATTATTTCATGGAAAATTAGCAAATCTAGATGCAGCCATTATGTGTAATCACAAAAGAACTATTCCAAAAAACTTTGAATTATCATTACAAAAGAAAAAGGATACGTTGAAAAATGTGGAAAAAACAAAACCGTGGGAAAAGTCTGAAGAGTTACTAAAAAAAGCACAGTCTAAGATTGTGAAAACTGAAAAACAGAAGGAAGCCAAGAATGAGCGAATCAAAAAAATAAAAACCGTGATAAAAAAAAATAAAGTGAAGCATACTGAACGAATTGAAAAGCTAGAACTTCAGATAAACCTCACAGAAAAAACAAGAGACTATAATTTAGGAACATCACTTAGAAATTATATTGATCCAAGAATTTTCAAAACATGGACTGATGAGGTTGGTGCGGAATGGGAAAAACTTTACACATCTGCACTGCAGAAAAAATTTCTCTGGGTAAAAAATATCAATTCAAAGTGGAGTCAAATGTCAAAAGAATACTAGTTTTACTTTTCTGTTTTTACCTTTTGCTTTCGTAATTCTTCTTGCTCATTGAGAGCATCCTTAAGTTCTTGATGTTGTCGATGAAGTTCAAATTTTGTCTCTCTGATCTGGCTTGCAATCCAATCAATCTTCTTCTGTATGCGCTTATCCTTCTCATCAAAATTCATTAATTTTTGTATAACATTGAAGAATATAATTTTGAGCAAATCATTTAATTGCATAAGAAATTCACGCGTACTTGTGCCGGGGTAGCTCAGCCTGGCCTAGAGTGCCAGCCTCTCCATAGAAGGGCAATACTCATAATCTGGAGGTCGTGGGTTCGAAACCCACCCCCGGCATTCACAGTTGTGTTTAACGCTTAACGTTACGGATTATTTGTTTTCTAACGATTTGTGCAATGTTGTATACAGTGGTCTTATTCAGTTCTGACGAATTACTTAAGACTCTAACAGAAATACCTGAATTGTTTGGAAGAATACTTGCACCTCCAATGATCTCATCGTTATCTTTGAATAATTGGTTAATTGTCTCATAAAGTTCCTCAATACATTCTTGTTTTGTAACTACATACATGATTGAATGGGCAGTTTTGATTCCGAATATTCCTAAACTGTTCATTGTTTGTTTTTTTGGTTCTAAAATACAATTATCATGAAATTTCATTTCGTGTTTGTCATTATAGCATAGTGTTTTCAGACAACAAATATCGTAATCAAATAATTCTCCCATGGCTACTCTTCCTGGAACAATTGTTTCCGAATAAACTAACGTTGCAGAATCATCAACGTTGAATGTAGCCCTCTGGTAGTATCGTGAATTTTTGTATGGAATCAATTGTTCTGGAAGAAATTCAAGATAACAATTCTTTCCGACATTTAGGTTAATCATCTGTGTGGCGTAATTTGAGTTCATTTTGTATATTCTTGTTGCCCCCTGAGTGGTGATGTGCGATGTGGCTCCATTCTTTAACTCTATATCTGTTCTATATCGGTCACCCTGCAAAACACCACCTGATGGCGATAAAATAAACAGATGAGCCATGGAAGGTATTGTCTCATCATAATACAGAGCCTTTTGAACATAAAGAGGAACACGTGACAGTTGTTCGGTGATGATAGTTTTATTTCGCTGTGAATCAGATTCCAATGTTAATTTCAAAAATCCAATTTTCCCTGTCTTACCAACATCCATCTGAGGAATTTTTCCATCAAATGATGCAAACTGTGATGGTACATCTTCTGGAAAACAAAATTTCAAATCAGTCATTTTATCTGCGACACCAAATTTTTTGGAGGTTGATCAAATAATACATCATGAATGATATGCTGCGCGACGTCTTCAATCCCTTGATCTGTTTTACAGTTTACAAGCACATACGGTTTGTTTATTCTAACAATTTTTGCATCTCTCTCCATCACATCCAAATCAGCATCTACCATTGGAGCAAGATCTATTTTGTTAATAACCAAAAGATCTGAAGTTTCAATTCCTAATCCTCTCTTTCGTGGGTACTTATCACCCCCAGACACATCTACAATGTAAATAAAATAGTCAGCCAATGCAGGACTAAATGTGGTTGTAACATTATCACCACCACTCTCAATAATTATCAAGTCCAAGTCAGGATGTTCAGATTCAATTTGTTCTATTACTGACAGATTGATTGAAGGATCCTCTCTAACAGCTGTATGTGGACAGCCGCCTGTTGCAAGACCTATAACCATGTTTTCTGGTAGCAGACCTTGTTCAGTTGCAAGGTTTTGTCGCATACGATCTGCATCCTCTTTTGATATTACATCATTTGAAATGATACAGACGCGATAATTCCTTCTGGCTAAAACAGGCACCACACGCTCGATTAGCATGCTCTTACCGCTACCTACAGGACCACCAATACCAACTCGAAGTATTCTAGGGTTCATGTGATAAACATCTTGGAAAATTTTTGTTCATGTGTCATTTGTATGATATCGTATTCCGGTGAAAACTGCCACATATCATGCAACGTTTGGTTCTTGTACAGTTCTACGGTTTGTGTGATTGTAGGTTTTAGGTTATGCAGAATTTTCTGGCTCTGTATGTGATCTATCATGCCCAAACGAAGTGCTGCTCCTACAATGCTTACACAAGTTCCATAAATCATCATGTATGCCGCACTGTTCCTTTTTACGCCAAGTACATAACTGCAGACACCGCTAACTACCGGATGTGTTGATTTACTTCTATTTTCTGTTACTGCGTCAAAGAACTTCTTTAGTGTTTGATTGTCTGAAAATGCCATAACACATTTTATCATTTGAGAACCAGTCCTACATAACGCATCACGTGATTCTTTTACAAATCTCATTGAATACAATGCATTATCACATTTGATGATTCCATTAACATCATCATCCTTTGCAAAATCATACGCATTTAGTAGTGCAACACAATCTGCAGGACCTACTTGTTGAGTTATTATTGTGTGTATAAATTCTTGAATCCCATCTGCAGTTGTGATTCTTTTTTCGTCAAAGACAGTTTCTAGTCCATTTGACATTGTATAAAGTCCGCTTGGGAAAAAAGAGTCGGACAACTGCATTACACTTAATTCAGAAAAATCAGTGTTCATGTACGTTCATTCCCTGGTTTGCAACAAAAATCTGTTCTTGTATTGTAAGTGTGATATGATCAATTATTTCGTGAAATAATTTTGTGAAGAGCTCAACTTCAGAATCATCTTGTATTGGAAACATTATAGAACCATCATTAGAAATTGAGATTGGCCTATGTCGATTACCAATAATATGTCCTAACTGAACATATACTGATGACGATTCGTCATCACTTTTTGCTTTAACATGAAGTACTTTTTCAGGTAACTGGTTAACTAGAATCAGTCCCGTGCCATTTGATAGTACGTCACCTGTATGCAGTGTGGTTCCTGCCTCAAGTGACAAACCAATTTCCATTCCATCTTCAGTGTTTTTTCTTTGATGTGATTTTTCCATTTCAGTTCTACTGAGAAATAATTGCATTAATTTCCCCTGTTTTTCTGCATGTTCAATTTTTTCTTTTAGCTGCAAATCTTTGTAGATATTTCCAAAAACTGAATTGATTAATAGCATAATTATATCATGATACCAAGCAAGTTAAATTTTTACTTAATTCTAATTTTTAAATACCACATTACAATAACTCGTTTGTGTTTCTTTCACCAAGAGAGTTAGATAAATTACATATTTTCATGGCTGCCGAGCTAGCAAGAAAAAGAAAGCAAAGGGGTCTAAAACTTAATCACCCAGAATCTGTTGCATTAATTGCTGATCATATTTTAGAAGGAGCTAGAGATGGAAAATCAGTTTCTGAATTAATGAGCTCTGGGAAGAATGTCTTAAAAAAAGATGATGTTTTACCGGGTGTTTTAGATATTATTCATACAATTCAAGTTGAAGCTACATTTAACGACGGTACAAAACTCGTGACAGTTCACGACCCAATAGTGTGATAACATGTTATCAAGATGGCGTTCCGAAATACCACATGTTGGCGAGTACATACCAGCAGATGAAAATATCATGGCAAATCAAGACAAAAAAACAATCAAGCTCAAAGTTGCAAACACGGGAGACAGACCAATTCAGGTTGGTTCTCACACACATTTTTCTGAGGCAAATAGAGCACTAGAATTTGACAGGGAAAAGGCATTAGGTTATCATCTAAACATTTCATCTGGTACGTCAATCAGGTTTGAGCCAGGAGAAACAAAACATGTTGAGGTTGTGGAATATGGTGGAACAAAAACAATCTTTGGTTTTAGCGGATTAGTCAGTGGTGATTTAAAATCTAAAAAGTCGGATGCGATAAAAAACATTAACGAAAAAGGTTTCAAGAATGTTTTAGAAAACACAGAAGAAAAGTCTGGTACACTTGAGATTCCACGCAGTAGATATGTTGAATTATTTGGACCTACAACTGGTGACAAAGTTAGATTAGCAGACACCGACTTGATAATGGAGATTGAAAAGGACCTAATCAAATATGGAGACGAACTCGTATTTGGTGGAGGAAAAAGTGCAAGGGATGGATTAGGTCAAGCAAGCGGTGTCATGCGAGAAGACTCTGCTGACTTGGTAATCACCAATGCAATGATAATAGACCCAACTCTTGGCATCATAAAGGCTGACATTGGAATTCGAGATGGAAAAATTCTTGGTGTTGGAAATGCTGGAAATCCAAACGTTATGGATGATATTGACATTGTGGTTTCGTCAAATACTGAAATAATCTCAGGTGAGCATACAATTTGCACGCCTGGTACAATTGACAGCCACATACACTTTATCTCGCCACAACAAGCAATTGATGCAATATGTAATGGAACAACTACAATGATTGGCGGTGGTACAGGCCCAGCTGATGGGACTAACGCAACTACATGTACACCGGGAGAGTTTAACATACACAGAATGATTGAGGCGATTGAAGAGTTTCCACTAAATTTTGGATTCTTGTGTAAGGGAAATGACTCCAAGGAAGAAGCGCTATTAGAGCAGGTAAAAGCTGGTGCATGTGGTCTTAAACTTCATGAAGATTGGGGCACAACTCCAGCTACAATTAATTCTGCCCTAAATGTTGCAGACAAGACAGATACACAGGTTGCAATTCATACAGACACATTAAACGAATGTGGATATGTTGATGATACTATAAATGCCATAAATGGTAGGACGATTCACACATATCATACAGAAGGTGCAGGTGGTGGTCATGCTCCAGATATAATGAAAATTGCAGGTGAGCCAAACATTTTGCCATCATCAACCAACCCTACAAGACCGTTTACGACAAATACGCTAGAAGAGCACTTGGACATGATGATGGTTTGCCATCACTTGAATCCATCTGTTCCAGAAGACATCTCATTTGCAGAATCTAGAATTCGTGCTGAAACGATTGCTGCTGAGGATGTATTACACGACATTGGCGCAATCAGCATGATGTCATCAGATAGCCAAGCAATGGGAAGAATTGGAGAAGTGACAACAAGAAACTGGCAGACTGCAGATAAGATGAAAAAGATGAAAGGCAGTCTTCCTGAAGATAATGCAGAAAATGATAATTATAGAATTAAACGATATATCTCAAAGATCACAATCAATCCTGCAATCACACACGGCATCTCTGAGTATGTTGGCTCGCTTGAACCTGGAAAGATTGCAGACATTGTAGTGTGGACACCACAATTTTTTGGAATCAAACCAAAACTGATTATCAAGGGTGGATTCATCGCATACTCGTTGATGGGCGACCCAAATGCATCAATTCCTACAACTGAACCAATCTACTATAGACCAATGTTTGGAGCACTTGGAAAAGCAAAAAAGACAACGTCTGTCACATTTACATCACAACTTGCACTAGACAACGGCTTGGAAGAGAAACTCAAAATTGAAAAAAAATTGGTGCCGGTAAGGAACTGCCGCAACATTGGAAAAAAGGACATGGTGTACAACGACGCGACACCAAAAATTGAAATCGACCCAGAAACGTACGAGACCAAAGTAGATGGGAAGATTGCTACTGTGGATCCTGCAAAAGAAGTATCTCTTGCAAGATTATACAGTTTGTACTAGACGTTTCCTAACATCAGTCTTCTGTTGTTTATAGTACGTCGAACCAACAAAAATCCTGCTGCAGTAGTAAATGCACCAAATAATATGTTCACTAAGTTGGGTCCAGCTTCTCCGCCACCCATCAATGTGAATATCATACCTAGAACCATTAACACACCACCAAGACATCCAATTATCAACATGGGTATTGGAAATTTATTTGTCATTTCCTTTCTGCTTTTCTCAGGCAGTATTCCGCTAATTGCAACCTTATGGCATACACCACAAAAGTGCTTTTGCTTCTGTCCCTGCCATGCAGTCTGAAGAAAATAGAATTCCGTTTGACACAAATCACATGGACGTTTTGGTAAAGTGATACTTCCATGATCGTCCCAATCCTTTCCAACCAACGACATGCAATTCTTGCAAAATTTACCTGGGACTCGGTATAGCTTCTGGAATTTGTACTTTTTGAAACCTAGGACAATACCACAGCCGCTACATGATGTCATAATACGATCAGAAACCAGTTATTAAAAAGAATTTCAGTTACTCTGCTTGTGCTTTCTTGCCGCCACGTAATACTTCGGCGAAACCGGTTCGGGCTTCGATTATTGGTATACAGATGATGCAGAATGATGCAATGGATACCCAAACTATTGCAATGCCTACCCACATGGAATAGAATGCCAAGTCGAATACATATCCAGAGAAGTACAAAGGTAATGGCCAAACTACTACACAGATTATAGTCAAAATACCGCCTCCCTTTAGGCTGAATTGGTATGCCTTCTTTAATGTCGCTTCGTCCTGTTGTCTTTGTGCAATTTCTGCTTTTACTTTGTCAGACATGTCAGCCTCTACAATATTCATGTGAGTGTTCATTTCCTTCCAATCATAGACCTTCCTCTGAGCCAAACTGACTACTACACAGATTAATCCGGATGATAAGATTGCTACAACGTTACCATAAAGCATTGGGAACGCACCACCAAGTGATGCAATGTCAATAACACCATTAGCCTCTGATGCTGCGACTCCTGTCCATGTTGCTAATGATAGCATTACACCGATAAGTGCACCAGAAACTGCTCCAGCCTTTGTTGTTCTGCTCCAAGTAATTGTTAGTGCGATTGGAATAACAGCAGAGCCAATTAAGATGCCCATTGCCAAGTATACGAATCCTAAGCTTAAGCCCATGCCTAGTAATATTCCAGCTAGAGCACCCATTCCCAGACCGAAAATAACTATAACCGTCCGGCTTACCTTGAGTAGCTGTTTACCAGTGGCATTTGGATTCTTGTATGTTCTGTATACATCATAAGTAATCAAAGAAGATACCGCGATTAGTTCAGCAGATCCTGCCGA
Organism: Marine Group I thaumarchaeote; assembly: GCA_013390785.1. GTDB lineage: Archaea > Thermoproteota > Nitrososphaeria > Nitrososphaerales > Nitrosopumilaceae > Nitrosopelagicus. Next base: position 99,029 of record JACASW010000003.1, read on the forward strand.
AGTTACTGCCATGAATAACATTACCAAAACCATGATTGCGCCTATTGGACCCATCATTACTGATGCTGCAGCAGGAACCGTAAGTCCGAGCTGCACCTGCTCTGGTGTAAGCGCCACATTCAGCGCGACCGCAGTAAGCCCCATCGTAGTTGCTAGTGTAAATGGAATTGAGAACCAGCACATTCCACCAAGTAAGAAACCTTTTACGGTTGAACTTGGCTGTGCAGCGATTGCTCGTTGCCAATATGCCTGGTCTACAAATACAGTTCCAAAGTTACCGACAATATTGATGACTCCGAAGATCAAACCACCCGCAGAAGCCATTGTAAGATAAGCACCCATTGCGTTACCTGGTTCACCAGGTACGAAGGTTGGCTCGAGAACTGGTTTCAACACCGCAGCTTCTGCCAGTTTGTTGTACATTCCTTCAATTCCGCCCGTAACTGGACTGATGAAGAATACCATTGCAACGAATGTAAGAATTACAATGTAGATAATTACAGTATGCATATAGTCTGCAACAAATGTTGCCTTGAGACCGCCTACCAAAGTATAGACCATGACACCTACTGGAATCAAAAATGCCGCAATTGTAATGTCCATTCCTGTTAGACCGTTTACAACTGCTGCTCCTCCAAGTAGAAGCATTCCAGTTACAATCATGTTACATGTTAATGCAAAACCTAAGAAAATTTTATGAGTACCATTACCAAATCTTGCTCTGATAATTTCTAAGAAAGTGTGTGCGTCTGGTGCTTTTCGTTTTAGTTCGATTGCTAATATTCCGAACAAAAGAACCTGAATTGTTGCGCCGGAAGCATACCAGAAAGGTCCACTGATACCATACAGATACGCTACTGTCGAAGATTGTAACAGCGTCGCAGCCCAAGTCCAAGCAGATACGATTGCAGCTGCAGTTAGACCTGTCTTGATAATTCTGCCAGCAGTGTTAAACCACTCGGAGTTTTGTGTATGACCTAGATATTTTTCCTCAAGTTTAATCTCTGCAGAAATAACACCTGCGAATATCGCTCCTAAACCTACAACGATAAACCAACCAATTGATTCATCTAAAACTTCACCAAGTCTAAATTCTCCAGCGCCGGCTGAAATGTCACCTGCTGCTTCAGCAAATGGAGCGGCAAAAATTACACCAGTTCCAACTGCAAAGACAAGCATTATTGCTAGCCAGTTAACTTTCAACGAAATTTCTGAAGAGTTGAAGTAAATAAAGTCATCGGGAATAATCAGAAGTCTGATGTTTTAAAAAAATCTTATATACAACAGGGATCTGGTCTCGATAAAATTAGTGCAGCGATCAAACTAATTTTAACCTGAAATATACAATTTTGAAATGATTTACAACTTTAGGCACCAAATCAATACTCAAGTTTTAAAATAACGTGATTTTACGTCTCTTGTGGAATTAGAAGTTAATGACATGAAAGTACTTGGTGCCATCAAGCGTGGTGCAAGTGGACTTAGAAATATCAAGAATGTTGTACATTTGAAAAATGAAGAACTTGAAAAAATCCTGGATGTATTGGATCAGAGTAATATGATAACAATTAGGTATGGTTCAGGTCTTCTGGGACAGAAGAAGGTAATGTTAGGTGTCACTGAAAATGGCATAAAACAAATGGATGAATATGCTGATGGTCTAAGTAAAAGGTGGAGGGAGATGGTTAACCTTGCAATTGCTGGCGAAAGAGCAACCCTTGATCAAATGATACGGGATGAACCACTTTTAGTTAACATGATGGTATTTTATGGTGTTACCGATACAGCTACACTTAGCCGATTGAATCTTAGATTTCTTCTAGAAGGAAAACACTTGTGCTACAAATGCAAAAAAGAACTTGGTAAATTTTCGCAAAAATTTTCAGTTTCCGATGTTAGGAAATTTAACTTCAAGTTGCCACGTGGTATGACAACGAGGGATGACTTGTGTAATGATTGTTTTGACAAATTGGATACTTCTCGGCAGCGCGGCTAATACGTTTCATCTGTATTGTTAGATCTCGACGCACGTTTTTTGCTTATAATTTTTAATGCAACTCGTGCTGCTACCATGCCAATTACCGCTACTATGCAAATTGTCCATAGCTGACTCAAGTTCTCCAGATCTTGTTCATGCTCATCAAGAGGTTTTTGATCAAATTGGTTTCCAGGAGAAAATGGGTCCTTGTCAATCTCCGATTGAGCGAAAGCCGCACTTGGTAAAATGACTATGACAAAAAATATGGCTATAAGATGGGATTTTATCAAGTATTATTTTGGCAAGTTGGATTAATTTAAGGGTTTGATGACTAGTCGAAAAATCCTGTTAGACCCAAATACAAACCGATGAGGCTAAACAATACTGCTATAATCCCTATAATCTGCTTATCATTCAGCATATCAGGCATAGTAATTAGTTCTGTAATTGGTTAATATTCGTTCTTGATTACTGGCATCACCTTTTATGGAGCCGTAATTGAAGAAACGTGATTTCTAATGTCAGAGTTAGATGAATTTGCTGAGGCACTGATGGGACAACTTTCGGTTGAAATTGATGAGGAAAAGGTAATAGCAGAACTTGCAGCAAAGATCAAAGAGGATAGAAACTTTACCGTAGAATTTGATGGTGTTGAAAGTGTTTCGCAGGGATTGTTTCCAGAATTAGTTCAAAAGGTAAATGAATACATGGGATTAGAGGTTTCCGGAAAACTATCTATCGAATACCTAAAACTAGATGAATTTAAGCGTCTGAAAGGAAAAAAGGTGTTCACAGAAAATGGGCGTATATTTGTGGACAAATTATTTGAGGCTGTTGCAAAAAATGATCTGAAAAAAATTTCAGAATTAATCAAAGAAGATACTGCAAAATTCTTGGTTTATTCTACTTATGTGAAATCATACATCTCAAAGATATCAACAACATATGGAGATTATCTGGACTCCAGAATCTATCTTAACAGATTCATCCTAGATGATTATCCAAGGATAATTCTATACAAGCAGGGTCCCCCATACGAATCTAAAGCGGAATCGGTAAAATCTGGTTATTTTGGTGCTATGAAGATGACAATTTTGGAGGAGATTGTTCATTCTGTACAAAGCAATCTTCACAGATTAAACGTTGAGGCTGTCATGCAGGTTAATACGATAAATGAGGAATTGGCAAAAATTATCTTAGAATTAGATAGTAAAACGGTAACAGAACTTACTGAATACCTACAATTGCAACTTGTACCTGATGAGTTCCAAATTGCCAAGAAAGCAAATCTATTTTTCATGCTGAACCCTGACAATTTCATCACTAATGTTATGGGACCAGATGTCATGACATACACGCATGTTGAAATTGATCCTAAGATTTCAGAACTTGTTCCCTCGTTAGAGGAAATCTACAAAAAATGGCTAAAACCTATCCAGGCTCAACATGCAATATTTACTACCATGGAAGGAATGGCAGAGTTTGTTGTACAGCAAATACTAAGAGATGATTCAGATTTTCAAAATTATCTTAGCACATTTGTAGGTACCAACTATTCTGACTATAGTGTAAAAAAGAGTATTGGTAAAGAATTCACTCAACAAGTGTTTGACGTGTATGATAAAGATGCATTTGTTAAACTAATTGCAAATCCACCTAACACAAAAGAGTTGAAAGATCCACAACTATATCTAAATAGAATCAAATAGCATGGGATTTATTGTCGGCAGAAAAATTTGATCCATTTATTTCCGAATGGACATCTTTTTCGAAAAATCCGAATTATAATTTGATTGAAAAATGTCTAAAGATGGCACAAATTCTGGAATATCCTGAATTGGATATATCAAAATACGTTGAAAAAATAAACGACATAAGTAATTCCCTGAAGGCAAAAATAGGCAAAGTTAAGAATTCAACATATCTCATTTCCATGCTCAATGAGCATCTTTTTGATGAGCTTGGTTTTTACGGCGCTGAAGAGGATTATTACGATCCAGGAAACAGTTTTCTTAACATAGTACTTGATAAAAAAACTGGTATACCAATTACTCTCTCTATAATATACTCAGAAGTTGCCAAGAATATTGGACTTGATCTTCAGATTGTTGGGTTCCCTGGACATGTAATTGTAAAATACAAGGATGAGGTGATCTTGGATCCGTTTTATCGTGGAAGATTACTTACAATTGAAGACTTGGAAGGAATTTTGAATAGAAATTTTGGGGAGGATATTGAATTTGTTCCAGAATATCTAAACAGTGCTACAGCGGAGCAACTTTTGACTAGGTTACTAAGAAATCTGAAAAATGCGTACACCCAATCGTATGCATATGATAATGCTATGAAATGCACAGATATGATTTTAGGAATGCGACCAGAATCTCCTGAGGAGATTAGAGATAAGGGTATTTTGGAAGAGCGTCTTTTACGTTATGATAAGGCACTGCCTTTACTCAATAAATATTTGGAACTAGAACCAGAAGCTGATGACGCAGATTTTATTTTGGAATTAATTAAGAGTGTTAGAGAAAAATCTAATCAATAATGGAAGATATTTCATTACCTTTCCTTGCCATTTTGACCTCGTATCGTGCAATTTCATTTCGCAATGCACGTTTTAGAAAATCAACTTCACTTCTCAGCTCAGCCACTTCATCTTCCAGTTTAGCAATTCTATCATAAACGGTTTCAGATTCTGTAGATGACATTATGGTATAAAAAAATGAAAAGACCTTAAAAAGTTATGGGTAGATTTCTACTCGTAATTACAAATCAAATACCTGGTTGCAGGCAGGACACTTTGCACGCTCTTGACCTACCTGACCAATAATAAAGATCCTACCTATAGTCTTACATTCTGGACACATACCAGTGGTTGCATTTTTTGGACCAGACTTGATAATTTTTTGTGTTTTTCTTCGTCCCAATAATGAAAATGTGTATCAACGTACTTTTAAATTTAATTAAAAAAGCGCGGGGAGAGGGATTCGAACCCACGAGTTCTTGCGAACATAGAATTAGCAATCCTACGCCCTACCAGGCTAGGCGACCCCCGCATGTTTCTTGCTAAATGAATTCAGTTAATTAGTATAACGTGATTATACTAATAATTACAGAAAGTGTCTATTTCACACAAAATTTAATTGTTGAATTTTAGTGAACCAAACTCAATCTGTTATCTGTGTATAATTTTTTACGATATCTCGTAATGGTATTCTTTTACCACCAACAATTTTGAGGTCAACACGAAAAGTTCCATTTTCAATGTTTACTATATTATACGAGTTTTCAAAAAATCCACGAACTCTTTCTGATGAAGCAGTGCCAGCATTTGCAATTGATAATGTATTAAAATCCCAAATCCATGGTCTGTGTTTATGACCACATAAAACCAAACTCACGTTAGAATCTAAGATAGTTCGTAGTACATCACCTGCATCAATCGCAGTCAATCTATCAGAACCAGTATCAGGAATACCGATCAGATGATGGTGCATTGCCACTATCTTTAATTTGCCTTCATGTTTCTTCAATGTTCGTTCAAGCCACAAATTTTGATGATGGCCAATCTCACCCTCATCACGATCTGGTCTAGCTGATCCAAGTGTTACAAGTATAGTATCATCTCCTAGTTCATTTTCAGTCTTAAATGGAAAATATTTCTTGAACAACAAGTAACCCGTATTTCTATAATCGTGATTTCCACTGATTGCGATTATTTTCTCAACTTTAATCTGTGAAATCATTTTTTTACATTTTTCATATTGCTCGATTAATCCTTCATTAGTAAGATCCCCAGTGATTACCACAGCACTTGGTTTTAATGAATTAATTTCATCAATTACTTTTTGAAATGCTTCTTCACGGAATTGTGCACCCACATGAAGATCTGATAATTGGACAATTTCCACATTTTAAAAAATGGATTAAACGTTTTAAACAGTTACTGTAATACAATTTCAACAAATCAAGAAATTTTGAAGGTAGGAAATAAATAATTAAAACACAGGATTATGACATCTTGGCAAAAAAAACAGTGATTATCAAGGGTGATGGTATTGGTTCAGAAGTTGTAGATTTGATGCTTAACGTATTAAAGGAATGTAACATGCAAGCAGAGATCATTAACTGTGAGGCTGGTTCTGAACAATGGGAAAAAAATGGTTCTAAAGACAAGTCATATATTCCTGATGTAACAATGGAGTCACTCAAAGAATCTGATGCTTGTTTTAAGGGCCCAACTACCACTATACCAAAACCAGGTGCACCAAGAAGTGTGGCTGTTACACTACGTCAGAAATTTGAATTGTACTCAAATATCAGACCAATCAAAACATACGAAAGGTTGACTCCTAATAGGAATTTAGATTTTGTCTGTTTTAGAGAGGCCACTGAAGGATTGTACAGCGGTATGGAAGTTCAAATATCAGATGATGCAGCTATTGCTATACGTCAGATTACAAGAAATAGTTGTAGAAGATTCGTTTTATCCACACTTGAATGGGCTAAAAAATATAATCTTAAAAAAATGGTTGTGATAACAAAGCGAAATATACTCAAAAAAACTGACGGTATTTTTTGGGATGAAACACAAAATTGTGTTAAAGAACATAATGACATGAATTTGGAGGAAATATACATTGACAATATGGCACAGCAATTAGTTGTTAATCCAGAGCAATTCAATAACTCGGTAATATTGAGTACAAATCTTTTCATGGATATAATTTCTGAATTGGCATCAGGAATCGTTGGTTCGATTGGATTAATTTATTCGGCAAACATGGGTGATTCATATGCCATGTTTGAAGCTGCACATGGTAGCGCACCGTCTTTCAAAGGACAAAACAAAGTTAACCCAACTGCAACCATTCTTGCAGGAGCTTGGATGGCTGAATACCTTGGTGAGCCACACATAAAAGAAGCAATTTTTTCTGCCACAGAGCACGTGATTAATGAAGGAAAAACAATCACTTTTGATATTGGTGGAAATGCCAGCACATCTCAGATGGCTGACGCAATAACTATACTTGCAAAAGAAAAACTAAGAAAGTAACTTAACGGCCTTAACAAGTATTAATTCTTCAAAGAACAATTTCTTTTTTGCTAGAATGCTTACGTTGAAACCATCAAGTTCAGTATGAGAAATCAATTTTTTAAAATTAGAAAGAGATGAAGTGACATAGAGAAATTTTCCACCAGGTTTAATTCGTGATTTAGCCGAGTCGATAATTTTCATTGGTATTTCTAATCCATCTCTCCCCCCATCTGTTCTGATATCCAATATTTCATCTGTATTTAGATATGGCATATTGCAGATGATGAGATCAAACTGTTGATTTAGGGCATCCGCTGCATTGCAGCAAATATTATTTGTTGTAAAGTACCCCGGTTTTTTTAAAACATGAAAACTCAGATCTGTGCCTACAACTACAGAAAATGATTTCGACAAAAGTGCAGCCAAATAACCAGATCCCGTACCAATATCTAATGCATAATCGCCTTTTTCATTTTTAATATAATCAGCCAAAAAGAATGTGTCCTCAGATGGAGGATATGGTTCAACTTCTGATAATTTTTTTCGCAATTTTTATAATTTCATCTCCTGACAATTCATCCAGACGTTTTTTAGAAGTGGAATTTACACCGAATTGTTTTAAAATATTTTGCAGGGTTTTTCGTCTATATGAAAAAATCCTGTTAACAGTTAAAATCAATATCTTCTGTATCACCTTCTTTTGCTCCAAAAGCATTACAACAGAATCAACCTTTGGCATTGGAAAAAAATTTGATTTTCTAACATTCATCAAAAACTTTATCCTAAAACCATAATTTGCTAAGACAGATATCGCCTTATGCTCTTCATTTGAGACCAGTTTTTCAGCAAACTCTTTTTGTACCATTATAACTGCACGAGAAACTTTTTTTTGTAATAACCATTCTATGGCAAATCGGCTTTTTGAATAAGGAAGATTTGAAATAAATATAGAAAAACTATGAACTGACTTAAAGCCATCCCCATATTCTAAAACTAGATTTGAATAATCATGAAAATTGGATTTTGCTGCAAGATACAAATCATGATCATTTTCTATTGAAAAAACTTGTTTTGCATTTTTACATACATATGGAATCAAAATTCCATGACCAGTTCCTATTTCAAGTACTATATCGTTTCTTGTAATTTTAGCGCTATCAACAATAGATCTTGCAATTGTTTTTGATTTTAGAAAGTGCTGCCCCAGATCTTTACGTTTGTTCATCGTTTAACAAAGAGATTCATTCTTGCTTCTCCTGAAATCTCTTCAATTATTCTTTGCGACAAATGTCTTATTGGCTCTTTCAAACCCACGCGTTTTTCTATGTCATTAAAACTTTCGAATGGTCCTTTCTCTCTTTCTTTTATTATAGCATTAAGGTATGTTTTACCAATGCCGGGGATCAGTTCAAGTGCGTGAATTCTTGGTGTAAGAGGTTGTGCGTTATTTATATAATCTACAAATTTTTTTTCGTTTTTGGTTACAATTAATTCAACAACTCCAGGGATTTCATTTTTTGCAGAATCGGAAATTTTTATGTAATCAATTTTGCCTAACACTGACTGTACTTTGGTTCTTCCTTCCTTTCCAATGTATATTCTCTCGCCAACATCAAATGTTGAATCTTCTGTTCCTAGTATTTCTAACAGTGTAAGTCTTTCTTCCCCTATCGCAATTACAATTACTCCAGTTCTTCCATGAACCGTAGTTGATTTAGCACGTAATTTAGAATCCAAAACATATGCATGTTCCTCGTACTTTCTTAACTGGGTATTACCCATCTCCAAAACTAATCACCTAAAATTTAGGAATTCTCGTCAATAATTTTGAGTATCTTTTCTAGTGTCTCTGAGAGAATTAGTTTTTTCCATCCAAAGGTAAATGAACGTAATTCTGGCAATGATCTTGGTAGAATGTTTATAATTTCTACTGCTTCCTCCTCAGTTAAGCCACATTGATTAATTAGATCACTCTTCATTTTCTTTGCAGCTTTTGGTTCAACCTTGGAAAATTTTGATACATAATCATGTGTCCACCGCTGAATCTGATCCATTGATTCGGGATCACTCTTTGATAACATCTCCTTAACTTCGGGCAATGAGAGCATTCGTTTTTTTACTACTTCTTCCATTAATTAAACACCAAACGGTTTGATATGATCAAATCTTGTGATTAAAGTTTTCGTCTTTTTACCAAGTTTAATATCAAGTGTGACGCTACGCCTACCAACCTCATTTACAGTACCTACTTTACCATGATATCGTCTATGTGGTAATCCCTTATGCTGTCTAGGATCAATGATTACTAGTGCCTTGTCTCCCTCATGATACTCACGAAGTAGAAATGAAACACCTCTAGGAGCATTTTTTGTCATAATAGATCTAGACTTGTGCTTAAAGCCATGAGAACGACCAGATGGTTTCTTGGTAGTCATATGTGAGTATGGCTTCTAAAGCCTTATTTTAATACTTATTCGGAATCTTCAGGTATATCTTCAGTTTTACTATCTGCATCAACACCAGAATCACTTTTTGATTCGACATTTATTTCTGGGTCTGCTGATTCCACTTTTAATGATTTTGCAGTTTTGGTGGATTTCTTCTTTGTGTCTGAATCAGGGTCAATCACACCGGCATCTCCAAGACTAAAGATAACTTCTTGTTCTGGATGATGTGGGCTGTCTACCATTCGTGCTATTCTTTTTTTGCCAGATTTTTTAAAGTAAATTCTGTATGTGCTTGTATGAGCTACTACATTACCTCCTATTGGACGTGTTGGGTCACCAAAGAATACATCTGGTGATGCCATTACTTGGTTTGTGGCTAATGCAGCACAGTTGTATGTCTCTGCAATTCTAACTAGTAAATGAACAAACTTGTTTAATCTTTGTTGACGTACTGAAAGTGTTCCCCTACCTAGATATTCTGCTCTAAACAGACCTACAGCTGAATCAACAACAAGTAATTTTATGTTATTTTCTTGAATCATATGACTTGCCTCTTCTAAAATTAATGTCTGATGTGCGCTATTGTATGCTCGCGCTACCATGATTCTATCAAGTGCTTTTTCTGGGTCCATTCCATGTGCTTTTGCAATGGATACAATTCTTTCTGGTCTAAATGTATTTTCAGTATCAATATACAATACGGTTCCATCTAATCCACCTTCCTCTTTTGGTTTTTGAACGGTTACACACATTGTATGACAAAATTGCGTCTTACCAGATCCAAATTCACCATAAACTTCAGTCAATCCCTGTGTCTCAAGTCCACCGTCAAGTAACAAATCAAGACATTCTGTACCTGTAGTTATTTTCCCAATTTCTTGTCTTCTTTTGTAAACTTCTGTTGCGCTAACAAAGTCTTTAGATATCATTCCACCTTCAACAAGAGCCTGTCTTGCCTTTTCTACAATGTTGGCTGCTGTGTCTTTATCCATACCAGTAATTTCTGCTAGCTCTACTGGCCCACGTACTATCAGATCCATTATGTTGTGTATTCCAGCATCACTGAGTTTTTTTGTGGTTACCGGACCTACACCAGGTAAAGCATCTAATCTCAAATCTTCCATATACCGTATTGTACGGTACCTATACTTAAGTTTGTTCGTTTATTGGTTTTATCTAAAAGTGAAAAATTGGTGTGAAATCGATGATTATCTACGTGGTCTTCGCCTTCGTCCAGGTTTGTTTTGACCAGGAACTCTCGAGAGAACAAATCGTTTCCTAAAGTTACTTTTATTTCTCAGACTAGAAGAAGTACCCACACGTTTACGACCTTCTACCTTCGGTGTCTGACCTCTAACTTTACCTGCTTTGGTAAGTGAACCGTGTGTTGGCATAGTAAATCGGTTAGTTGTTGGAATTTATGTATTTGTATATTGGCTTACCAGTACTGTGCTTTGACCTTTTCAAGCACCCTTTCATGCTCTCCACCCTTCCGCCTTGCGTATCTTTCCATAGCCCCAAGTGGAACACCGCCCAAAGTTCTGGCTAGGCCATTAAATGCTGCTCGTCTAACAGATCCGCGCTGACCAGTTTTGCTCATAAACTTCTTTATTCCATATTTGAAATTATGCTGCCAAGTCTTGTACATTACAGCAAGTTGTGTTGGATCTGAATCATTGCCCATATCATAAAACTCTGATTTTTCAAGCAAGCCTATTGGAATGAACGTTAATGGAGTGGCTGTAAACATAGAGTCAGGCTGTTCCTGTTCAAGCTCGCTAAGGAGTCTGATTGTTTCCCAACCATCTTCAGGTGTTTCATCGTTATCAAGACCCATGATTAATGTAAACGCAGGAACCCAATAATTTTCATTTAATGTTTTAACAGCCTCTTTGACAACCCAATGCCATTCTTCTGGCTGATATGGAGCAAGTTTCCTATCAGCGTATTTTTCTATCAATCTAATGCTTCCAGTCTCAAATCCACATTGAATTCCTGTAAGGTTGCTTGCACTTGCGTTGATTATCTTTGATAGGTTTGGAAGTAGTTTCTCGTCTGCAATCGCACCTGCCAGTGTTCCATGAGTTGGGTTTGTGTGCTCAACACCAGTAGACATAATTGCAGTAAATAGCTCTTCAAGAGCATCACGGTTGGGTTCCATGTTTTTTGTGGTAGTTGGATCCATGCCATAAACAAAAATGTCATCGCTGTGAACCCAAGCTCTATCAAGTCCACCTTTCTTTATGTTCACTTCAATTTCCTTTTTCACTTTTTCTGGAGAATAATATCTTAATGATCTTAATGTAACGTCACAAAACTTACAGCCCCTTCCACATCCACGCATTACCTCTATCATGCCGTGCATGGTTGGTTCAACAATTTCTGGAATGTCATCTAGGTCTGGTCTGTCCCAAAAGTTGACAAACCTTCCATGAATTGTTTTTTCATCGCGTTTAAACTCTTTAATGTCAACTTTGAAATCCTTTCTTTTTCTGAAAGGATCCATATTTTCAAATTGCCCATCAATTAGATAGTTAAAGAAGTTGCCCGCATGCCCATCTATTTCAGGAGCGATTCCACCAAGTTCCCCCTCTAAAATTGCGTATAGACCATACTCTTCAATCTTTTCAGGTGCGTAGTTGTACTGCCAAGTACCGGAAGCACCGGCAATAACCTTTGCATGGCTACCAGTTTTTTTCTTTGCCGCATTGATTCGTTGATGTAGTTCACGACAGTAAAATTCATCGTAAGACATCTGCCTTCTTCCATATGTGAACGTCATGGTTACAGGTCCCATTCCAAGTGGATCCATTTCATGAGTTCCAACAACCTCAGTTTCAGGTCCAATGAATTTTTCAATATGATCAGGGTGAGCAATAACTACATCCTCACGTTTGAAACCGTCACGAAGTAGTCCAGCCTCTACTTTGCGTAAACCGTACGGGGCATATTTTGCCACGCCGTTGATATGAGGTGCATAATTACAAATAAAATCAAACAAAATTTTTGGTGTTACCTGATTTCCTAAAATCTTGTACCAAATACTGCTTTTATCACGATTTGGATCAAGTGCCGGCGCACATCCAAAAAATGTGGCCAATGAAAGTCCACGATATAGAGACATTAACGTTCTATCTGCAGTTAAAACAATCTTTGGACTTGGCATACGCTAACGTCCGAATTAACTTATTTATTTTAAACCTTTTGCGTGTGAATCTATATCTGCTCCAATATTCCAGACTTTGCCCTATACTGGTGACCAAATTCGTCATTTTGTATTAAATGATCCCCATCAAAAACAGTACCATCTCTACATACTAGATCTTTGCTAGTGCAACAGCTTCCACATATGCCTATACCGCATTTCATCATGCGTTCAAGGCTTGCTTGAACAAAAATCTGATTTGATCTGGCCAAATTCACTGTCTTGTACATCATAAGTTCTGGTCCGCAAGTGTAAACTGCATCAAAGCTATTCTGGCCAAGTAATTCTTCTAATACATCAGTAACAAATCCTTTTTTTCCATATGTTCCATCTTCAGTTACCACAATCACTTTGTGTTTATTGTTTTCAAG
>JACASW010000016.1 GCA_013390785.1 Marine Group I thaumarchaeote
GTTTTTCTTGTTGCGAAATAAATCTCAGTTTTTGCAACCATTAATTCCACCCAACATTTCGACTTAGATCTTCCATGGTTGTATATAATGCGCTTGACTTTCTAATTTTTGCTTTTTCAATTTGAATTCTTTCTAACGATTTTACATCTCTTGGAATTCCAATATAGACTCTTAATCTACTAAGTGCTTCCTTACCTGACGGTTTATCTCTTGGTAACATTCCTCTTATCATCCTACTGATTATTGTATCTGGTCTGCGTGGATGAAATGGTCCATGTTTTGGATGTAAAATACTTGATATCTTTAGGAATTGTTTATACTCATCAATGATACCTCTCCTTCTACCACTCATCATAATTTTTTCAGAGTTTATCACTGCAACCCTATTTCCTTGAAGTAATAATTTTGCAACATTAGATGACAGTCTTCCAGCAATATGGTCCGTTGCATCTATCACTATCGGTCTACTTGTTTTGTCAACAAGTTTCTCTTTTGGTTTAGCTTTTTCAACAGGTTTAGCTTTTGCTGCAGGTTTTGGTTTAGCTTTTTCAATAGGTTTAGCTTTTGCTGCAGGTTTTGGTTTAGCTTTTGCTGCAGGTTTTGGTTTAGCTTTTGCTGCAGGTTTTGAGTCAACCAAAAATTATTACACCTTTTCCAGTTGGATATTTTTTAATCATATCAGAGTAAGTCATAATCGTTCCTCCAGTTTGAATTATCTTTTTTGCAGCAGTTGTAGACATTGAAAAGGAACTTAGTATAATTTTATGAGATATATTACCAGTTCCAAGTACTTTGCCAGGAACAAACAGAACGTCATTGTCTTTTGTAGTCTTGTTTATCCTTGTCAAGTTTACAACTCGCCTTGATGATGATGGTTTTATAGCAAGCTCTGCAAGTCTAGACCATATAGGCGCTTCATTTTTCTTTGAGGCTTGTTTAAGATCCTTAATCATATGCAAAACTATTTGATTAACCAATAGATTAATGCCCTCTGTAACCCAAATATAACAGTATGACTATTTTTCTTCCAAGTTAACAAGAGTTTCTTTGAACTCTTCTAATCTTTTAGAAAGTTCTTCAATTCCAGATAGGATTATCTGTTTTGGTTCAAGAGAACCAGTAGTTTCTACAGTTAAAATATACTCATCATCTTTGTCAGTATTTGTAAGCACTGATATATTTGCAGAATTCCATTTGGCATGTTCTGTTCCTCTGCCAAGTCGTGCGTATGCTTCAAGCTTAATTCGTTGTCCAGGAGCTAAATGTGCGATAGGAATTTGTTTAGAAATTGGTTTTACAACTTGATCCTTTGATTCTAATTCTGCAGTAGTGACTGTTTTTACAACCTCCGTATTTCCTGAATCAAGAACTAACATTACTCTGGAATTTGATTCATCGGATTCATTGGCTTCCGTTTTGAGAGGAACCATACCTAATGTATGAGATATGCCTTCATCTGCTAGAACAGACGAATTTTCTATCATATCTACAGTGTCTATAGCAAAAATTGGAATACCATTAAGGCAAATTCTTCTAAGTGCATTTGCATAAAGTAATGAAACACCCTTCAATTTGACGGATATTTTTTTATCATTATCAGTTAGAATCTGAATAGAAGGCAAACTTATTGAAAAATTCTAAAATCCAAATAAAAATCTAGCTGGTATATCTATAGATTAATATCAATTCTGGTAGTAACAGTACCATGTCAGATAAATTAACAGTCGTAAAATACAGTTTTGAAGGCGAAAAATTTGAGATATTGGTTAAACCTGATCCAGCACTTGACTATAAACTTGGAAAAATAAAAGATGTTAGTTCTGTTCTAGTTTCTGATGAAATATATCAGAATTCAGGTGAGGGTACTAGAGCTTCATCTGAAAAATTACAAAAGGCATTCAAAACAGAGGATGTCATGGTTATCGCAGAAAAAATATTGCAAAAGGGAGATCTTAATCTAACAACCGATCAGCGTCGCAAGATGACTACGGAAAAACGAAAACAGATAATCACATTTATTGCAAAAACATTTGTTGACCCTAGGTCTCATTTACCTCACCCACCTCTTAGAATTGAACAAGCTATTACTGATGCTCGTGTGAGTATTGATCCTTTCAAAAATGTTGATGAACAAATTAAAGATATTGTAGAGAATTTACGTTCTATCATTCCATTAAAATCAGAAAATCTTTTGTTAGAAATTTCTGTTCCCGCTCAATATGTAGCAAAGTCTTATTCTGTACTAAAATCAACAGGAACTTTGAAAAAAGAAGATTGGCAGAAAGACGGATCTTTAAAAGCAATACTAGAAATACCAGCCGCAGCAAGACCAAACGTGATAGATAGATTAGGAGCAATAACAAAGGGCACTGCATTTGTAGAGGTTTTAAAATGAGTCAAGACCAGTTTGTTCTTCCAGGTGATATTATTGTTACAGGTGATTATCAACCTGAGCAGAATGTTATACTTGATGGTGACAGATTAATGTCCACCGCAATTGGATTTTCTGAAATAAAAGATGATTTGGTTACTGTAACTCCTTTGACTGGATTATACATTCCAAAAACTGATGATCTAGTTGTAGGTAAAATTGTATCACATAATGCATTATCGTGGGAAGTTAACATAAATTCTTACTACCCGGGTATTCTTACTGCATCTGATATATTTGGAAAAGATTATTCACCATCTAGAGATGATCTTTCTTTAAAATTAAACACAGGCGATATTGTTTTAGCTAGAATTGCAAACCTGGGTTCTAGAGATCCTTTAATCACAATTACTGGTGAGAATCTAGGAAAGATTGATTCTGGAGAATTAGTCAAAATTTCTCCTGCTAAAATTCCACGCCTTACTGAAAAAAATGGTTCTATGATACAAACAATCGAAGAATCTACTAACGCAACTATTACTGTAGGTCAAAATGGCTTGATTATTTTAAAATGTGATAATTCTGCAGGTTTAAAAAAAGCTATTGCATCTGTCAAAATGATTGGTATGATACAATATGAAGTTAATATTGAGGATAAAATTCAAAATATTTTAGATGAAAGCAATTGAAAAGATTCGAATCTAAAAAGCGACATGTTCTTCCGGGTGATTTTATTACCACTGCACCTCTTCGGTTGCAGAACAATGTTGTATTAGAAGGAAAAAGAATTATTTCTACAACTATAGGACTGTCTGATGTTTCTGATGATAGTGTTCGAGTAATCTCATTAACTGGTGTATACCTGCCAAAAATAGATGACTTGGTAATAGGAACTATTCAGTATATTCAAGGTAATTCTTGGTTTGCAGATATCAATTCATGTTATCAAGGAATGCTTTTGGGTCAGGATGTATTTGGAAGAGGTTCATACCCTACCAAAAGCGAAATGGAAGAGAGACTTGGTAAAGGCGATATTATATTTGCAAAAATTGCAAATTCTGATAGACAGCGTGAACCTTTGATCTCAATTGCAGACCAAAGTTTGGGAAAAATTGATTCTGGAGAATTAGTCAAAATTTCTCCTGCTAAAATTCCACGTCTTATTGGAAAACACGGTTCTATGATACAAACAATCGAAGGATCTACTAACGCAACAATTACTGTGGGCCAAAATGGCTTGATTGTTGTATCTTGCGATGAAACAAATGGATTATTAAAGGCACTTGCAGCAATTCGAATGGTTGATGAACAAGCACATCTTGTTAATTTAACAGATAAAGTGAAAAAAATGTTGGAATCTAATGGTGTATAATTAATGGGCGGAAGAGAAGCTAATGTAGTATTACTTGACGAAAATGGGATTCGTTCTGATGGACGTAAGGTAAATGAAACAAGGAAGGTTACCATAAAAGCTGGGGTATTAAAAAATGCTGGAGGTTCTGCATATATTGAATTTGGTGGAAATAAAATACTCGCTGGTGTTTTTGGTCCAAGAGATGTTCATCCAAAACATATGTCAAATCCAGATACTGGAATTTTAAGAGTTAGATATCACATGGAGCCTTTTTCTGTAGATGAAAGAAAAAAACCGGCTCCGTCACGACGAGAAATAGAGATCAGTAAAGTTATCACAGAAGCATTAACACCCGCTGTAATACTTGAAAAGTTTCCAAGAACTGCAATTGATGTATATCTTGAAGTATTACAAGCAGATGGCGGTACTAGATGTGCTGCATTGGCTGCGGCATCAGTTGCATTAGCAGATGCAGGAATTCCAATGAGAGATTTAGTATCTGCATGTGCTGCGGGAAAAGCTGCGGATGCTATAATTCTTGATGTTAATAATGAGGAAGATCAAGCTGGGCAAGCCGATATGCCAATAGGTTATATGCCAAACTTGGGAAAAATCACACTTTTACAATTGGATGGTGTTCTTACCACAGATGAATTCAAAAAATGTATAGAATTAGGTTTAGAGGGATGTAAGCAAGTATATGAAATACAGAAAAGCGCATTGCGTGAAAAATATTTTTCGAGTGGTGATAACAATTAATGACAAACCTTTCAATCATAGACAAACTCAAAAGATCTAAAATTCTTGATTTACTACAAGAAGGAAAAAGAATTGATGGTCGTGCGCTTGATGAATCTAGACCTTTAGTTATTGATACTGGAGTGATACCGCATGCTAATGGTTCTGCACGTGCTAGACTAGGCGATACAGAAATTGTATCGGGAATCAAAGTTCAGCCTGATAGACCTTTTCCTGATATGGGTGACAAGGGAATCTTTATGTGTACAGCAGAAATTCTTCCATTAGCTCATCCAAGTGCAGAAACCGGTCCTCCTCAACCACCTGTGATAGAATTAGCAAGAGTGGTTGATAGGGGAATACGCGAAAGCGGTATGATTGATCTATCACAGTTTGTTTTAGAGAAAGACAAAGCTGTCATTGGTTTATTCGCTGATTGTGTAGTAACTGATCATGACGGTAATCTGTTTGATGCATGTTCATATGCTGCGGTTGCAGCAATCATCACATCAACTGTACCAAAGTGGGAAATGAAAGATGATAAACCCACTTTGATAGAGGATCAAGAATCACCCACACCAATTACTACTATTCCAGTATCAGTTACGATGGGACGAATAGGTGAATTCATAATCGTGGATCCAAATCTCGATGAATGGGAATGTCTTGATGCTAGAATAACAATTACTACAAACTCTGATGGAAACATTGTAGCACTTCAGAAAGGTGGCGATGACGGATTTTCGGTTGAACAACTCGTTAAATGTTCTGAATTATCCATTGTATCTGGTAAAAAAATCAGAGAGATTATAAAACAAGCAACAGAAGGTACTCAATAAATTGGCAAAAAAGAAAATGGTACTAAAAGGATTAGGTGCGAGGTATGGGATAAAACCTAGAAAAAAATACAGTCGGGTTCACCAAATTCTAAAATCTAAAAGAAAATGCCCTGAATGCGGTTCATTACAGTTTGGCAGACAGGCTGTAGGCATATGGAGTTGTAAAAAGTGTGAGTTTAAGATAGCAGGTTTTGCTTATGACGTCAAGATTTAATGCCGTAATTGAAATAGATGCAGAAGAAAAAACAAATGCAATTTTTGATTCAGTCAACATAGATAATAAATTCTATCCAGAAAATCCAACTAAAACAGAGATGTTTTGTAATGACAAAATTACAATACTAGTAGAATCTGATCAATTGGCACAAATGCGTGCAAATCTCAATTCTTGTATACGTCTTATTCAAACAGGCTATGACTCAATTAAATCAGTAAGTATATAATTAAAAAAAGTGTCTAATTTCATATGTCATCCAACCAACAAATTCCTCCATTGGTGCAAGAACAATTAGCAAAATTGCAGCAAACACAGCAGAACTTTCAGTCTATTCAAATGCAAAAACAACAGTTAGAATCAGAAAAACATGAAACAGAAAAGGCATTAGAGGAATTAAAAAAGGCGAGTGATGACGAATCAGTGTTTAAACATGCTGGAACCATCATGATAAAATCTAACAAGAAGGATCTTATTGATGAACTTGAAGAACAGATAGAACTAGCAAAAACAAAAGCATCCCTTTTAGTAAAACAAGAGGAAAGATTGAAAATTGCTCTAAAGGAACAAGAAACAAAAATTCAGGAAATCATGCGCCCTTCCTCTACAGATACTAAAACATCAAAATAGTAACTTTACAAGAAAATATTAATCAAAAAGAATATCATTTTTTGTGAATCTAAAGAATATACGTATAGTAGTAGATGAAAGAGAGAAAAAAAGTGGTATACCAGGTATTCTAAAGGGAATAGGCATTAGTTTGGAAATAAAGACATTGCCAATAGGTGATTATATTGTTGCACCTGAAACTGTAGTTGAGAGAAAAACAATTTCTGATTTGGTTTCATCTATCTTTGATGGTCGTTTATTTGATCAATGTAATAGATTGAAAGAACATTATCAATTTCCAATTTTACTAATTGAAGGTAATATAGACGAAATAGAAGAATTAACAGAAAATTCACTTGTATTTTACGGTGCGATTTCATCAATTGCAATTGATTTCAAAATTCCAGTAATTCATACACCCAATGCTTCTCACACAGCGAAGTTATTGGTATCTATGTGTTCAAGAAAGGATGCAAGTAAGGGTCCATTTATTAAAAAAATTAGAAAGTCAAATGATATACAAAAGCAGCAACTTTCTATGTTATGCAGTTTACCTGGTGTAGGAGAAAAAACTGCTATACGCATGCTTGAGAAATTTGGAACACCATTGAGAGTATTAAGTTCATCAACTACAGAACTTTCTAAGGTTAGTGGTCTTGGCGAAGCTCGTGCTAAAAATATAAAAAAAATGTTAGAAAAACAAAGCAAACATTTGAAAAAAACTAGTCAGAAAACACTTCACGATACATGAATTAATTTTTCATCGGTTTTCTTTTTAATTTATTCCCACATCTAGGACATTCTGCAACATTAGAAAAATTTGTTTTACATCCAGGACAATAATACTCCCAATTTACAATATTTTTTATACCATTTGTCATTACAGGAATAACATTTATGTTAAGATTTTTTGCCACATTGGAAATAGCAAAATCGTCAGTCACAAGTTCAGCCTTAAGTTGAAGACTGAGAGCAATAGATGATATATCTTCATCTGAAAGGTTGGGTGGAATTAATGGTTGCAAAAACTGAGATTTATTTCGCAACAAGAAAAAC
>JACASW010000011.1 GCA_013390785.1 Marine Group I thaumarchaeote
AAATTCAGTAAAGGAAGTAAGAGGTAAAAAACCATGAAAATTTTCCTAGACACAGCTAATCTTGATGCTATACGAACGTACAATGATATGGGACTTGTAGACGGTATTACAACAAATCCTTCATTGCTGGCAAAGGAAGGTGGTGATCCACAAAAAACAATGGAAGAAATTTCAAGAATAATCAAAGGAGATGTCAGTCTTGAAGTTGTAAGCACTGATTATGAAGGAATGATGGAAGAAGGAAGACGACTTCGTAAGTATGGTGATAACGTTGTGGTAAAATGCCCAATGACCGGAGAAGGACTCAAAGCGTGTAAGAGTTTAACTGCAGAAGGAATTCCAGTCAATGTTACTCTTGTATTTTCTCCAAACCAAGCTCTTTTGGCCGCAAAAGCTGGTGCAAAGTATGTTAGTCCATTTATTGGACGGCTAGATGACATTGGTCACACTGGTATGGATTTGATTAAAGAAATTAAACAGATTTTTGAAAACTATGACTTTAAAACAGAAATTCTGGTTGCAAGCATTAGACACCCACAGCATGTAGTTGATGCTGGAAAAATTGGTGCTGATGTTGTAACAGTCCCAGCAGCAGTTCTTGGTAAGATGCTTAATCATACATTGACTGACAAGGGTTTGAAAGCATTTCTAGCAGATTGGGAAAAGCTAAAATCAGAAAGTCCCAGTGTAGAAGTTTAAAAAAATTATTTGCCTAAACATCTACTACGGCATTATAGAATATGAATTTTTTGGAAAACTGTAATTTTATTCCGCATCTGCTTTCTCAGCAGGAGCATCAGCTTTTGGTTCCGCATCTGCTTTCTCAGCAGGAGCATCAGCTTTTGGTTCCGCATCTGCTTTCTCAGCAGGAGCATCAGCTTTTGGTTCCGCATCTGCTTTCTCAGCAGGAGCATCAGCTTTTTGTTCATCAGGCAATTTAGCTGCGATATTTTGCGCTTGTCCATGAGCCTTTTGAAGTATCTGCTCATTTGTTTCATCAGTAAGAAATCCAGATTCAATTGAAAGAGAACGTGCAGATTGTGCAGCTTTTGAAATTAATTGTTCAGCATTCTCTGGCGTGATGTATCCGATTTCAATTGATAATGATTTTGCTTCTTGAGCAGCTTGTATCAAACTCTCCTTGAATTTTTCTACATCAACAGTAAGCTCCTCTTCAGCAAATAGAATTCCCTCAGATAATGCCGAGTTTAAAACTATTTTAGCTTCAATTGGTTTTATGTCTAGTTTTCCCAATAACGCTGCTAATTTAGTTGATATAATCTCACCCTTTTTTACCGGAGTTGTTTCTTTGAGAATCCAAATTGTTCCCTGATCAATCTTGGTAGGTATTTTATTTTCCTTGAATTCAGTGAGCATTGGACCAGGTGCTATTCCTGTATTTTTTGGAGGCACTATCACATCTATACTTGCAATGTCTCCTCCTCTTGCTGTAAGTAGTATCTTATTTTTGGCAAGTAAAACATTTAGCTTGAATGGAGACATATTTGTGAACATAAAGACACATTGACCAGTAAGTTTTTCCTTCATTTTTTCAATACCAGGAATATCTAATTTTTCAAGGGATCTTTGTGCAACCTTATCCTTAATGCTAAGAATCTCCACTTCTCCCTGAAGTTTCTTTCTTAATGGTAATAATTGGGATGCGCGCACTTTCTCCATTCGTACCAAGGCAGTAACGCTATACTTTTTTGGCAGATCCTGAAGAAGTTGGTACATTTGTGCCTTCTTTTTTGGATAGGTTGTTCTATTCTCATGCATTATTTCTTCACCTGTTCTACCTTAATCGCCTTTCCCATAGTTGTCTTAAACATGATTTTTTTAACATTTTTACTTCCATTAGGTAATGTTTTTTCTATTGCTGTTGCCACAGCATTTGCATTTGCAGCAAGATCAGCGTCATCCATATTTTCTTCCCCAATTCTACATGACATAGACAAAGAACCCTTCGCTCTAATCTTTACAGAAGCTCTAAACCGTTCCAAAAACGATTCGATTGGGGCATTAAATGGAACTGGTGTTGGCATTTTACCTCTTGGTCCTAAAAGCTGTCCTAATTTTTTACCTACGGTAGGCATAAGTTTTGTATCAGCTAGAAAGAAATCATATTTGTTAATCAAGTTTTTTGATTTCTTTTTATCTGCGCTTAATTTTGTTACTTCATCTTCGTTCATTACCATGTCAGCTTTGGCATTTTTTGCTTTGATTCCCATATCTCCAGATGCCATTATACATACTGAAGCAGGTTTGGTTTTTTTTGGCAGTTGAACAGTTTCATTAATGGCAAATCCCTTTTTTACATCAACATCCCTGAATACCATTATCATCTCTATGGATTGTGTAAATTTACGATCCTTATCATTTTCTTTTGCCTGTTTTATCACCCCAACAAGTTGTGATTCATTAACCATGAAGATTTTTTTTAAGAACCCTACTTAAAATCGTTTAGAGATGAAGATTTGTATTCCAATAATTTTTGAAATTTTTTGATTTTATATCAGATTAATTGAAATTAACATGTATTACATTAACAAAATCTACATTTATTACTCCATTGCTCTTTTTTCGATCATTGCAGCGATTTGATGAACTAGACATGAAACTACTTTTTGAATTAACCATGAATGGAAATATTTCTGTTCCCGTACTTTCAAAAAAATTAGGGATCAATGCATCTGTATTATACAGTAGGATTAAACGACTTGTGAGAAAGAAGGTGATTAAGAAATTCACCATCGAAATGGATGATTCATTATTGGGAATAGGCGTCAAAGCATCTGTTGGTATAAACAGAGATCCTAAATTCAAAACACAGATTCACAAGGAACTTTTGGAAATTGACGAGATAGTTTCTATCTCTGAAGTTACTGGAAGATTTGATATTATGATAGGGGTCTATGGTCTAGATCTTGAAGATTTGCATACTATTGTTATAGAAAAGATTGGAAAAATTGAAGGTGTCCAAAACACTGAAACTTTTGTGGAATTGCAAAAAACCGTTAAGGATCCTGCATTCCTACTAAAAATTCAGAAAAAATCGTAGAAATTATTGTTTAACCATTTTACAAAGGAAAAATTACGTGAATTTACTGTCCCACTTGCCCTCATTTACTTCAGTAGTAAACTCTTTAGGAGTTTTTCCTTCAATTTTAATTCCTAATGATCCGCATGTACCAACTATTTGTTTTGCCACAGATTTTAAAGAAGTAGCATATGATGATTCCAGTTTAACATTAGCGACTTTAGCTATGGAGTCAGCAGTGATTTCTCCAATCCATTCAGTTCCAGATGTTCCAGAGCCTTTTTGAATACCTGCTTCCTTTAGCAAAAGTGCAGAAGCTGATGGTATCCCAACCTCAATTTCCCATTTTTTAGTATCTGCGTCAACTGAAACAGTCACTGGAATTTTCATTCCTTTAAACTCCTTTGTTTTTTCGTTAATGCCTTCAATCACCTGCAAAATATTCACGCCCATTGGACCTAGTGATGGTCCCAAAGGTGGTCCAGCCGAGGCCTCGCCACCAGTTACAATCGATGAAATAGTTTGTTTATCTCCCATAATGTTGCGCCATATTTCGAAAATTTAATCCTTGCTACGCTGGAACTAATTTTAGATAGTTCGCATCAACAGTCACAGGCAATTGATAAGTCGCATCCAATAAAACAACAGTAGCTTCCTCTTTTTCCTGATCCAATCTTGTAATAGTAGCTTTCATACCTTTGAATGGACCACCTATTATCTCAACAGTATTTTCAACAGCAAGTTCAGATACAGTTGATTTTTTGATTAAATATTTATCAATATCATCATATGTTAGCTCACCCCTTAAATGACCACGAACATGTCTAATTCCTTGAATTGCATCAAACATAGCAGATGGATCTTGTGCTTCGATCACAACATATCCTTTAAAATCAGATAACAGAACTGCTGATTGAATATTTATTTTTTCCATTTTTATTCTTGCTTCTAATAATCTCATAACAATTTTTTCCTGTCCACCTGTTGTTTTTACTGCAAACAGGTGTGACGTTCCTTCAGCTACGGTTTCTGGCTCAGCTACTGTTTCTGGCTCAGCTACTGTTTCTGGCTCAGCTACTGTTTCTGGCTCAGCTACTGTTTCTGGCTCAGCTACTGTTTCTGGCTCAGCTACTGTTTCTGGCTCAGCTACTGTTTCTGGCTCAGTAGTAGATTCTTGCTGCTGTCTATCTAATGATTCTGGTTCAGACAATTTATCGTCCCATTGTGAAAACTGAAAAAACGAACTGAATTCCGAATCCAAGAGCACCTATCGCTGCAATTCCAAATAATACAAGCCTTAGATGTTGCAAATATACATCCTTATCAGACTTTTTGGTGAGCTTGATAGTATTTTTCAAATTCATCATCGTACGTTGAATGTTAATCTTCATTTGCTGGAAATTAATAAAGTATCAATATATCTTTTATCTAATGGAATTACTTGTTGCATATGAAAAAGACCCAGCGGGTCATAATATTGCTAAATTCATTTCACAAAAATTGAAGAAAGACGGTAATGTTTACAGGGGGAAAGATTTTGACTTGGTAATTATTTCAAGCCCTGTAATTTCTGCAGATTGGCTAGAAGAGGAATATGATTATGATGGGTATATTTTCTTATCAAAACATGCAGCAGAATCAGGCGTATTAGCTCTTACTTGTCATAATACGGGAAATTTTTCTGATGCAAATTTTGGTGGCAATGACCGCCAAGTATCCATTCCACATCCATATATTCAAAAATCATATATTCAGAATCTTTGGAATGCCAGAAGTGAGTTTTCAGAATTTCAAATAACAATCGAGGCAACACACCACGGACCAACTGCATTAAACAAGCCGGCTCTGTTTATTGAAATTGGAACAACAGAAAAAGAATGGAATGATGTGAATCTGTGTAATTCAATTGGTCAGATGATAGTTGATGTAATGAAAAGACAACAGAAATCCTATCCAATCGCAATATGCTTTGGAGGAACACATTATTCCGAAAAATTCACCAATGAGTTAATTCACGGAAAATATTCATTGGGAACAGTGATTCCAAAGCATGCATTGGATTACATCGATCAATCTTTATTTTCTCATATAATTAAAAGAAATAATGGCGCTACTGCAGCACTGTTAGATTGGAATGGTATGGGAAAAAACAAACAAAAAATACTTGAAATGCTTGGAACAACAGATTTAGAGGTAATCAAACTTTGACCTTGAGTACCAGAGTTTATACGAAACTCTTGCAAGTTCCAGAAGGGAAAGTTACAACTTATGGTGATCTAGCAAAAGCAGTTGGATTAGAAAATGGTCAAAGGGCCATCGGAACTATTATGAAAAAAAACCCATTTCCTGGCATAGTACCATGTCACAGAGTGGTAAAATCTGACGGTAAAATAGGGGGATTTGTTTATGGAGAAAGAGTCAAGTTACAAATGCTGGTAAAAGAAGGAATTAAAATAAAAGATGGAAAAATCATAGATTTTGCTAAAGAAAAATTCTATTTCTGAGCTTTTCGTTTTGATGTTGTTTCTTCAATTAATGTTCTTAGGTGTGCAATATTTCTAACTGTATTTCCACCAATTTTTTTATAAAGTTCCCAAAATTCTTTATTTGTGATTTCCTTTCGCTCTTTAGCAATTTTTAATCTATAACGAAGCGATCTTACTTTTGTTACATAAACTTCTTTTTTACCTACTCTAGCACCCTTCCGGCCTTTTTTAGAACCTTGTTTTACACCACGTTTCTTTTTTTGAATTTTTTTTACTTTTGCTCTTCCTCTTGACGTTCCAACAATAGGTTTAATTTTAATCGTATTTGCCGTAAACAAACTTCTGATGTTTTCTCTTGTTATTGCATCAGCCACATCATCAAGATGATCAGAGTCAAACACTACCCTATTTACTCCAACTTTATACATTCTTGCAACTAGTTGTTTTTTTGCTTTAAGATTTACTGGCACGCTCGGTCACTCTCGCATTAAATATTTTGAATTTTTTTTCTATAGATTTGATAACTATTTCCTTTCTTTTCTTTGTACCAACACTATGGCCTATTCTTACCCCATCAGTTTTGGGGTTTAATTTTGCTAAATCATTGATATTATGAACTAAATTATCTGTATAACCAGATGGATGCAATCCACGTGAAATTTTAGGACCACCATAACCCACTTTAACAAGACCAGGTCGACCTCTACTTTTTTGTTTGCGCTGATGATTGTCAATTCCTTTTGGCTTTCGCCAAGTTGTTTCTAATCTCTTATACCTCCAGCTTTCAGGTCTTTTGAAGTCGGGTCTGCCTTTAGCAACTTTGGCACGAAGCTCTAATTTTTCTTTATTTATCGGCATGACCATAAACCTTGAATTTTTACATAAATAGGTTGCTAAAATTTAATGAAAAATTCGTGATCTCAGAAAGAGATAATAGTGTTTTTTATTGCGAGTAAATCCTAATGCATGAAACTGGTTTGGGTTTTTTAGCATGGGAGTTGAATATAGATGAATGAATCTGAATCAACAGCCAAGTTTAACGCCCAAATTACTGCATTTGGTATAAACCCATCAAAAATTTACAGAAACTTGTCAGTTGAAAAACTAGTTGAAATTTCTGTTGAAAAAAATGAGGGTATGGTAACCTCAACTAGTTCGTTATCAGTCAAAACAGGCAAGTATACGGGAAGATCACCAGATGATAGATTCATTGTTTTTGATGATCTCACACATGATAAGGTTCATTGGGGAAAAGTCAACAAACAACTTCCAACAGAAACATTTGAAAAATTATCTCAAAAAATGAAAAAATTCGTTGGTGGAAAGGAATTGTTCGTATTTGATGGGTTTGTAGGCGCTGATCCTGAGAATAGATTACCTATTAGAATTATCACTGATCATGCGTGGCAAAGTTTGTTTGCACATCAACTTTTCATAAGGCCATCAGCTGCTGAATTAGAATCTCACGAACCGGAACTTACTGTAATGTGTATTAATGATTTTGAGGCTATACCAGAAATTGACGGTACCAATTCAAATGCGTTCATACTAATTAATTTAACAAAGAAACTTGTCCTTATTGGAGCAACAAATTATGCAGGAGAAATCAAAAAATCAGTTTTCTCTGTAATGAATTTCCTTCTACCGTCAAATGATGTTTTCCCAATGCATTGTTCTTCTAATATTGGCAAGGATGGTGATACAGCATTATTCTTTGGTTTATCAGGTACAGGTAAAACCACACTATCTGCTGATCCTGAACGTATGTTGATTGGGGATGACGAACATGGTTGGTCAGATAAAGGAATTTTCAACATAGAAGGAGGTTGTTATGCAAAATGTATTAATCTCAAGGAAAAATCTGAACCACAAATTTGGAATGCTATCAAAAATGGTGCTGTATTAGAAAACGTAGTCATAGACAAAGAATCACTAAAACCAGACTTTGATGATGGTAGTTTAACCGAAAACACAAGAGCGGCATATCCACTCGACTACATTCCAAAAGCTGTTATACCTAGCGTAGGCGGTAATCCTAAAGTCATTATATTTTTAACAGCTGATGCAATGGGGGTTCTACCTCCGCTCTCCAAACTTTCCAAGAATGGAGCAATGTTTCACTTTATGTCAGGATATACAAGCAAATTAGCTGGAACTGAACGTGGTATTAAAGAGCCAAAGGCTACATTCTCCAAATGTTTTGGCGCACCATTCATGCCACGCCTTGCTTCAGTGTACGCAAAGATGCTTGGCGAAAAGATTTCCACACATAATACAGCAGTATACCTAATCAATACTGGATGGTCTGGAGGACCATACGGTGTTGGTAAAAGAATTAAGATAGAATATAGCCGTGCAATGGTAACTGCAGTCATAAACGGTTCATTAGATATTGTAAAATTTTCCCATAATGATCTTTTCAATCTAGATGTACCAACTGAATGTCCTGGAGTTCCTTCAGAAGTTTTAGAACCAAGAAACACATGGGTTGATAAAGACAGCTATGACCTTTCGGCAAAAAAGTTGGCTCAAATGTTCGTTGATAACTTCAAAAAGTTCAAGGATGTATCTAAAGAAATTCGTTCGGCTGGTCCAAAAATCTAAGATTTAGTTATCTCCTTCTTATTGACAAGCCCACAATAGCGGTTACAATCATTATAGCAGCTATTATCAGAATTGGTTTCTCAGGCAAATTTGAAATATTTACAAGATCTTTTTCGTCATCTCCTATTTTTTTCACCTGAATACTTGCGTATGCACTTATTGTTTTGGCACCATCTTTGATTTTCGCTTCAATCCAGTATTCACCTGGTTGAGAAACCATTATCCCTGAATTTTTACTAGGTGTAATTGATTCTGTAACTACCTTTCCAGTTTCCTGATTTATGACAGCAATCTTTGCGTATGACCACGAAGAAGGACTAGAAATACCAACATTGAATTTTCCACCATTCTCATTAACCATGATAGCCCCCTCAGAAACTCTTACTATGACTGGTATATGATAATCAATCTCATTATGATTGATAATAATTCTACTTTCAAAGTACCCCAAATTTTGTTCAGTTAATTTTGCATTTATGGTCATCTTCTTATCATCTAAACTGTAATCAAAATCAGCAGCATTGTTTTCCTCAAATCTAACTGATATTGATATTGATTGATCACCAATACCTCTAATTTCCAAATCTTTAGTTTGGATTTGGTTTGCGGACGACAAATCAAATATTAGATTTGGTGGAGTTATAATTAGTTCAGCATTGATAGCATTAGATGCGCTTATTCTTCCATTTCCAGATACTTCTATGGGAAATCTATCATTAAACTGATCATATACTATATCTGTAGTTGTCA
The DNA here is from genome assembly GCA_013390785.1 of Marine Group I thaumarchaeote. GTDB lineage: Archaea > Thermoproteota > Nitrososphaeria > Nitrososphaerales > Nitrosopumilaceae > Nitrosopelagicus. The sequence continues at coordinate 8,881 of JACASW010000011.1, forward strand.
TCAGAATTGATTTAACTTCTTGCGGTGTTAGTTCAGGATTTTTTTGTAAAATTAACGCAGCAGTGCCAGCAACGTGTGGTGCAGCAAAACTTGTGCCACTCGAAATTTTATAATTTCCATTTGTATCGGTTGTGTTTATGAACGCACCAGGTGCAACAAGATCGGGTTTAATGTAAAAGGGAGAAACTGGTCCTCTGGAGCTAAAATAAGCAACAAAATCTGGATGATAGAAAACATCCAGCATTCCTTTTGTGTCACTTTGTAAGATTTCCCTAATTATCAATCCGTCATCTCTGGATACGGATAATGCAGGAATAGTAGGTTCATACCCCTCATCCACATATTCATGAATTAATTCTCCAAAAAATATGCCCGGTTCATTGTTATAGACTATGATAGCCCTTGCTCCTACATTGGCAGCATTCTTTTCCTTGTCAGAAAAATAAACTATTTCGTCTTCTATATCACTGCCTCGCTGAATAAGTAAAATCGAACCTTCAAAATGATTCCCCAAAAGATCATCAGCCTTACCGTATTTACCAAAAATAATTTGTGATGTGATGGGTTCTGTAAGAGCTTTGGTTCCTACCATTGGAAAAACATTGAAGGTTTTATCTTCTATTTCAAAAGTTGAGACCAGACTACTTGTGACATTGTTAAATGTTGCACCAACAGTAATCGCATTTGGATTTATCCCGGGACTCCCAATTGTACTTAATTCAGGACCAAAATTTCCGGCAGCAGTCACTACAAAAATATTATTCTTGATTGCTTTATTTACTGCCTGATCAATTTTTGTATTTGTTTGATTAATCCCCAAACTGATATTAATAATATCAGCACCGTCTTCTATGGATTTTTCAATTGCTTTTATTATTAAATTAGAAGGCACAGATTCTCCATCTTCTGAAACTTTGTACATCAAAATTTTTGAATTTGGTGCAATTCCTTTGAGATTTCCATTTGATGCTATAATTCCCGCAACCTGTGTACCATGACCATTAGCGTCTTCAGGCATCTCGTCATTATCAACAAAATCATACCCACCAATTATTTGTCCATCGAGATCTGGATGATTCAAGTCGATTCCAGTATCAATAATTGATATTACTATACCATTTCCATCATATCCACTCTGGTAAGGAATGCTAGTTCCTATGAATGGTCCACTGTCATTTACTAAAATAGAAATATCTTCTGTACTCTGTAATTGACTTGATATTAAAATCGCACCTGTAAATACCAGAATCACCAAAAAAAATATTTTTTGATATAGCATATGAGAGCATTTTTTTAGTGAAATTTCATTCTTTGCTAAAGCATTAAATTGTATGATTTTTCAAATACTGTATGGGAAAATATACGCTTCCTGAGATGCCTTATGCATATGATGCATTGGAGCCTCACATAGACGCTCGTACTATGGAGATTCATCATACAAAACACCATCAGAAATATACTGATGGAATGAATGGCGCTTTGGAAAAACTAAGTCCAGAACTACAGAGTAAGGATATTGTTGACATCTTATCAAACATAAGTGATGTTCCTGACGATATTAGAGGCGCAATTAATTTCAATGGTGGTGGATACGACAATCATAAACTGTTTTGGAATAACATGAAACCAAATGGTGGTGGAGAACCTGGTGGAGCACTTGCAGATGCAATTAATACTTCCTTTGGATCTTTTGCTGATTTTAAAGAGCAGTTTTCTAGTAAAACAGCTCCTATACAGGGAAGTGGTTGGGGTTGGCTTGTATACAATCCATCTTCAAGCAAAGTTGAGTACAAAGCAATGTCAAATCAGACAAGTCCTAGAACTGAAGGATTAATTCCATTACTAGGTCTTGATGTATGGGAACATGCTTACTATCTAAAGTATCAAAACAAACGTCCTGACTATATTGCCGCTTGGTGGAATGTAGTCAACTGGGAAGAAGTGGATAGCAGACTTTCTAAGGCAAAATAACATTCTATTTTTTTATTTTATATCTTTAAATGCATTTATAGTAAACTGGCTTATTTTTTTTATAATGAGCGAAGAGCAGACCCAGCAGTTATTGTATCAAATGCAAATGCTGGAAGGTTATTTTTCTGAATTGACACAAAAAGAGTCATCTATCGTATCCATTATTAGAGAAGCCGCTTCTGCTATTCAATCACTTAAAACAATTGATGATAAAGCTGATACTGAAACATTAGTGCCTTTAGGGTTAGGCACTTTCGTAAAAACAAAAACTGTACCTAACAAAAAATTAATTCTAAATATCGGTGCTGGAATTGCAATCGAAAAAGATAAGGACTCTGCTATCAATTTTCTTGAATTACGATTAAAAGAAATGCAAGTGGCCTTACAGGAAACATCAAATCAAAAACAACAAATTGCGGCAAGTTTAGAACAGGGAAAACAGCAGATGGAACAATTACTAGCTGCCTCTCGCAGTACAAAATAAAGAAAAATACTATGTTTGAAAAATTAGGTAATGCATTTTCAAAAGCTGCTAAAAGTTTTAGTGAAAAGGAACTAAAAGAAAAAGATATTGAAGATGTATTACATGAACTGGAAATCTCTCTCTTAGAATCTGATGTTGCGATGGAGGTTATTGATGATATAAAATCGGATCTAAAAACAAAATTAGTTGGCAGTACGGTGAATAAGAAGGAAATTGAAGATTTTGTTAAAAAAAGCCTAATCGAGAGTATTTCTGGTATGTTTGATGAGGCTGGAATGGTTGACATGCTATCAAACATAAAATCAAAAACAGAATTACAAGATCCATGTATTATTTTATTTGTTGGAATAAACGGAACAGGGAAAACTACTACTATTGCTAAAATAGCTAATCTTTTACAAAAAAATAAAATTTCAGTGGTGGTTGCAGCGGCTGATACCTTTAGGGCTGGTGCTATTGAACAATTACGTGAGCACATAAACAGATTGAATTTAAAACTAATTGCACAAAACTATGGCTCAGATCCAGCTGCAGTAGCGCATGATGCTGTACTTTACGCTAAATCACATAAGGTAGATTGTGTTCTAATAGATTCTGCTGGACGAATGCAGACAAACAAGAATTTAATGGAGCAGATTGCAAAAATTTCAAAAGTTGTAAATCCAGATATGAAAATATTTGTAGGTGATTCATTAGCAGGAAATGATACAGTTAGCCAAGCAAGAGAATTCTATGAGCATACAACTTTTGACGGTGCAATTTTAACTAAAAGTGATGCTGATGCACGTGGTGGTGCTGCTTTATCAATTGTCTCAGTAACCAAAAAACCTGTTATGTATGTAGGTACTGGACAGGAATATGATGACTTGGAATTATTTAACAAGGAAACATTTCTGGAAACAGTTTTTGGTAAACCAGAACCAGTAGCAGAACCAATACTAGAACCAGTAGCAGAACTAGAACCAGTAGCTGAACCAGTAGCTGAACCAGTAGCAGAACCAGTAGCAGAACCAGAACCAATACCGGAACCAACACTAGAGCCAACAGTTGCTAAAACATATGAAACAGAAACGAAACAATCAGAAAACATCCCAGAATTTTTTCGTGAAAAGGAAAAAGAATTACATCAACAATCTGAACCAGAACCAGTAGTTGAACCAGTAGCTGAACCAATACCAGAACCACCACCAGAACCAGTAGTTGAACCAGTAGCTGAACCAATACCAGAACCACCACCAGAACCAATACCAGAACCACCACCAGAACCACCACCAGAACCAATACCAGAACCCGTAGCTGAACCAGAAATTAAGGAATCTTCATCTGATCCTTTTGAAGGAATTAAAACTAAAGACATAGAGGATTTTGCTGAATTGTTTGATGTACCACCGCCTAGTAGTGATAAGGAAGCATTCGAAATGGCAAAAAAAATAAGAAAATGGATCATCGATGGACGACCAAAATAGATAATTGCTTGGAAACAAAACCTAAAAAGTAATAGAATTATCTGGAAAATCTAGAAAATGAAACTTGAAACAAAAAATCTTTTAACTGGTGATGAGATTTCCAACAAAGAATTTTTGGAGTTAATTGATTTTTCCATAAAACTAAAGGAAGAAAGTAAAATGGGAAAAGGAAAACCGTTGCTTGAAAATAAAACTTTAGCTATGTTGTTTGAAAAACCATCAACAAGAACTAGAGTAAGTTTTGAAACAGGAATGCTACAACTAGGTGGCCATACAATAAATCTGTCATTAAATGATATGCAACACTCACGTGGAGAATCAGTTGAAGATACAGCAAAAACTTTGTCAGGTTATGTAGACGCTATTATGGCACGAGTGTATGAGCATGATTTCATTGAGAAACTTGCAAAACATGCTACAGTCCCAGTCATTAACGGATTATCTAACTCATTTCATCCATGCCAAACTTTGGCTGATATGATGACAATAAAAGAACAATTTGGAGTGTTCAAAGACATTAAGATAGCTTGGGTTGGTGATGGAAATAATGTATGCAATTCACTAATTTTTGGTTGTAGTAAAACCCAGACTAAAATCTCGATTGCTACACCAAAGGGTTTTGAACCAGATCCTGAAGTTGTGAAAAAAGCCTCAAAGAATACTACTGTTGATCTAACAACCGATCCAAAATCTGCTGTTAAAGATGCCAACGTAGTAATGACTGACACTTTTATGTCAATACACACATCTGATTCAAAACAAACTGAAAAATTTCTACCGTCTTTCCAAGTTGATCAATCTTTGATGATAAAAGCCAAAAAAGATGCAATTTTCATGCATTGTTTACCGGCAAAACGTGATCAAGAGGTTACTAGTGAGGTTATTGATGGGGAACAGTCAGCAGTTTGGATCCAAGCTGAAAATAGATTACATACACAAAAGGCTTTGTTGATATCATTGCTTGGCATCTAACGTTTATAAAAGCAGATTCAAATTTTTCCCGTATAGATATGGCATATGCAAAAATATTACGTAGAATTCGAGATAGTAAAACGAACTATAATAGAAGAAAAAGCATGCTGATTGGGCATAAGGATTTTGTTACTGTACAAATATCAAACGAAAACACACACGTACAAATCCATAAGCCAGAATTAGCTGGAGATAAAGTCATTTCATCTGCTCATTCTAGATTTTTAATTAAAAAAGGATGGAAGGGATCACGTAAAAATATACCAGCAGCTTATCTAACTGGTTATTTTGCAGGAAAAAAAGCACTAGAAAAAGGCACAAGTTCAGCTATTTTGTATAGTGGTACAAGGCAATACACTCAACGAATGGCTGCAGCGTTAAAGGGAGTTATTGATGCTGGGCTTGAAATACCTGCAGATGAAAAAACATTTCCTCCAAACGATAGAATAAACGGTGAGCATCTAAAAATAAAGAACGATGTGAAAAATATTAAATCCTCTATAGATACTGGAGCGGAAAATAAATGAGTCAAACACAATCAAGAAGTTCATCCGGTCCACCACAATCAAGAAGTTCATCCGGTCCACCACGTAGACGATATCAGAAAGAAGAAGAAGTATGGATACCAAAAACTAGTATAGGAAAAAGAGTAATAGCTGGCGAAATAAATTCTATGGAAGAAATTTTATCTAAAGGTCTAAGAATTCAAGAAGCAGGTATTGTAAAAAAACTATTACCTGATTTAAAAACTGAAGTAATTGATGTTGGAATAATTCAAAAAATGACACCTAATGGACAATCAACTCGTTTTAAAGCATTAGTAGCTGCAGGAAATGAAAATGGTTGGCTTGGTATTGGTATGGGAAAATCAAAGCAGATGAGAATAGCTATTGAAAAGGCAAACAATGCAGCATATCTCAACGTAAGTCCAGTAAAACTAGGCTGTGGTAGTTGGGAGTGTAGATGTGATCAGAAACATTCTGTACCATTCAAGGTAAAAGGAAAGGGTGGTAGTGTAACAATTGAAATTTTACCTGCTCCACGTGGACTAGGTTTGGTAGCAGGAGGAAAAATTAGGAATTTACTAAAAATGGCTGGATTGAAAGATGCATGGACTACTGCAAAAGGTTCTACTTCTACAATGAATTCTACATCAAAGGCTGTCTTGAATTGTCTAAGACAAACATTTAGTCAGGGATAAAAAATGGCAAAGGCATACTTAGTTATCAGAATAAAAGGTCAACCAGATGTACCATACTGGGCTAATACTACATTGCGTCTTTTAAAATTAGAAAAGAAATACCGTGCTACAATACTTCCAGTTAAAGAAAACACTGATGGTATGTTACAAAAAATACAACACTTTGTTTCTTGGCAAGAAGTTGATTTACCGACGACCAAAGAACTATTGGATAAAAAGGGCAGAAGATCTGGCTACAAAAAAATCACCACTGAAGATATTTCAAAGGCTGGTTTTAAAACAATTGATGAACTAGCAACCTCTTTATCAGAAGGGAAAACAAATATGACAAAACTCAAACCTCTAAAACCATGGTTTGCTTTGTCCCCTCCTAGACAGGGATTTAAACGAAGTACAAAACGTTTGTACGGTCAAAAAGGAATTCTTGGATATAATAAGGAACTTACCACTTTAGTTAGGAGAATGATGTAAAATGCCAACAAGACTTCGTAAAACAAGAAAACTCAGAGGTGGCAGACATATGGGATGGGGTCAAGTTGGACAGCATCGTGCTAGTGGGCATAAAGGTGGTCTTGGAAGATCTGGTCATCTGAAACATCTTTGGAGTACTGTTATCAAAGAGGATCCTGATCATTTTGGTCATGAATCTACACATCGTCCTGTATCAGTTTCAATAATTACAAAGAAATGGGTTAATGTTAGAGATCTTGATGATTTATTTGCAAAGTCTGGAAAATCTGAAAATTCTAAAAAAGTTTTAGATTTAACTACTCTTGAATATGATAAACTTCTTGGCGGCGGAAAAATAACAAATGCATATACGATTAAAGTAAAATACGCATCAAATACTGCTCAAGAAAAAGTAAAAAAATCTGGGGGAGAAGTAATCATGCCTGCTCAAAAAAATATAAAAAAAACTGAAGTACCCCTTGAAGAGAAAAAAACTGAAGACGTAGAAAATAACGATAACTGATGGCAACACTAACTGATACTATACGAAATATTGTAGCTAAGGCTGAACCATATTTACCTCAGGTTCCAAAACCTAAAAGAAAGATATCACTTCAAACAAAATTGCTCTGGTGTGGCGCTTGTGTTACAATCTATATGGTAATGGGTCAAACACCTCTTTTTGGGGCTACAACTCCAGAATTTGACTTTCTAGCATTCGCACGTGTCATTTTTGCCTCACAACAGGGATCCTTAGTTGAACTTGGGATAGGACCAATTGTTACAGCTGGACTTTTAATGCAATTACTTAGAGGCTCTGACATTCTCAAGTTTGACTTTAAAAAACCTGAAGAACGTGGTATATTTCAAACAGCCACCAAAATGCTCACATATTTTGTAATAGTCATAGAGGGTGCTGTTTATGCTTGGGCAGTTTACGGTCCAAACATACAGGACCCGACTATCTTGGGTGTTATAATAGGTCAACTCATTGGCGCATCTATCATTGTAATGTTCATGGACGAATTGATACAGAAAGGATGGGGATTAGGTTCAGGTATTAGTCTGTTTATTGCATGTGGTGTTGCTCAACAAATTCTTTGGAGTCTTTTCAGTCCTCTCGCTGCCGGTGATGGTGGTAGTATTGGTATATTTCCATATATTATACAACAGGCACAAGTTGGAATGTTGTTTGACTGGGCAGGTTTCATGGATGTTTTCTTCAGGTCGAATCAATTACCTAGTATATTTGGACTCTTGCTTACTGTTGGGGTTCTATTGATACTTGTATACACTCAAGGCATGAAAGTTGAGATTCCAATCGTCTCCACAAAATATAGAGGATTTGCTGCAACTTATCCAATCAAATTGATGTATGTATCTAACATTCCAGTAATTTTGGCATCAGCTCTTACAGCAAACGCGGTATTCATGGGTCAGATGCTTTGGTCACAACTTAATCCCCGTAATGCCAGTCCATTTTTTAATATATTAGGACAATTTGACCCAACCAGTCCATCAACGCCTATAGGGGGAATTGTTTACTACATAACGCCACCAAGAGGATTAGATCTTGTAGCTTTGGATCCTATGAGAGGAGTATTGTATGTCTTATTCATGATTGGCATTGTAGTTATATTTGGAAAATTATGGGTGGAGCTTGGCGGTCTTTCATCTAAAAAGGCTGCACAAAACCTTTTGGACGCCGATGTTGTAATTCCTGGATTCAGAAGATCGAATAAACCAGTAGAGATGCTTCTGAACAAGTATATTCCGTCAGTTACCATTCTTGGCTCTGTGATATTGGGTCTAATAGCAGGGGTTTCTGATATTTTGGGAGTGTTTGGTTCTGGCATAGGTGTTTTGTTAACTGTGGATATTTTGATTAACTATTATAACCAACTTGTAAGAGAAAAAGTAGAAGTAGTGATGCCCAGACTTGGTGCTTGGCTTGGCAGATAACAAAAAAGTCGTAGTAGTTGGAATTCCTGGAGTTGGTAAAACATCTCTTGTTACAAAGCTAGTGGAACTAATCACACAACAAAGCAAGACTGTCAGCGTACACAGTTTTGGGACAGTAATGCTTGAGGAAGCAATGAAAAATGGAATTAAAGACAGAGATGAATTAAGGACATTACCGATAGAAAAACAAAAGGAGCTTCAAAAAATGGCTGCAGAGGATATATCAAATATGAAAGATGATGTAATTTTAATCGACACGCATGCTTTCATATCCACCAAGTCGGGTTTCTATCCCGGTCTGCCTAACTATGTAATACAAATCATACAGCCTAGTAATTTCATAGCAATCACTGCTAGTCCTGATGAGATACATGATAGAAGAATGAAGGATAAAACTAGAAACAGAGATCCAGTTTCTATTGAAGATATTAAAAAAGAACTTGCCGTTCAAGATGCAATGCTTTCTAGTTGTTCTGTTCTTTCAGGCTCACCTATGAAGGTAGTATTTAATCATGAGGGAAAAGTTGAAGAAGCAGCTAAATCTGTATTAGATGCTATAGGGCTATGATCGAATTTAATTTTATCCTGAATTTCTTGGATCTTGTATTCTTACAAGGAGATCTTTTTGGAATACGAGGAGAGGGTCCACTTGGAACTGATGATCCACTAGTAAAAGGAATGTTACTATCAGCGTTTGCAGTTATTGGTTTTTCTATAATGTTGAATCTATTCAATGCTGGAGTTAGAAAAAAGCTAGTTGATTCAGTTAAAATGAAAAGAATCATGAAAGAGACAAGGGCTTACCAAAAAGCAAGAATGGCTGCCTTCAAGGCAAAAGATCAACCAAAGATTGACGAGTTGGGCAAAAAATCTTCCTACATGAACAAAATGAGTATGGAAATGATGCAGATGAACATGAAGCCCATGATGATCACCATAATTCCACTGTTGTTGATATTTTACTTTCTAATGCCTTCACTGTTTTCATACACTGTGGCAATCTCTCCAATCCCTCTCAACGTTATACCTGTTGAATTCTTCCAACTTACTTGTACAGCTGAAAAAATGGCTCAAGATGCAGCTGCTGGTCTTGGACCATACTGTAATAGTGAGAATGAGATCTTTCTATGGGCTTGGTATTTTCTTACCGCCATTGCATTTAGTGGAACTATAATGAAACTAACCAAGACTTCTATGAATGAGTAGGTTTGTTAAAATCAATAATTATTTCTGGGCCACCAGCAATAGGAAAAACAACTATTGCTAAAGGTCTTGCAAAAGAATTCAGTCTTATGCATCTGAGTGGAGGAGACATACTAAAAGAACTGGCTGAAGAGGAAGGATTTGAGACAAAGGGTGATGATTGGTGGGATACACAAGAGGGAATCGATTTTCTTAGTAAGCGCCAAGAAAATTCTGAATTTGACAAACAGGTAGATGACAAACTCAAAAAACTTTTTTCTAAAGGAAGTGTTGTTATAACCAGTTATACACTTCCATGGCTTGTTGAGGGCGGAGTTAAGATTTGGCTAGATGGTTCTAAAGAAAATAGTGCACAAAGAATGACTACTAGAGACAATTTATCAAAAAATGATACTTTAGAAATTGTGCAAAAACGGTATAATAAAAATAAAGTAATTTACAAGGCATTATATGGATTTGAGTTTGGTGAAGATCTATCTGTATTCGATAAGATCATTGAAACAGATAATCTTAACGCAGAACAAGTTCTTGAACTTGCAAAATCAACCGTGAGGAAATATTTTTGACGTTAAAACAACTCGAGAATCTAATTAGAATCGATGATGACATCACTGACGATCAATATGGTACATACTATGACAAACGTACAGTTGAACAGTTGTTAAATTATGGTTTGATATTACTTGATAAGCCAGCTGGTCCAACCAGTCATGAAGTTGTTGCATGGACTAAACGTATTTTAAAAATTTCAAAGGCTGGACATAGTGGTACTTTGGATCCACAAGTTACAGGCGTGCTTCCATTAGGTCTTGGTGATGGCACAAAGGCTTTGGGTGTTTTACTACTTGGTCCAAAAGAATATCACGCATTGGGCAGATTCCATTCGTTACCATCTAAAGAAAAACTTGAAAATATCTTAAACGAATTCTGTGGTGATATTTACCAAAAGCCACCTCAGCGCTCAGCTGTATTAAGACAAACACGAGTTCGTAAAATCTTTGAGACGGAGTTACTTGAACAGAAAGAAAACTTGATTCTAATCCGTGTACTTTGCGAAGCAGGCACATACATCAGGAAATTAATCTATGATTATGGTGAAGTATTAGGACCGGGCGCTACTATGATTGAGCTTAGACGAACCCGTGTAAGCCAATTTCATGAAAATCATCCATTAGTTACTCTTCATCAAATTGCAGATGCATTTGCAGATTGGAAGGAGAGTAAGGATGGTTCTAAACTATCTACCATGATACATCCAATAGAGGAGACTCTAAGTGAGATCAAGTCTGTGGTTGTACGTGATTCTGCTGTTGATGCATTATGTCATGGAGCTCAGCTTGCCATACCTGGAATATTACAAATTTCTCCAAATTTAAAAAAGGATGATCTCGTTGGTATTTATACACAAAAAGGAGAGATTGTTGCACTTGCACAATCTTTGATGTCTGAGGATGTTATCAAGGAAAATACAAAGGGATATGCTTTTGAAACAAAACGAATAATCATGGCACCAGAGACCTACCCCAAAAGTTGGAAATCACGGTCAACAATTAAAGAAAACATCACTAATGTATAGACGAGATGAAAAACGTACCTAGGGGTCTTCTAATTGCAATTTTAATTGGTATGGTGGCTGGTTTGGTAGTTGGTATTTTTGAGAATTTCCAATACAATAATGAGCAACTAGTATTTCAGGAAGGTTCTTCGATTTCCATTGTAACAGAAAAGATTGATTTTGAACTGGGAGAACAGATTCACATTAAAATTGTAAATTCTGGCACCATACCACTGACATTTTCTGATACCTCGTATGGTTTGAAGGTGACAGGACTTGACGGTGTATTATATCATACTCCAATGGCAGCTCAAGTAATTTCTACACTTGAACCAAAAGAAGAAAAAACATTTGTTTGGAATCAGAAAAGAATGAATGGCTCTGATTCACTGGAGGGCATATACAAGATTGTCGTTGAGGGATTTGACCATGAAAACAATAAAGTGAAAAAATCTATAGTCATAAACCTTCTAAAGTAAGATATTCAGGAATCTATGTGGCGAATAATTAATGCCGGGGTCGCCTAGCCTGGTAGGGCGCGCGCCTGGAATTCTATCAAACCATAAAGCGCGTTCTCGCAAGGGATCGAGAGTTCAAATCTCTCTCCCGGCGCCTTTACATAACTAAAAGTGATAATGATTATCGTGCAAAAATACGACATTGCGATTATTGGCGGAGGAGTATTAGGAACTACAATTTCATACTGGCTTTCTACCTTGTATGATCTAAAGATTTGTTTAATTGAAAAAGAACATGATGTTGCATTACATTCTAGCACTCGTAACAGTGGCGTAATTCATTATCCTTTTTACATAGATCCTAAAAAAAAGAAGAATTTTGCTAGAGCTGCATTTCTTTCTCATGATATGTGGAAAGTATTGGCCAATGAAAACAACATTCCGTGGGTTCAAGGAGGGACAATTGAAATTGCATTAGATGAGGAGCAACATAAAACTCTTGAAAAATATATGGTATTGGGAAAAGAAAATGGATTAACTGAAGAAGATATTTCAATCCTTGATTCTAACGAACTTAAACAAAAAGAACCTAACTTGAATTGTCACTCTGGTCTTTATTGCACTAAAGAAGGCTCAACAAATTATGGTTTACTTACAAAGGCAGTATCAGAGTTATCTAAAAAGAATGGGACAAATTTTTTACTTAAGCATAATGTGAAACATGTAGAAGAAACATCCAAAGAGACCAACATAATCTTTTCAGACAACTCATCACTAACTGCAAATTTTGTAATCAATTGTGCTGGAGGAAATTCTCTTGATGTAGCCAAAAAGTTTAGATTGTTAAAAGATTATTCAGATCTTCATTTTCGTGGTGAGTACTGGGTAGCTGATTCTAACATTGCAAATCTTGTTAAAACAAATATCTATACTGTACCACGCTATCCAGAATTTCCATTTTTGGATCCACATTGGATTAAAAGAGCTAGTGGTGAAACTGAGATTGGTCCAAATGCAGTTCCGGTTGACTCTCCGGAGGCATATGATAGTTTTGTTACAGACATTCCTACTACACTTTCAAAAATTACGGATATCGTTACCGGCAGTACAAAGAAGCTTCTTCTAAATACAGATTTCATTTCACTAATATCTAAAGAATTTCTTAGTTCAATTTCTAAATCAGCTATGGTTGAAAGAGTGAAAAAATTTATTCCTGCTATAAAACCAGAAGATTTTCCAAAACGTGGAACTGCAGGAATTAGAACTCCAGTAATTTCACCTGAGGGAAGTTTTGTATCTGAAATGATAGAAATTGAAGGCAAAAACTCATTTCATATAGTAAATTACAATACTCCAGGTGCTACTGGGGCTCCAGCCTATTCAGCTTTTGTTGTGAAAAAATTACAAGAAAAGGGAATTTTGAAACAACCCAAAAATCAAAAAGACTCGATTTGGGATTTCAATAAAATTATTGAACAAGATTAATATCTATTTCAATTACAATTTTTTGTTGTTACCTAACAAGTGCTCAATTAGGGAGGGAGACAAAGATTGTGTTAATCCACCAGAATATCTAATTACTGTGGTATCTGTCAATGATGAATTTATGATAGGGATTACATGTGAAAAACATAAAGAATCTGTTTCATTAAAAATTAGTTCACTTCAAAATGATGGAAATATACCAAAAGGTACGGTCAAATTTGAAAATCTCAAATCTGTGCAAACAGATTGCATTCGTGGAGATCCTGATGATTTAATTCAGCTATAATTACTTAAACCATTTATAATATCTGAACAATTAAAAAAATAATGAATTCTGATAATGCTAATGAAGACTTTACTATTTGTGAAGATTGTAAAAACCCCATAGAAAATTGTACTTGTGTGTGCCCTTTTTGTGGAGAACGCGATAAATGTGAATGTGGATTAAAACTTTCTAATGACGATAGCGCGGCTACTGGCGGTTAAGTATTGATCTGTTATGGTTTTTGATTATAGTTGGCTAATAGGTGGACCACAGGGAAGTGGTGTTGACACAGCTGCAAACATATTTTCACGGGTTGGTACAAAACTGGGCTACCATGTTTTTGGAAAAAGGGAATATCATTCTAACATCAAAGGTTTGCACAGTTATTTCGTGGTGAGACTTTCAGACAACAAAATTCGTTCAAATGTAAACGGCGCAAACATCATGGTTGCTTTTGATGCCGAAACCATGATCAGACATGGTTTGTCCATTTCAAAAAATGGGGCAATAATTTATGATTCATCTATAGTTAATACAAGCATTGATGAAATTCCAACCATTGAAGTAGATCATAGAGTCAGATTACATGAATTTTTTAAATCAAAAAATATGGAACCAAAAGTTTCAAGCATAATTGAGTTAGCCAAGGAAAGTGGTGTCAATGTTTACCCAATTTCATTTTGGGATGCATTATCAAACATTGCAGACGAATTGAAAAGACCTGAACTTTCACGTATGACACGTATGTTCAATGTGTTGGGTGTTTCATTTTCACTTGGAGTTTTGAAAGCACCTATAGCACCATTACTAGAATCCATAGAAGAAATCTTTTCAACAAAACCTACCATTGCTGATTTGAATAAAAAGGCGGCAAATTTTGCTTATAATTATGCATCTGCAAAATTTTCTGGTTTTAATGCCTCACTTAATGAAACAGACAAGGAAGCAAACATAATGCTCGTTCAAGGGCACCAGGGTTCAGCTCTAGGAAAAATGGTATGTGGATGTAGGTTTCAATCGTATTATCCTATCACTCCTGCATCAGATGAAAGTGAATTTTTGGAAACACATGAAATTTTACAAGTAAAAGAAGATAGACCGGGTTCCACTACTATAGTACAAACTGAGGACGAAATTTCTGCGATTGGTATGGCGGTAGGAGCATCATTAACAGGTACACGTTCTGCAACATCAACTTCAGGACCAGGATTTTCATTGATGGCAGAGACACTTGGCTGGGCTGCAATAAATGAGGTGCCAGTAGTCATTTCATTATTTCAAAGAAGTGGACCATCTACAGGATTACCAACAAGACATGGTCAAGACGATTTACTTTTTGCAATCAATGCGGGTCATGGAGAATTTCCAAGAATAGTTTATGCATCAGGAGATGTTGAAGATAGTTTTTATGATACTGGAAAATGTTTCGATTTTGCTGATGTTTTTCAACTTCCTGTGATTCACATACTTGACAAATTTATTGCTAGTTCAGTCGTTACATGTAATCGATTTGAACCAGATTTGGTCTCAATTGATCGTGGAAAATTACTTGAAAAAACAGATGGCGACTACAAACGTTTTGCTCATTCACCCGATGGTATTTCTCCAAGATCAAAACTTGGTCTTGAAAATGGTGTTTTTTGGAATACAGGTGATGAAAGTGACGAGCATGGTCACATCTCCGAGGATCCAGTAAATAGAATTCAGATGATGGATAAAAGACAGAAAAAAGTTGAACAAATTCTTACTTTAGTTCCTAAAAACGATCAGGCAGTTGCATATGGTAAATCTGATATTTGTATCGTAAGTTGGGGTTCTCCAAAGGGACCAATTTTAGACGCAATTGAAATGCATAGAAAGGAAGGACATGAAATTGGTTTCATAGATATCAAACTACTAGAGCCATTTCCTACAGAGCATGTCAAATCACTCCTAAAAGACTCTTCAGTAATAGTTGACATTGAAGCAAATATGACTGCTCAGCTTGGCTCATTGATCAGAAAAAATTTGTTAAAGGATCCAGACTACTATGTTTTGAAATATACAGGAAGACCAATGACCTGTATAGAAATTTTTGATTCTCTGAAAAAAATATTAGAAAAGAAAGCTGAAAAAAAACAGGTGTTATTGTATGGCGATTAAGTTAGGAGATTATAAAACTGGAGTACATAATGATTGGTGTCCAGGATGTGGAGACTTTGGAATAGTTAATGCAATACAAATGTCATTGGCAGAAATGCAAATTCCTAAGCATAAAGCAGCTATTTTCTCTGGAATTGGCTGCTCTGGAAAGACATCACATTTCATCAATACCTACGGAGTTCATACTCTACATGGTAGGGTTTTGACATTTGCTCAGGGTGCAAAAATCGCAAATCCTGAAATGACAATAATTGCTGCTGGTGGAGATGGAGATGGTCTTGGAATTGGAGCTGGACATTTTGTTGCAGCGGGAAGACGAAATGTCAATATGACATATATCATATTTGATAATGCTGTATACGGATTAACAAAAGGTCAAGCTTCACCAACCTTGAAGTTGGGAGAACAAACTAAATCTCTATCAAACCCTAATCCAAATTACAATGTAAACCCTATAGCCCTAGCAATTTCTAGTGGTTTTACATTTGTTGCAAGAAGTTATTCTTATGATGTTAGACAGTTAAAGGATCTTATTACGGCTGCAGTAAACCATAAGGGTTTAGCATTTATTGATGTTTTACAACCATGTCCTACCTATAATGATCTTTACACCAGAGATTGGTTTAGTGGTCTTGATCAAATTAATGAAGAAACAAAAAAACCAACACCTAGAATTTACAATCTTGCAGATACAGATTATGATCCAGTAGTGCATTACAGCACTATTGATGAGCTTAACGAAAAACTAGCTCAAGCATTACAAAAATCACTTGAATGGGATAATAAAATACCTACAGGTATATTCTACAAGAATGAATTAATCACTCCATATACAAAAAGAATAACAGACAAAATACCCAATTATCTTGAAAATCCTGCAGCAAAACAGAAGATTTCAAAGAATGGAAAAACTACTACTGATATTTCAGATATTCTTGATTCTTTGAGCGTATAATATATTATAATTATATAAATTCCATATGAGTTATTAGCAAGAAATTCTAACTATTACGTTATCTTTGAACATAACAGACGTTAACATAATTTTTCGTAAAGCAATCATTAAAGGTTTTTTTGAAGACAAACTTGTGCATCTTGATTTTAAAAAATCAACCGTAAAACATCCTACTATTAATGGTGACGGCCTGATGCAATCTAGACTGCTTCATATTTTTTTTGATATTGAAACAGGGGCGGATTATCCTGATGGTGATGAATGGTTTATCGCAGATTTTTTATTTCCTTATGATATGAAAATACCTGATGAAATTAAGGGACCAGATTTTTTTATAACTATCTCTACTACAGATAACAAAACCTTTTGGCACCATCGTGAGATGATAAGATACAAGTATGGTAAAGTAAAAAAACTTGATGAAGCGTTAGAATTTTTAGATACAAAATACAAAGATCTTCATTCAATGGTTGAACCGTTAGAGAAGGATATCAAGTAACTAAATTCCATCTATTTTTGGTAAGGACAAATTTTTTCTGTTCTGCGGAACCATCAAAAGCGGCCCAAACTTGATTTAATTTCCATTTACCAGATTCTATATCATATTTGTATAAGACTCCAGTTGGATCATTTGGAATATTACTATCATTGAGATGGTATGGAAGCAGTTCAACCACAAAATCTATTTTTTCTACAGCACTGTTAAAATCATGATTCTCATTCAAATCAATTACAAACCGAACATTTGGTTTGCCTACAAAGAGAATTTCTACCACAATAGCATTTCCTTTACCACGTCGTCTCTTCATCTCTTTGATAATTGACTTTACCTTCTCCCATGCTTTAAATTCAAACCATTTGAAAAATTCCTCAGTAAATGGTAGTGGTATATCAATAGTTAATGCACTAACAAAACTTTCTTTGTTTTGTTCTGTTTCTTCCTGAATAATACTAAATTTTCCATTGAATAAGTTGTAGACTACCTCAATTTCCCACGGTGAAATCCCATAGTATCTTAAACAAACAGATTGTGGTTTTTCTTCCATTAATTTCTAAACTGGAAATTTGTAATTAAAGGTTAAAAGGATGAAAAATTTCTAATCTATAAAATCGTATCCAGATATTTCCAAAGATACATTGCACCTATTGTACCTATAACAAATAACATGGGCTTCCAAGCAAATACTGGTAGATTTGGAGTGACCAATTTGATCTTATAATTGTCAAATACAGTCTGAACGTACTTTTTAATTTTATTATTCCAAACTTTGTAATCGATTTCATATTTTTTTAGCATATTTTCTATTTCGTATATCACTGGGGTTCTTTGGCAAAACAGATGTTGTAAGTAATCTCGAGAAACTTCTACTTCTGCATGTATAGCTATAAGCTCTTTTTTGAGTTTTACAAACCTAACATGCATTTCCCATGGTTTTTTGAGTTTCAGAGAAAGACCATTACCAATTTGAAAAGGTTGTTTGTGTTCAAATTTGACCTTTGTAAAACCTTCATGTAAGAATATCTTAAGTAGTTCATTTGCATTTTTTTTTACCACAACATGTAATTGTTCAACATTGGAACGATTGTCGATATTTACAATTCCTTTTAGACTACCGCAAACCACATCAAGAAAAGAAATTGTTTTTGGGTATTTTGTAATGTACTCTGCCATAGCTTTGTTCAGAAAACTACCTATATTTAAAAGCAAATATTATTTTAGTTGATTTTTTAAATAATATGTTATTTTTTCAAGCCTCTGACATAAACACATTCATCATATGGAATTGCTGTTTCCTCGGGACTTATTCTTCTGTCAGTCAATTTTGCACCAGATTTCCTAATAATTGCTATTGGTAGTAATTCATCCGCTTCTCCCATTTTGTGATTTGCAATTGATGCTAAATTATCTGCAACAGCTTGAAATGTTACTTTCAATACATTACCATCTAGATCCTTAGTCGCTCGTCGATCTGAAACCGGTTCAATTCCAGAACAAGCTATAGCTACACCACTAGTACCTATTCTTGCAGGCATCAGTCTACTGTCAACTATTATGATACCAACATGAAGATTATAATCTAAAAAGAATTTTCTTTTAATTTGTTCTGCAATTAGATAAGGATCATTAGGATATAAAATCAGTTTACCCTGAGAATTTGATTTGTCAATGCCAGCGTTAGGTGCCATAATATTATTTGATGATGTGATAACAAATCCAGAGACACCACCAAATATGATATCCGACTCACGAACTATTGCTTCGCTTAGTTTTTGGTTAATAGAAAATTTTTTCGATATTTCATTTGCATTTTCAGACAGTTTGATAGAATTATGGTTCAATATTCTTCCCTGCGAATTGGAAATGTATTTGCTAGATATGACCAGAATATCACCCTCCTTTAGGTAGATATCATTTTCTTCTACAAGTTTTTTGATTTCATCATAAAGCTCAAATTTACCCTGTTTTTTTGTCGCTTTAACTGGAAATACCTCTAGTGACACAATTAATTTTCAACTTACTTACTTTTTATTATTCTGAAAAGGTTTTAATCTAAAGAAAAACAGATTTTGAATATGAATATTACAGAAAAAATTCTAGCCAGAGCATCTGGTAAAGATAATCTTGAGCCGGATGATGTTATATTTGCTGACGTGGATAAAATAATGTTACATGATGTATCAGGACCAGGTGTAATAAAGACATTTGAAAAACTAGAAAAAGATGGTGTAATTAAGGTAGACAAGCTATTTGATCCTTCAATGATTTGGGTTACTGAGGATCACTTTGTTCCATCTGTGGATAAGATATCTGCAGAAAATATTGTCAAATTATCTAATTTCACAAATAGATTTGGAATCAAAAAACACTTCAAGTATGGAATGGGTCAATATGGAATCTGTCATTCCATGTCACACGAAGAAGGTCTTGTGTCTCCAGGTGAACTATATGTTGGTGGAGATTCTCATACTAATACAACTGGGGCATTAGGTGCATTCGCTTGTGGATTAGGTCATACAGATATCGCATATGCAATTTTAAAAGGAAGATTATGGTTCAAAGTTCCTGAAACTTTGTATTTCAAGTTGAATGGAAAATTACCTGATAATGTAATGGCAAAAGATTTCATTTTAAGAATTATCGGTGATATTACAACTGAGGGTGCAGCAGGAAAAGCCATGCAGTTTGGTGGTAGTGGTATTTCTGACATGTCAGTAGAGTCACGTTTAACACTAACCAACATGACCACAGAAGCTGGTGCAAAAAATGGAATAATTGAACCTGATCAAAAAGTGTTTGATTATATTTCTGAGCGCGGTATTACAAAATATAACGCAGCTTATGACGATGAAGATGCGCAATATGAAAAAACGTTCGAGTATGAAGCATCAGAACTTGAACCGGTAGTAGCCAAACCATTTTCACCGCAAAACGTTTCAACTGTTAGAGAAACTGGTAGTATAGACATAGACAAATCATATATTGGTTCTTGTACGGGAGCAAAATATGAGGATTTATTGGCTGCCGCAAAAATTCTCAAAGGACGAACAGTTAAAGTAAGAACTGAAGTTCTTCCAGCTACAATTTCAATTTACAAAAAAGCAACTGAAAATGGTTTAACACAGATCTTCATTAATGCTGGAGCTGTTGTAGGTCCTCCAACATGTGGTGCATGTTGTGGTGCACAGATGGGTGTATTAGCAAAAGATGAAGTTTGTGTAAGTACAACCAATCGTAATTTTCCTGGTCGTATGGGACATTTGGAATCAAAGGCTTATCTTGCATCACCACTAGTAGTAGCAGCTTCTGCGGTTACTGGAAAATTAACTGACCCAAGGGATTTGTAATGAAAGGAAAAGTAATCAAATACGAACAGGATAATATTGATACTGATGTAATTTTACCTGGACCATATCTAAAATTACATGAACATGCTGAGCTAGCTGAACATGCAATGGAGGGAATGGATCCCGATTTTCATTCTAAGGTAAAAAATGCCAATATCATTGTAACTGGAAATAATTTTGGTTGCGGTTCTTCAAGAGAACATGCACCAATTGCCCTCAGTGCCAGTGGGATAAAAGCGATATTAGCCTTATCCTTCGCAAGAATATTTTATAGAAATTCAGTAGATGGTGCATACCTATTACCAATTGAGATTGACGAAAAAACATATTCTAGTATTTCAGAAAACGATGAACTAGAAATTGATACTAGTAAAAATGAAATTAAAAACATTACAAAAAACCAAAGTTACTCTATGAAACCGTTTCCAGATCTTATTGGTAAAATCATATCAGCTGGTGGTATTTTCAAATACAAACCGTGAGAGTAATAGAAACTTTTACTTCGTTCAAATATTTTAAACTTGAAAATTATCTAACGATATGATTTTTGTTTTCTTCTCCTAGCACCGGGTCCACCAAATTTCTTAGGCTCTTTTCTTCTTGCATCACCGCTGACAAGATATTTATCAAATCCATCAATCTTCTTTCTAAGGTCAGTTCTTTGAGTTTTTGTAAACGGATGATCTTTAGGATCTCTTTTACTTTTTGTCCATCCTATTAGCGCACGTGTTATCGCAGTTGCCGCAGCATATGATTGACCCATAAAACCACCTCCACTAACTTTAACTGAAATATCAATTTTATTTCTTAATTCCCCAGAAATTTCGAGTGGAAATAAAATTACTTCACGTGCAACCTCCGGTTGTATCATATTAATTGGTACATTGTTTACTCTAACTTTGCCTTCTCCCTTAGTGATGTAAACATGTGCATTGGCATTTTTTCTTGTTGCGAAATAAATCTCAGTTTTTGCAACCATTAATTCCACCCAAA
>JACASW010000002.1 GCA_013390785.1 Marine Group I thaumarchaeote
TCCACTTTGTTTTAATTTAACTAGTTTCCACTTGTCTTTTCCTTTTTGTAGTTTGCTGATAATCACTCCCCATTTTTCATTATCTCCTATTCTTGGCATTCCTACAATATCAGTAATTGATTCTATTCCGAGCTGTTTTTCTTCACAAAATTTTTTTTTGCAAACTGCACATCGCCAAACTACAAAAAGGAAAAGACAAGTGGAAACTAGTTAAATTAAAACAAAGTGGAATTATTAAATTTGAAACATCTGACGAAAAAATTTTAGATCTTAAAATTGAAGATTATAAAATAGTTGACGATTTTCATACTAGCTTTTTAGTTGAAGATCACTTAAACAGGGCAGTAGAAATCTAGATTTACATTGAATCTAATAGTACACGTAAGTAATGTTGATGGTACCCAAATGGCGGCAAAAATTAATGGAACGTTTGAGATTGATGCTGATTCATTTGAATTTTTAGCAATAGCTTTTGGGCGTATTGGAGGACAAAACATTGGGGTAAAGCTGTCTGAAGAGACAGAAAACAAACTAAAGTCATTAGAATACAATGTTGAAGAGGTTATTGACGAATTGCAAAAAAAACTTATTTCTGGAAACCTTAGTGTTCCTGACGGTCTAAAACGTGAATCATTTGCGGATGATTAAAACTCTGCTTCAGTCAATGCCTTCTCACAAGAACATGTTCTTTTTGTAGCAAAATCATTTGGCATTTTACGAATTAATTCTGCGAGAAGTTTTTTTGTTATTTGGGCATTTTTGGATAAAGTATCCATAACTTCTTTTGCAGTTACAGATTTTTCTGCCCAAACATCATAATCTGTTACCGTAGAAATTGATACATAGCACATTTGTGCTTCTCTTGCAAGCTGACATTCTGGCACCAATGTCATTCCAATGATGTCAGAACCAGTAGACTTGTAGAATTTAGATTCTGCTTTTGTTGAAAATCTGGGTCCTTCGATACAAGCATATGTACAATCTTTATGTAATGTTATACCCTGTTCATTCGCTGTTTCTGAAACAATCTCTTGAAGATCCGGGCAAAAAGGATCCGCTACTGAAATATGAATAACCCTACCATCCTCAGAAAATGAATTTCTTCTAGATTTTGTGAAATCAATAAACTGCGTTGGGAGAACAAAATCACCAGGTTTTATTTCCTCTTTTAAACTACCAACAGCCATTGGAGAGATTATTCTTGTGATTCCTAATTCCTTGAAGGCCCAAATATTTGAACAATAATTTATCAAATGTGGAGGTATGGAATGTTTTTTTCCATGTCTTGGCATGAATGCAATTCTTTTCCCCTCAAACTCTCCTACTGTAATTGTATCAGATGTTTTACCATAAGGTGTTTCAATTGTGATTTCTTTGCTGTCCTGTAACAATTCAGAATCATATATTCCAGTTCCACCGAAAATCCCAATCTCAGCTATATCATCGACCATCAGTATTGCACCAGTGAGACTGTTTTGTATTTGTTTAATTCCTTGGATCCATTCAGTTCAGTCAATTCAATAATAAATGCAAACCCAGCGACTTTTGCGCCTATTTCTTCTACTAATTTTCCTGCCGCTTTTGCTGTTCCACCCGTAGCCAACAGGTCGTCACAAATTACTACTCTTTCATCTTTTTTTAACACATTTTTTTGAATCTCTAATACCGCTTTACCGTATTCGATTGTGTATGATGTTTTTGTAGTTTTACCTGGTAGTTTACCTTCTTTCCTTAACATTACCATACCTTTACTATATTTTTGTGCAAGAATGGAAGCAACAATAAATCCTCTTGACTCAATTCCTACAAACACATCAACGTCTCTTGGATGAAACTGTTTTGAAAACTCTTCAACAATAAATGACATGGCAGCAGCATCATTGAGAATTGGACTAAAATCTCTAAACAAAATTCCTTTTTTAGGAAAATTAGGGTATTCAGCTATTATTCTTTTTAAATTCATATTAGTTTTGATGATTAATACGAAATAAAAACCATTTTGAGATACTAAAATTACTGTATAAATATTTCAGTACTACTACTATTTGCAGCATCACTAACTGTTATGGTATATACTCCCGCACTAATATTAGCAGGAATAGTCCAAGGAAGTGAAAATGTACCATCAGATGTTATAGGAGTTTCTAATGATACAACCACTTGGTTATCTTCATCAATTATCTCAACTGTAAGACGATTTGAGTTTGATTGTCCAACTCCTTTAATTGATATAGTATCTCCAGTACTAAATTCTGTTTCCTCAATTTGTAATGTTAAACCTAGACCCAATGGAACAGATACATTAATTTCAACACTTTTGGTATCAAGACGACTATGCGCAGTAATTTTCCAATTACCCAACGAACCATCGGATGGAATTCCTATATTTTCTGTGGAGAAATTACCTGAACCATCTGAAAAAGTTTCAGTTTCGCTAACTACGCTTCCCGAAGGATCATAAAGTGTTACAGTTAATCTGGCATTATTACCAGTAGTACCAATAATTAAAATTGATTCACCAGGAGAATAATTTTCTTGAGTTGTAATCAACGAAATTGGACCAGAACCTGTCTCTAAACCAATTGAGAACTTAACTGCATCTTGAGCATTTGTTGCAGAAACAGCAGATCTGTATATTCCTGCAGAAAGATCAGTTAAATCTATAGCGTACTTAGCCTTACCAGAGGAAGTTGTTGTAACAGAGTCAGTTAATTTAATATTGTCATTAGAATCCAAGACTGTGACTGATAGTTTGGTTAATTGTGGACCTATAATGTTCATAACTGCTACAGAATCAAGTGGGAAATTTGTTTTAGTCATCAATGCTGTGATACTTGCTGTTGGATAACGTTCAATACCAAACAAAGCAGCATCTGATCCACCACCCTTCTGTTTTATTATTGCAGTATAAGTTCCAGAAGAAAATGTATCATCCAGAACAAATTGGTAATTTAAATCTCCATTTACATTAGTTGTAAAAACGTCATAATACAATATTTTTTTATTCTGATCTTTAATCCAGATTGTAGTTTGTGTGTTTGATTCACTGATACCTATTATGCTAACAGTGTCTCCTATATTGTATCTCACTGCAGAAGCAGAAATATCAATTGTATAATCTGATTTAATTGTCAGATTTTTTGTTGTCTTATCTTGATTATTTTTGAAAATTACATATTTTTCTCCAGTAGCATCTGTACGATTTATCGTTTCCTCAAAAACCCACTCTCCATTTGAATTAGCTGTGATCACACGAGTTTTTTCTAAATCTCTTGTATCAATATTCTCAAATGAAATGATAATTGCACTTTGTGGATATGCACTTCCTGAAAAAGTTAACATTTCATCATAGCTAATTTCAGTAGGAATACTGTTAACTTTAAATTCTGTAGTTTTTAAAAATCTGTTTTTTTGTTCTTCAATGTTGATATTAGTACTTTGAAAATTTCCAGATTCATCTTTTATTATAAATTCACTTGTTCCAACATTAGTTGAGTCAGGTATAGAGATTGTAGTTAGAAAATTTCCCTGTTCATCTGTATTAACTGATTTTAATATAGTGGTATCAAGATACAACTTTAATTCTTCGTCTGCACTAAAGCCATTTCCTGCCAGCCTTATATCTGAACCAACTCGAAGTTTTTCTGGGATGAATTTCTTTGTACCATAAAGGGCACTTCCTGTTTCCTTAGCTTGCTCAACCGCCTCGCTTTCCCCCTCAATAAAACTAGGAGTTGTATGAGAAATTTCCTGAATTGACGTTTTTCTTTTATCTATTTCATTATCATTTTGATCTAATGCTTTCCAATTTATTCCAGTTACTTTTTCATTTGTTATAAGACCAAACTTTACTGATTCACCTGGATTTAGTGTATTTGTTGCGGTAAATACTACTAGCTTACTATCAGGTGTATAACCCCAGTTTGGTTCTGCCTTAAATGATTTGAATGTAGCATCTCCTCCTAACCACATTTTAATTGCCTTTATCTTAGATGCGCTCTCGTTTTCAAATTCAATGATTATTGTATTTTGATAACTTTTTGCGCTTACAGAAATATCTTCATCTGCATTAACTTCTGAGATTGATAATAAAGTGAAAATAGAAAATATGAGTAACACTGATACAAAAACACCACTTAATTTGTATCTCTTCATATCATTCATCAGTTTTTTGTCTCCAATTAAACTTTAATTCAGTTTTCATTTTGTATTTCTAACAAATTTTATAGTTTTAATCATCATTTGTTTGAAAACTATTCCATAGGTGTTGTATTTTGATATTGTCTAATACGTTCAGCGATTATCCGGTATAATGCACGTGTTCGATCTCTTGTTTTCTCAGTCAAGAAATTTGCAGTACCTGAGGCAATTTTGCCACATATGTACCTGCAAACTTCCTCCTTTTCAAATTCACCCCATTCATCATCACCATGTTCATTCCAAACTGCCTTTAGATTTTCAATGATTCCTTTTTTCCCATGAATTAGAACTTCTTCTTTGGTAAGATTTGCAAATCCCTCTTTCCGTAATTTTATCTCATAAGTTTGGTTTACTGCATATAAATAATCATCAACTTCCATGTAATCTTCTATTGATTGAAGAAGGTTTCCATCACTTTCGAAAAATATTATTTGTGGATCTGAAAATTTATTATTTTTTAACTGTTCAGCTATTTGATTTGATTCGTAATCATTGTCGAGTAAAACAAATGTGTTGTATCCATGAGTGTGATAAAAAATTGATAGTGGCAATACCGAATTTTTATTATATGCCGGCACAACATTTAATGGATTCATTGATATGTTTGGATCCTGAAGAAATTTATCAAATGCATTAAGATACATTGTATCTGACATAGCTTCCACTATAATCAGTGGGCGTGAGTTATAGCCTATCTCTCTATCAGTAATTGAATCTACTAATCCTTTTGATAATCCATAGAGAATTGGTGTAAGAGTTGCATCATCTGCTTTCCAGTAATCATAAAAAATTTTACTAAGATGTTTTTTCCTATCAAGTTCTACAACAAGAAGATTACCAGGCGTGTAATCAAAAATCATGAAAGGTGAATGTGTTGCGTATAAGACTTGATTTGAGCCAGCAAGATTTTTCAACAAATCAGAAATTCCCATTTGTTGTGTTGGATGTAAGTTTCGTGCTGGTTCATCGAGTAATAGAATTGCTTCTTTTAACTCTGCTTTTTGTGTTTCAGCAGCAAAATTTACTATAAATGAGAATGTCCATTTGAAGCCCTCAGCTCTTCTATTCAGTAGACCAGTGTTGGTTATAGTACCATCTTTATGAACATCTGATAGTACTACACTCAAAATATTTCCTGGATTTAGTCTTAATTCAACATTGATGGCTTCACCTTTCCAAGAGGGATTTAATCGTTCAGTCAGTTTTTTACTTGCTGTGTTTAAAAATTTAATTAATTTTGATGGACTGCTCTTAAACTCTTCTAGTTTTTCCATTTCAAATTCTGCAAGATAAAGTAAATTTCTTACAGTTTCTGCTCTATCAAATCCCTCAATATATTCAATCCCTGCAGAAGCTTCAGTTTCAGATTCTTTAATGTATTCAGACAAGTTTATGTTTCCTAGGATTTTTTTATAATCAGAAAAATAAACAAACCGTGGATGCAACCTATCACCAATAAAGTTTTTTAAAGCCTCACTTTCTGTGTTATCAATTAAAATTTTTTCAACATTTTTTATTATTTTGGAATTGGTTTCTTCCCATTCAGAAATAACTTGTTTTTCTTCAGTTGCTATAGCGTACAGGTTATTACTGAATCCATCAAGTTCGGCTTGAATAATTTTTTTACTTTCTGGCATACTGCCTATAAAAAAATCAGTGTCAAGTTTTTTACTTATATGATTTGGAATGCTTTCGACAAAATTTGTTAGCTGTTTTGTGATATACTTCCAATATTCTAGGTTTTGGTGTTCTTCCCTACTAACATGAATATCACCAAAATCATACTGGATTTCTGGATTTTTGTTGGTTCTAAAAATTTTTATCTTTGTTAGATGTAAACTAGGAAATCTTTCCTTAATTATTTCAGTCTCATCATGATTCAATTCAAAATCCCCCTCAACAATTCTAATCTCAGACTTGAGGTGTTCAGTCATTTCATCGCATAAATCAAGTTCTGAGATCATCTCATCTCTATTTAACATAGTTAACGCTTGGAGAATTGTAGTTTTGCCGCTTTCATTTCTACCAACAAATGCAGCTAAATCACCAACTACAATATCTCCTGAATCATGAATGCAACGAAATGCTTGGACTCTAAATTTTCTAAGACGCAATTAGTGTTTGTTTACTCGAATGAGATTTAAATTATTAGTCAAAATTAGTTCGACAATTGACATTAGGTGAGTTTTATATTGTATCCAATTTTTTACTTTGATATAGTTGATGGTGATTTTTGATGAAAAATGATAGTGATGGGACAGGTAAAAAAGATAAGAAAATAAACAGAATTAAGGATCAGTTAGCAAAATTACGTGAAAAACTAAAAGCATCTGAAGATCAACAATCACCAATTCCTTCAAAGAGCAAGCCTAAAAAAATTAAATCTGAAATCAAACCAAAAGAAGCAAAGAAGAAAGAAATCAAAATCAAACCAAAAAAAGCAAAGAAGAAAGAAATCAAAATCAAACCAAAAGAAGCAAAGAAGAAAGAAATCAAAATCAAACCAAAAGAAGCAAAAAAGAAAGAAATCAAAATCAAACCAAAAGAAGCAAAAAAGAAAGAGGCAAAAATTAGGGCAATAGAAAAGAAGAAAGCAAAACAAGCAAAAAAGAAAGAGGCAAAAATTAGGGCAATAGAAAAGAAGAAAGCAAAACAAGCAAAAAAGAAAGAGGCAAAAATTAGGGCAATAGAAAAGAAGAAAGCTAAAGAAGCAAAAAAGATAGAAGAGATCAAAAGAAAAGAAGAAGAAAAAAGAAAAGAGGAAGAGGCAAAAAAGAAGGAGGAAGATGCAAAAAGAACTTACGAAGAAGAATTAGAGGAACAGCTTACTGAAGATGAGATCACTGGTTTTCAGCTAGAGAAGACAGACATGGATAAGATGTGTAACAGGGTTTGTGAAATTATTGCTGATTATGAAACTGATGGAGTATTTCAAAGTGAACTTTGGAAAAAGCTGAAACTTTCCAGCAGAGATGGTTCCCGGTTAGCATTAAAACTGGAAAGAATGGGGATGATTACGCGCGAAAAAATTTTAGAAAAAGAAAGATGGACTTACAAACTTATAATTAAAAAAATACCAATCAGTACAAAATCTCTTGAAGGCGCACCGTGTTTAATATGTCCAGTTGAAGCAAAATGTTCACTTGATAGTACCGAGTGGCATAATCCAAAAACTTGTCAATTGATTGAGGACTGGGTTCTACTGGAATTGAAAAATAAGTAAAATGAAATTAATTGATGCAAGAAAAGACTATTACAGAAAACTAGCTCGTGAGGAAGGATACAGAAGCAGGTCTTCCTACAAACTAAAAGAACTTCAGAAATCATACAGAATGATTGGTGCAGGTCACTATGTTTTAGATTTGGGCTGTGCGCCTGGAGGATGGACACAAGTTGCAGTGCAGCTTGCTGGTAATCAAGGAAAAGTAATGGGAATTGATACATCTTTTGTGGAAGAAATTCCTGGCGCACATATAATAAAATCAGATATTTGTGACATTTCAATTACGGAAGAAATTTTGTCATTTTTTGGAAGAAAAATAAATGCTGTAATATGTGATCTTTCTCCACAGGTAAGTGGTAACTGGTCTGTAGATCATTCAACTCAAATCTCACTAAATTATGCTGCCGCAAAAATTATGGATCAAGTTCTGGAAAAAAAGGGAAATGCATTATTCAAAGTTTTTGACGGTGAATATTCAAATGAATTCTATCAATATGTGAAAAAGAAATTTACCAAAGCCAAGTTAAAAAAACCTAAAGTCAGTAGAAAACAGAGTAGTGAACAATATTGTATTTGTCTTGGGTATCTGTCTTAAAAAAATAGATAATTTGTGCGCGTTATTTTTAAGTAAATTTTGTAAATTAATCATATTCGAATAGTCAACATCAGACCATAGTTGCCCTTCGAATAGAGTCATCTTGGGCTCTCAAAAACTGAGAGCCCTTTTTTAATTTCTTAGAAACATCATTAGTGCAAAGATAGCCATTGCAACTGATGAACCTACACCTAATAGAAAAATAATTTTACCGCCGCTCAATTTATACACATCCTAATTTTTTCTCAATAAAAATTCTTTATATTCGTTCAAGCTTGTTTCGCAATCAAATTATAATTAAAAAAATTAGCTTTAGTATTGAAAGCAATAGAAGTAGATTCACTTACAAAGAAATTTGGTGATTTTAAGGCCGTAGACAATATTTCTTTCAAAATTGAAGAAGGCGAAATTTTTGGTTTTCTGGGACCAAATGGCGCAGGAAAAAGTACTACAATGATGATACTTACAACTTTGCTAAAACCGACAACTGGTGAGGTGTTTGTGGGCGGTTATGATGTTACCTCTGATGCCAAAAAGGTGAGAGAGAAAATTGGCTACGTTCAGCAGGAAATCAGTGTAGATGAATTTCTAACTGGCAGGGAAAATCTTTACCTACATGCACGAATAAATCAGATTCCAGGCAATCTAATTAAATCAAGAATAGATGATGTATTAGAACTAGTAGAATTAGGTGAAAAAAAAGACCAGGCAACATTAACCTATTCTGGCGGAATGCGAAAAAGACTTGATATAGCAAATGGATTGTTAAGCAGACCAGCTGTACTATTTCTTGATGAACCCACTGTGGGACTTGATATACAAACCAGACGGAAGATATGGGGCTACATAAAAAAAATTCGGAAGGATTTTGGTATGACTGTTTTTATCAGCACTCATTACATGGAGGAGGCTGACAATCTTTGTGATAGAATAGGAATTATTGATCATGGGAAAATACAGGTCATCGACACACCAAAATCAATGAAAAGTGCAATAGGAAATGAGATAATCTCCTTTAATCTTGTTGACGGTAAGGCAAACCAAGATGCCCTAATAGATCAAATTGGCAGAATTGAATTTGTTAAGGAAGTGAAAAATAAAGATGGCTTAATCACTGTCTTTTCTACCAAAAGCAATGAGGTAATCCCAAAGATATTTCAAGAATCTGCCAGTCTTGATATGAAGATAAGATCTCTTACGTTAAAGCAACCTACGCTTGATGATGTATTCATCTCATATACTGGGCATGATTTGAGGGATGAGACTGAAAACAAAAAATACAGTAGAAGAAAAGAATTCAATCTAAACAGGAGAAAAGGGCTTTGATGATTACTGATACATACTCAATTTTCTGGCGTGAGATGAAGCGTTACAAGAAATCTAGGGGCGGTTTTATAATCAGACTGATTCAGCCAGCTGTTTGGATCATAGTTATGGGTAACATATTTTCAGGGACGCAGCCTCTGATTGAATCAGTTGGCTTTGATGGCGAATATATAGAATTCATGACACCGGGTATTATCATACTGACTGCAATTTTTACTAGTATCTTTGGTGGTGTAAACACTTTGTGGGATAGAAGATATGGTTTTATGAACCAGGCACTTACTTCTCCAATTTCTAGGTCATCCATTGCACTTGGAAAGATGTTTGCAATATCTCTAGTTGCAGCAATTCAAGCCAGTCTAATTTTGGGAATTGCAATGGCTATTGGTGTCAGTATGCCAAATTTGTTGATGATTGGTCCAATTATGGCAATAGTGATCTTATTTTCAATTGGATTTTCTGGAATATCTGTTATGTTTGCTGCGGCTGCCAAGTCTCAAGAAACTTTTTGGGGTACTGTCAATTTTCTAGGATTGCCAATGTTCATGATAAGTCCAGCCCTTTTTCCATTAGCTTTAATGCCAGATTGGCTGGCTAGTATAGCCCAGTTTAATCCGGTTACTTACGCGGTAGTCCTAGTTCGAAGCATGATGTCTGGCTATGTTGAAAGCTCGTCGGCTGCCTTCAGCATAGTGATTTTAGGTGGTTTTGTAATTGCTATGACCCTACTTGCTAGTTATGTATTCACGCGTGAGGTAAACAAGCCGTTCTGATTGAACTAAATTTGACCCAAAAAATAACAATATCTCACTCATGAGATCTTTTTCGTCAATTTCACTCATAATTGTTGAAGGGATTAGTATTACTCACAGTGTGTGCTAGCTTACTACTAGTTGGAATTATCTCCAGTCAGTCGTTTGCATCAAGTGGTCATCCATATATTTCAGAATGGGGAGGATTTGATACTACTGAGCGAGATACTGATTGTTTGTTATGTAATGATTATTTTAATATTGTAAAGAAAGGCTGGAATCTCCCTCAGCAAATTGCAGTTGATGATGAAGGGAACATCTATGTAGTAGATACTGGCAATTCAAGAATTCAAAAGTTTACCAATAATGGAGAATTTTTGTCAAGCTGGGGAACTGAGGGTTTTGGAGATGGACAATTTCAACATTCTACTGGTATTGTAGTTTATGAAAACAATGTATATGTTGTAGATGGAGAGCGAAACATTGTTCAAAAATTTGATAACAATGGAAACTTTATTCTAAAGTGGGGAGGAACTGGTAGCGAAAATGGTGAATTCAACGAACCACAAGGAATTACAATAGATTCAAACAGCATTGTTTATGTTGCAGATTCCAAGAATCATAGAATTCAGCAATTTACTACTGATGGAGAATTCTTATCATCATTTGGCAAATATGGCTATGGAGATGGTAAACTAAAAACTCCAGTTGATGTTGCAATTTATGGAGATTTTATTTACGTTTCTGATCCTGGAAATTATAAAATTGAAAAGTATAGATCAGATGGAATTGTTCTAGACAGTTTTGATTACAAATTTGGTGGTTTTCCTGTTAGACCTGGTGGGTTGACAGTTGATCCTAATGGAGATATCTACTTTGTTGATGCCAGTAAATATAGAGTAATTAAAATAAATTCTGATGGAAGGACATTAGCATCGTGGGGCAATGTTGGTCAAGGAGATGGGAAGTTTATTGAACCAAAAGATATTGTATTGGATAACCGAGGATATATTTTTGTTTTAGATTCTAGCAGTGGTTTAGTGCAAAAATTTGAAACTCCCATTGTGATGCAAATAGAAGAATCTTTAGCAGCAGAACAATTTAGAAAATTACAAGAATTAGCTTATGCAGATGCAGCAGCAGTTGCAGAAGCTGAAGCAGCAGCAGTTGCAGAAGCTGAAGCAGCAGCGGCAGCTGAAGCAGCAGCAATACCTGATACGACTAAACCAATTGTATCTCCACCAGCTGACTTGGTGATAGAAGCAACTGGAAGTCTAACATCTGTTGAACTAGGAGAGGCAGTAGCAATAGATGAAAATGGTATTCAGATTTTAGTTAACAACGCCCCAACATTGTTCCCATTAGGGTCATCTACAATAATCTGGACAGCAATCGATAACGGTGGAAATTCAGCATCAGCAATACAACAAGTTAGCATTGTTGATACAACTCCACCCATAATACATTCAGTACCTGACATAACTGCTGAAGCAGTTGTACCTTATGATAATATTATAGAATTACAGGAACCAAGTACAGATGACCTACTAGGCGTGATTTCAATAACAAATAACGCTCCTCAGTTCTTTCCAGTGGGAGAGACCATCGTGACATGGACTGCTACTGATGTTGGAGGAAACACAGCCAGCATTGAGCAAAAGATTACAGTTGTTGATACCATATTTCCAACTCTACAGATACCAAATGATGTTGTAATTGAGGCAGTAAGCTTAGATCAAAATGAGGTGAATTTGGGCGAAGCCACGTCCACCGATAATGGCGAAATTGTTTCAATTACAAATGATGCACCTGAATTCTTCTCAATAGGGGAGACAATTGTAACATGGACTACCATTGATTCATCAAATAATTTCTCAAGTCTTACACAATTAGTTTCAGTGATAGATACCACCGCACCAGAAATTTTACCATTAGAAGATATAACTCTCGAAGCATCTTCAGTTGATGCAAATATTGTTAATTTAGATAATCCAATTGTTTCTGATATACAGGATACCACAATTTACATAGTTGCACCTGATGTTTTCCCAATTGGTGAAACCACTGTTACTTGGACTGCCGTAGACGCATCTGGTAATTCATCCATTACAACTCAGATAGTTACAATAGTTGATACAACAAAGCCAGGCTTATCAATTCCAGATGATCAAACTGTTGAAGCATCTAGTCTTGATGAGACACTCGTAGATATTGGTCAAGCTGAGGCTCATGACACTACAGGAATTTCATCAATTACACATAACGCACCAGACGTATTTCCATTAGGTTCTACTTTGATTGCCTGGACAGCTACTGATAATCATGGCAACATCACAACCGCATATCAAAAAATAACTGTGATGGATGCTACCTCACCAGTAATTATTTCTCCGCAGGATATTACATCTGAAGCAACTGATCCTACCATGAACTATATTGAACTTGGGGAACTCATTACCTCTGACAGCGTTGGCATTGAATCCATAATTAATGATAAACCAATCACATTCCCATTCGGAAGCACTACTGTTACATGGACGGTGACAGATACATCAGGTAATATTTCACAGGCAACTCAAGTTGTGACACTAATTGACACAACACTTCCAGAGATTTTTGCACCAAAAGACATTGTTGCAGAGGCCACTGGTCTATCTAGCACTATGATAGAATTGGGTGAAGCTACAAGCTATGATATAATGGGAATTGCCTCTATGACAGAACACCCATCAAGATTCTTCGTACTGGGTGATACAATAATCACATGGACAGCTACCGATACATCAGGCAATTCAGCCAGTGCAACTCAGACAGTTACAATTGTTGATACCACATCTCCAAGCATTACTGCCCCAGGTCCAATTACCATGGAGGCAACATCCGCTGATTCAAACATAGTTTCACTTGGTAACCCAGTTTCCAGCGACTTGGTAGACATCCCTTCAATTTCTAATAACGCACCTGATCTTTTCCCACTAGGCGAAACCATAGTTACGTGGACTGCTACTGACACGTCAGGTAATTCGGCCATTGCAACTCAGGTAGTTACAATAGTTGATACTACATCTCCGGAATTAATTATGCCTGAAGATGTCATGATTGGTGCATTCTCATTAGAAAAACAGGTTGAGATTGGCGAAGCACAAGCAAACGACTTGGCAGGTTCCATACTCACAATAACAAATGATGCTCCAAACACATTCCCATTGGGCGATACCATTGTAACATGGAATGTATCTGACGAATTTGGAAATTCCGTAAGCTCAGAACAGGTAATATCAGTTCAGCCATGTGGAAAGCCATTATCATATTATAATCAAATCTTTGGAACTGCAGCAGCTGATACTATTATTGGCACAGATGTTGCTGACCTAATCTTTGCCTTTGCCGGAGATGATATGATCTTTGGCGGAGAAGGAAACGATTGCATCATTGGTGGCGATGGCGACGATCTAATATTTGGAAATGCAGGTGGTGATCATCTAGTTGGTGGAGAAGGCAATGATATTCTCAAGGGCTTTTCCGGAGATGACAAACTAACCGGTGGAGCTGGCACTGATATTCTTGACGGAGGAGATGATTATGATACGTCATATGACTCTGCTTCAGACATTATAATCAAATGTGAAGAGCAACTTTAAGCAAATTTTCAAAGTGAATCTAATTAGACAGATGTCCTTTTGGATCCACTAGACTAATTTCTCGCAGTGAGCAGTAAAACTTCCCAAGGAAAGTCAATCTTTCCATTTTTCTTTGTATATTGTAACGTGTTGTCTTTCACCATCTCCCGAAGGTTTGCCTTTTGAAATTTGTCTAAATCATTGAATTTTTCTTTTAATGGCTTTGATAGATATTTTTTGTAGTTGTTCCAATAGTCTGAAAACGTTCCTGGACTGTATCTGAATAGTAGTTTTTTTACAACAATTCTATCATATCCAGCCTTTACAAACACATTCTTGAATGTGTCTTTGGTTCCAAAGCGATCCATGTCTGGATACTTTGGAAGATAATCTGGAATAATCTTCCTCGCAGGTTTTAGTATACTATCAAAGTAAGGAACATTAAACTTACTGTGAACACTCATTGCAATGATGCCGTTCTTTTTCAGAAATTTTTTCATATTTTTCAATACATTTTGTGCATTGGGAAAGAAAAAAAGAGCATACTGACACGTAATTATGTCAAACTTTGTGTCGAACTGGATCGTTTCAGCATCGCCAAGAATGAAATGCATGTTTTGTTTCTTTCCTACCCACTTTCTTGCAATATCTAATGCAGACTTTGAGCTGTCAACGCCGTAAACCTGACCCTTTCCAACCTTGGTTAAAATTTTCTTTGTAACAAGACCAGTACCACATGCCAGATCCAGTATTGTGTATCCAGACCTTATCCTCACTGATTTTATCAGATCATTTGTTACTCTAAAAGGACCAATCTCATTTTTTGCCCATCGGTTGTGGTAAAATGGTGCAACCTCGTTCCAAACGTTAATTGCTCTTTGCTTGTACTTTGTTGCTTTTGATTTCATTTTTGATCAGATGAATATAATTATTCTATCACTATATAGTTACAATATAGACTATGCCCATCACGGTTAAGTCCAAATCTTTTCTACGCAAATTATGGGACAGTTCTTTTCCTGGGTAAAATCAAATGAAAAACAAATTTTAGTAACTTTAGATGATTTGGCAAAAAAAGCTGTTCAGATATCGGAAGAATTAGTCATCATGTTATCAGATCTTAAAAATGCTGAATGCCACAAGAAAATTCATACTCTTGAAACTGAGGCTGATTCCCTAGTACGAGAGATTTTTTCTCATTTAAACAAGACATTCATCACACCCTTGGATCGTGAGGATATGCAAAGGGTTGCATCGAAAATAGATGATACAATTGATCATATTGATGGGATATCTGCAAGACTTCATAGCTACAAAATAACCACTACTCCTCCATACGCATTGGAAATGGCAACTGAACTGGTGAAAGGAACAAAAGAGGTCGAACTAATGACATCCAAATTACGAAATATTAAGAATCCATCTTCAATGCTTGAACATTGCAGAAGGACAAGTGCAATTGAACACAAAGTCGATGATTTGTATTCAACTGCTATATCCAAACTTTTTGAGAGTAAGGACGCAATACAAATCATTAAACTAAAAGATATCTATGAATCACTGGAAACTGCGTCAGATAGATGTGTGGATGTTGCTGACGTTGTTGAAGATATCGTTCTAAAATATACCTAGATGGCTTTATGTTAGAGATCGCAATTGCCGCTATAATTATAGCACTAATCTTTGATTTCGTAAATGGATTCAATGATTCTGCTAACTCTGTTGCTACAGTAATTGGAACGCGTGTTTTAAGACCACTTCAAGCAGTTACGTTATCCGCAGCTGCTAATTTTGCAGGACCATTCATTTTTGGTGTTGCGGTTGCAACTACTATTGCGAAGGGAATTGTTAGTCCTGACGAGATTACCGTCTATATGATTATTGGAGGTTTGGCAGGTGCAATTACTTGGAGTTCATTATGCACATATTTTGGATTACCAATTTCCAACAGCCATTCATTAATCGGTGGAATAATGGGAGCCGGCATTGCGGGATTGGGCTTTGAACAACTTGTTTATGGTGGACTAACCAAAGTTTTCGCAGGGATAATTATCGCACCAATTGGTGGAATGATTTTTGGCATAGCTTTAGCAGGAGCTATAATTGTATTCCTTGCTAAACGTAAACCGGCGATAGTAAACAGAACATTTGGTAGATTGCAAATAATATCATCTGCTTGGTTCGCACTTACTCACGGAGCAAATGATGGACAAAAAACTATGGGCATCATCGTTCTCATCTTGTTTTCAGCAAATCTCATAGACGAAATTCATATGCCACTTTGGGTAATCTTTGCAGCAGCGGGTGCAATGGGTTTGGGTACATTCTTTGGAGGATACAAAGTAATCAAAACACTTGGAGTCAAAGTAACTAGGCTGAGACCATATCAGGGATTCGCAGCGGAAACTGGTGGTGGAATGATGTTAGCTATTTTCGCAATATTTGGAATTCCTGCAAGTACAACTCATGCAATTACTGGCACCATCATGGGAGCCGGCGCAGCGCGAAGAAAACGTGCAGTTCGCTGGAAAGTTAGCAGGCAGATCATATTTTCTTGGGTAATTACAATACCGGGAGCCGCTGGACTTGGAATTGGATTTACCTATGTAATCCATTTGTTTGTGTAACCATTCACAAGGCAGTCTCGAGGAACACAAAAAATACCAGTATACATTAGAAAGATATTAGTGATATTCAACACGAATTTTGTAAATGGCATCCAAGTCAAAAAAGCTGTTTGAGCAGGCCAAAAAGATAATCCCATCAGGAGTTAATAGCCCAGTAAGATTTTTCAAGCCTTATCCATTCTTTGTAAAAAAATCACAGGGTAGTTCAATCTGGGACGAGGATGGAAAACGCTACATCGATTACTGTAATGGATATGGTGCTTTGCTGCTTGGACATGCGAGAAAGGAAATAATTTCCGCAGTTTCTTCACAGTTGAAAAAGGGAACACTGTATACGATTCCAACCGCACTTGAGGTTGAGCTTTCAAAATTAATAATTAAAAACTTTCCATCCATGGGGAAGGTTCGTCTTGTAAACACTGGTGCCGAAGCAACCATGACAGCAATTAGATTAGCAAGAGGATTTACAAAAAAGAAAAAAATTATCAAGTTTGAAGGATGTTATCATGGGGCATATAGTTCAGTTTTAGTTAAAGCTGGTTCCGGCTCTGCCCACATTGGAATATCAGTTTCAGAGGGTGGGTTAAAGGAGGCTTCAAAAAATACACTTGTAGTTCCATACAATGATTCACAAACTCTTGATCGTATCCTTTCAAAAAACAAGGATGTAGCTGGTCTGATCATGGAGCCAGTTCTTGCAAACATGGGTCTCATCTTGCCAGAAAAGAATTTTCTTTCCGACGTGAGAAAAATTACCAGACAGCATGATGTCCCACTCATCTTCGATGAGGTTGTTACAGGATTTCGAATATCCGAGGGAGGCGCACAGCAAACTTTCAAAATTAAACCTGACATCACCACTCTTGCTAAGGCTCTTGGAAGTGGCTTCACAATATCTGCAGTGGGTGGCAAAGCGGAAATAATGAACAAACTTGCGCCTGGTGGAAACGTCTATCAGGCAAGCACGTTTGCGGGAAATCCAATATCTGTTACGGCTGCAATAAACTCCATCAAGACGATTAATAAAATCAAGAACAAGCTTTACACAAAGCTTGAGAGAAACTGTGAGCTTTTAGTTGATGAGATTGATGATCTGGCAACTGATCATAAAATCCCACACCAAATTAACTCAATAGCATCAATATTCCAATTCTTCTTTTCAAGCAAGCCGGTAACTGATTACAAGACATCAAAAAAGGCAGATGGCAAAAAATTCAACAAATTATTTTTAAACTTGCTTAAGAATGGTGTGTTCATACCACCATCGCAATTTGAGAGTGTCTTTTTGTCTGATGCACATACTGATGCGGACATTAGAAAAACACTTGGCGCATATGGATTATCCCTAAAGGCGGTGAAGCATTGACATTTTTGGTAGGTACACGGGGCAGTAAGCTCTCATTGGCGCAGACAAACTGGGTGATATCAGAATTAAAAAAGGAAAATGAAGGTTCTGAATTTGAAATCAAAACCATCACAACCAAAGGAGATACAGATTCGAGGGCTCTCTTCACAATAGACCAGAAGGGAATATTTGAAAAGGAAATTGACAAGGCTGTAGCAGAAAAGGAGATAGACTTTGCAGTTCACAGCCTAAAAGATGTTCCATCAGACATCGCAGAATCACTTACAATTGCTTGCATACCAAAGCGAGAATCATCCAATGACGTTATCATCACAAAGGATGGCTCTAACCTTAAGACAATTCAATCGGGTGCGGTTATTGGCACAAGTAGTCTAAGAAGAGCAGTTCAGGTTTCAAGGATAAGGCAAGATGTTGTAGTCAAGCCAGTTAGAGGAAATATTGAGACACGAGTCAACAAGGTTACTGACGGAAAATTTGACGCGGTCATATTGGCGGAAGCAGGAATCTCTAGGCTAGGCTTGGATGTTAAACATTCTATCTTATCAACAAAAGATTTTCCTCCATCACCTGGTCAAGGGGCACTTGCAATTGTTTGCAGGGCAGACGATGAGAAAACAATATCCATGTTGAAAAAGATTGAAGACGAAAAATCTAGAAATGAGATTGAAGCTGAGAGAGCACTGTCAGAATATGTCGAGTCAGGATGCAGGTTTCCTGTTGGTGCATTAGCAACTACAGATTCAGACATGCTAAAGCTTACAGTTTCTGCATATTCGGTTGATGGAAAGAAGGCAATCACATTAGAAAAGACAGGAGACATTAGCAAACCTAAGGATTTGGGAAAAAATATTGGAGAGGAACTCCAAAAAACTGGAATCGCAGAGATTGCTTCTAATTGGAGAGAAAGCTTGGACGAGTGGAATAAAAAATGACTGGAAAAGTATTTCTTGTTGGTGCAGGTCCTGGAGATCCAAGTCTTATCACTTTGCGGGCGGTAGAATTGATCAAGAAGGCCGATGTAGTTCTTTATGACAGATTAGTTAGCAAGAAAATTCTTTCAATGATTCCAAAAAAAGCGACAACTGTTTACGTTGGAAGAGAAGTTGGTGATGATTACAAACATCAGGACAGTACAAACGACTTGATGGTAAAGTATGCGAAAACAAAACGTTGTATCGTTAGACTGAAGGGCGGAGACCCAATAATGTTTGGCCGAGGTGGTGAAGAGGCAGAATATCTGAAAAAAAACAAAATTAAATTTGAAATCATCCCAGGTATTACATCAGGAATTGGTTCGGCAACTTATGCTGGAATTCCATTAACACATAGAAGATTTGCATCATCGGTAGTATTTGTAACTGGACATGAAGACTTTGAAAAGAGTAAGGAAGCAGTGAGATGGAAGAAGCTTGCAAAATCTACTGATACAATAGTTGTTATGATGGGTCTTTCTCGTCTTGGTATAATTTGCAAGGAGTTAGCAAGTGGAGGGATGGACAAAAAAACTCCAGTCGCTGTAATTCAAAATGGTACAACATCAAAGCAAAAAATGATTATTGGCACTGTTACAAATATTGCACAAAAGGTAACTAGAGCTAAGATAGAACCTCCCTCAATAATTATAATAGGGAAGGTTGTTAGTCTTTCAAAAACCATTGGATGGAGAAAAAAATGATTGAAGGAAAAACTATAGCTATTACACGGGCGGAAGATGATTCACAGGAATTTATTGATCTGATTACCAAGGAAAATGGAAATGCACTTCCACTCCCAACAATTGAGCTGGTAAGCAAGGGAGACAAAATAGTGGATGAATTTTTGTTAGCACTAGCAAAGGAAGATCCAGATTATTCAGTGTTTATGAGTTCAAAAGCAGTAACCCTTCTCTTTGAAACTGCAAAGAAGGCTGGAAAATTTGAAGAATTACGGTTGGCAGTTGCAAATACAATTGTGCTTGCCGTTGGTCCCAAAACCAGAGATGTTTTAGAGAAAGAAAATGTTAAGGTTGCACATATGCCAGAACGATACTCTTCAGTAGGCATAGGCGAGGTCTTTACAAAATTGAATGCAGTTGGAAAGAAAGTTATTGTTCCACGAAGTGGTGCATCAACACCTTTCCTGAAGGATCTTTTAGAAAAAATTGGAATACATGTAATAGAATTGTATCTTTACGATGTATGTGCGTTTCGTGATACATCACAATGGAATGAATTCAGACAACTCTTTTCACAGAGTAAGGTTGACGGAGTCATATTTACTAGCGCATCATCGGTAAGAGCATTCTTTGAGATTATGCAAAAAGATCATGAACAAAACAAACTTGTTGATATGTTGGAAAAAACTATAGTTATTTCAATTGGACCATTCACTGCGGATGAGTTAAAAAAACTCGATGTGAAAAATGTAATTGCAGATGTTCATACAATTTCTGGCTCTTTTGATGCATTAGTAAAGGCATTTTCATTAGCTAAAGCTATTTAGGATTCCCTAAATTTCCACTGCTTTTTATAAGATATTTTTTACAACACTGTTATGGCTACTGAAAATCTTGACATGGATTATTCCAAGTATGACTTTAAAGACTCTACTGAAATGTATGTTCATCTCAGCAAGAAAGGTCTGACAAAGGATACTGTTAGAGAAATCAGTCAAATGAAGGAAGAGCCAGAATGGATGCTTAATTTCAGGCTCCGTGCATATGACGTTTTCATGAAAAAACCAATGCCACAATGGGGCGGTGATCTAAATAAGATTGATTTTCAAAATATCTATTATTATGCAAAGGCATCAGAAAAAACTGAGAAAAATTGGGACGATGTTCCAGATGATGTTAAAAATACATTTGATAAATTAGGAATTCCAGAGGCAGAGAAAAAGTTTCTTGCAGGAGTTGGTGCACAATATGAATCAGAGGTTGTATATCATAATTTAAGAAAAGATTTGGCAGATCAGGGTGTTCTATTCCTAGATACAGATTCTGCACTCAAAGAACAGCCAGAAATTTTCAAAAAGTACTTTGGAAAAATAATTCCACCAGAGGATAACAAATTTTCAGCCTTAAACAGCGCTGTGTGGAGTGGTGGTTCATTCATCTACATTCCTCCAGGTGTCAAGGTTGACATGCCATTACAAGCATACTTTAGAATTAATGCAGAAAATATTGGACAATTTGAGAGAACTCTGATCATTGCTGATGAGGGTTCTGAGGTTCATTATATCGAAGGATGCACTGCACCAGTTTATTCTTCAGAATCACTGCACTCTGCTGTGGTTGAGTTGGTTGCACACAAGGATGCAAAGTTACGTTATACAACAATACAAAATTGGAGTAATGATGTTTACAATCTGGTAACAAAGCGTGCATATGCGTATGAGGGTGCTACTGTTGAATGGATTGATGGAAACATTGGTAGCAAACTTACTATGAAATATCCAGGCATATACTTGATGGGCAGAAAAGCATATGGTGAAACTTTATCAATTGCATTTGCAGGAAAGAACCAACACCAAGATACTGGTGCAAAGATGGTTCATCTAGCTCCTGATACTACATCAAAAATAACATCAAAATCTGTAAGCCGTGCAAATGGCCGCTCTACATACAGAGGATTATTGCGAGTAAGAAAGGGTGCAACTAATGTAAAAGCTACTGTCAGATGTGACGCATTACTATTAGATGATACATCAAAGACTGACACATATCCATACATGGAGATTAATC
This sequence comes from Marine Group I thaumarchaeote, assembly GCA_013390785.1. Lineage (GTDB taxonomy): Archaea > Thermoproteota > Nitrososphaeria > Nitrososphaerales > Nitrosopumilaceae > Nitrosopelagicus. The sequence goes on from JACASW010000002.1 coordinate 21,431, forward strand.
AAGAGGATGCCACAGTTACTCATGAGGCAACTGTAGGAAAGATTGGTGACGAACAAATTTTCTATTTAATGAGTCGTGGTTTCACGGAAGAGGAGGCATTATCACTAATTGTAAATGGATTCATGGAACCATTTACAAAAGAACTTCCAATGGAATATGCAGTAGAATTGAACAGGCTCATTAAATTAGAGATGGACAATTCAGTAGGCTAATCTAAAAACAATCTTAACGATTAACAATGTCACAACTTGCTTTATCATCAATAGATTCTTCACTCATAGAAGAGATTTCTTCTAAAAAAAACGAGCCATCCTGGTTAAAAGAGTACAGAAAAAACTCTCTATCTATTTATCACGATTTACCAGCGGAAGTTTCACCACTATACAACAAGTATACTGATGCTAGAAGAATGAATCCAGAACAAGTATCATTGTCTATAAGTTCAGATTCATCTGTACCTGATTTTTTAGCTAAAAGATTAGATGAAATAAAAAATGAAATTAGTATTGTTCAAATCGGCTCGAATATTCATTCAATAAATATTGATAATGAACTAAAATCAAAAGGGCTTGTTATTTCTTCATTGGATGATGCATTACAAAATCATTCTGAGTTAATTCAAAAGACGTTAGAGGATTCAAACTCTAATGAAGATAAGTATACAGCATTAAACAACGCTGCATTTAATTCAGGAGTTTTTGTTTATGTTCCACAAAATCTTACTATTGACAAACCAATTCATTTGGTATCATGTCTATCTTTAGATGGAATATCCACAATATCTCGAAATATGATCATCGCTGAAAAAAATACACAAGCTTCAGTTGTACAGGAACTTTATGCCCCAAAAATGTCAAAACAGCAGGCATATCTTGAATTGTTAGATACACGTGTTGGTGAAAACAGCAAATTAGATTTTACAACATTACAAATCATGGATCAAAGCACAGTTAACTTTTCTACCAGAAGAACTCATCTTGCTCAAGACGCTAAGATAAATTGGTATCTTGGTTTGTTTGGTTCCATGTTGTCACGATATAGACTTGATTATGATCTTAATGGTACGGGCTCTGCTGTAAATGATGCTCAAGTGGTTTTTGGAAACAATGACCAGTCATTTGATCTAAATACCATTGTTAATCATAACGCTCAATCGACGGATGGAAAAGTTGTTGAAAAATCAATTCTAAAAGATACATCAAAATCATTATTCAAAGGCATGATTAGAATTAATGAGCAGGCTGCACACTCAAATTCATTTTTGTCTGGACGTTCCATTCTATTAAGCAAGGGCGCAAAATCTGATTCAATACCTGGGCTTGAAATTCTTACAAACGATGTGAAAGCAACCCATTCTGCATCAGTTGCTCAAATGGATGATGAGCAAATTTTCTATCTTGGTACACGCTGTCTAAGTTATTCTGAAGCAGAACGGATAATTGTTGAAGGATTCTTAGAACCACTTTCTAGAACCATGTCTCATCAAGTTAGAGCATGGATCTCAAATATCATTGAATCAAAATGGGCTAATAAAGAATTAACAATTAACATGGATGAGAATCTTAAGGCTATTGTTGAAGTGGAGGAGACACGTTATAATGAAAACGAAGAAGTTGAACAGCATTACAAGTACAGGTAGAGGTGTTTGCTAATTGCAAAGTACACAATATTCTCTTGATAGCATAAGAAATGACTTTCCCGTACTGGAGAGAAAAGTCAGAGACAACAAGGCTTTAGTATATTTGGATAATGCAGCAACTACTCAAAAACCAATTCAGGTTATCGACGCAATTACTGATTATTACAAAAACCATAATTCCAATATCCACAGGGCTGTACATGCTTTGGCAGAGGAGTCTACAGAAGCATTTGAGGTAACAAGAAGTAAAGTTGCAAAATTTCTAAATGTTGTAAATAATGATGAGATAATTTTTGTAAGGGGAACAACAGAAGCTATCAACTTAGTTGCTTATGCATGGGGAAGAGATAATGTACAAAAGGGTGACATTGTTGTCACAACAGAGTACGAACACCACTCAAACATAGTTCCATGGCAGATACTAACGCAGGAAACCGGTGCAGAACTCAGATATATCGATATTGATAAAAATGGCGAATTAATGCTAGAACAACTTGATGAACATCTTGCAACTGGTAGGGTAAAACTAGTAGCTGTTAGTCATGTTTCAAATGTTCTTGGAACAATAACTGACATTAAAGAAATCATAACTAAATGCAAAAACGCTGGATCTAAAATTCTAATTGATGGTGCACAGGCAGTTCCACACATGAAAGTAGACATCAGTGATCTTGATTGTGATTTTTACGCTTTTTCCGCTCATAAGATGTTAGGTCCAACAGGTGTTGGCGTTCTATGGGCAAGAAAAGAGTTACTAGAAAAGATGAGACCTTTCCAAGGCGGTGGAGATATGATAAGGGAAGTTCACAAATTTGAAACCACTTACAATGATCTTCCATACAAGTTTGAAGCTGGAACACCTAATGTGGCTGATGTTATTTGTTTTTCAGCTGCAATTGATTATCTCACAAAAATTGGAATGGATAATGTTAGAAATCATGAAATTGAGTTAACAAAATATGCATTAGAAAAAATGTCCAAAGTTAATGGTCTAGTCATTTATGGTCCTAAGAATTCTGAAAAACAGGGCGGTGTCATCTCATTCAATTTCGAAGATGTGCATCCTCATGACGTTGCAACCATAGTTGACAAAAATGGTGTTGCAATAAGATCAGGACATCATTGTGCACAGGTTTTGATGGAGAAACTTGATGTTGCAGCAACTAACCGTGCTAGCTTTTACATTTACACGACAAAACAAGAGATAGACGTTCTCATTAATTCACTTGAAGAGGTTGCTAAGGTGTTCAAATTATGAGTGGGGATCCTATCTACACAGAAATGATAATTGAATATTCTAGAAACCCTTCAAATTTTGGTAAAATAGAAAATCCTCAGATACACAGACATGACAGTAATCCTCTCTGTGGTGACAGTATTGATTTGTATGTTAACACAGATGGGACTAAGATTACTGAAGTGAAGTTTGATGGTAAGGGATGTGCCATATGTATGGCATGTACTTCCGTTTTAACTGAAATGATACAAAACAAAAATCTAGACGAAGTAAAAAATTTTCAAAAAGATGAATTGTTAGCAGAACTTGGTCTGGAACACCTAATCAAAACAAGCCCAGTACGAATAAAATGTGCATTGCTTTCATTAAAGGCATTGAAATACGGAATTTATTCTTATTTTGTTGAAAAGATGAATGATGTAGAGGCTGCAGGAAACTTAAAAGAAGAAGCTGCGTCTCTATACTAGCATGCCTGATAACTCACCAATAACAACCAGTATCAGAAAGGTAATTTTTGAAAATTTTAACGATGATGATTTAAGATTCAATAATGATCAGATTTTTGAAATTTTAAAGCAAAATGAGATGGTTGATCCATCTATGACAATCGACAGCATGGAAGTATATTTTAAGGAATTATGTGACGCTGAAATTTTACGTAATATTGCCCAGAATTTTACTACACAATGGTTCAAGCTGTTTGAACCAATTGAGAAAATTCAGTGTGGCTCATGTAAAAAAGAAAGTTACATCACACAATCTGAGAATAGAACATGCCAAAATTCTAGTTGTGATTCTACTATTTAGCTCTGTATTTTTTCGCTGATTCCTCAAGAGCTTGAATCATTGGTAATTTAGTTCCAGTTAGATAACGTACCAATGCGCCACCAGCAGTGCTGATATGTGTTATTTTTTCTGCCAAGCCAAATTTTTTCAAGGCAGATGAAAGATGTCCTCCACTAACTATTGTCGTAGCCATAGAATCCGATACAGCCTCTAGAAGAGCCTTGGTACCAAAATCGAAACCTTCTTTTTCAAAAAATCCAGCTGGACCGCTGATAAATACAGTTCCTGCTCCAGATATGAGTTTACTATAATGTTCTATAGTTTTTGGACCAAGATCATAAATTGCATCATCCTTGTTTAATTCTCTAATATCTAATTCAACCCTCTTTCCATTCTGTTCTATTGCAACATCTACTGGTGTAGAGAAAACATCTGGAAACTCACCTATCAATGTGTGTGCTTTGGCAACAATCTCATCTTCTCTCTTAATTCCAAGAGAGGATCTTATTCTACCTTGAGCTCTTAAGAATACATTACCAATCAAACCAGTAAGTAAAACATGATCTGCTCTACCATTTTCTATTAGTAATCTAATTGCTTCAAGTCTGTCTTCAACCTTTTTACCTCCTAGGACTAGTACAAAAGGCGCTTTAGTTACACTCATAATTTCGTCTAGTTTTTTAACTTCTTTTTCAACAAGGCGTCCAGCACATGATGGAAGTACATATGGAAATCCTACTATTGATGGATGAGATCTGTGCGCGCTTGGGAATGAATCCAACACACAAAAATCCAACATCTTTGACAATCGGTTAACCATTATTGTTTTTGCTGCATTAGATGCAGTAAATTCATAGTTTTCTTCAGCACATAATCTAAGATTATCCAGTAACAAGATTTCACCATCATTTAGTTTTTTTATTTCATCTTGCGCAGCAGAACCCATAACATCACTGACATATGCTACCTTTCTACCAAGTAACTCTTCAAGTACCTTAGCATGTTTTTCCATTCCAGTGTAATCTTTGTTGCCAACTCTTCCCTGATGTGATGCAATCACAATTTTAGCATTATTTAACGAATTAATCGTTTCAACAATTTCTTCAATTCTTTTTGTACCAGAAATCTCTAATGTTTCAGGATCTATAGGGCAGTTCATATCTACTCGCAAAAAAACAGTTTTGCCTTTAAGGTCAAAATCATCAATAGTTAAGAATTTCACATATTTTTTTCCTTTAACTACTGTTAAAATCTTTTAGTCCATACTATTATCAGCAAAATTAAAAATGATCGTATTGCAGGGTGATTAGTGCAGAAATTTATATTTGAAATACGTTCACGTGGATTTTTCCTATTGGTCATAGCATTTTTAATTATGGCAGGATTAGTATATTCAGAAATTACTGAGGAATTTGATAGGTCATCTATACTGCATTTTCAATCTGTAGCAGGTAATGCACCATTGGATCTATCGATGTGGTTTTTGACAGAAATTGGTGGAATAATCCCAATCATGATCTTCTGTTTTGTAATGTTTGCATGGAGAAAAACTAGACGTATGGGTCTCATAATGTTGCTTGCTATCTTGATCGGTACAGTAGTAGCTGGATATCTAAAAGATTACGCAGTTGAGCGTCCAAGACCAGATCTTGAGTATCTTGGCAGTGAATTGCCTATTGAGATAGAAAGTGATACTACAGTTTTAGGTGGTAAGGGCTCATTTCCATCAGGGCATGTAACGCGTGCATCTGCACTTGCATTTGTCTTGGGCTATGCACTTTCAGACAGATTTCCGCGTGGTTGGATTCTTGTGTGGATTTTTCCGGTAAGTATGGCGTTAAGCAGAATCTACCTACTACAGCACTACCCAATGGATGTAATTGGTGGTATCTTATTTGGAATTATTATTGCCGGCATACTTGCAAACAAACTCAAGCTTTCCGAGTATCTAAATAAATCAAAAATCTAATTCCTCTACAACCTTAGAACTTACTAGCACAATACCATAACGTTCCTTGTCATGATGATATGTCCAATATCTGATATCTCTATGCTGATCTTCCTTCCTTAAACTGGAAGTTACAGTAGTGGTAACGATATACCCAATACGCTTAGCATTTTTTTTTGGTTCTTTTGGCATCAACACTTTGAATCCTTTTTTTTCTTTGTAAAACCCTATTTGCACCATTTCCTCAGCAGCATCATAAGCATCTTTTTCATCTTTTAGATCAAATGTCTTTTGAATTGGTATCGCTTCAATGTCTGCCTTTTCCATGTAAATTATAAATTAGATAATTCGTTATTAAAATAATATGAAAGCCACATTTGGCGCAGGTTGTTTTTGGCATGTTGAGGAGATATTTAGGAAAACAAATGGAGTTAAATCAACACAAGTTGGTTATTCCGGTGGAATGAAACAAAACCCTACCTATGAAGAGGTGTGTACAGATACGACTGGACATGTCGAATCGGTGGAGGTTGACTATGATCCGGAGGAAATTTCATACGAAGATCTATTAAAGATTTTTTGGGATAATCACAATCCTACTACACCAAACAGACAGGGACCAGATATAGGAACACAGTATAGATCGGTGGTATTTTTTCATACACCAGAACAAGGAAAAACTGCACTTGAAATGAAAACAAAATTAAATCCTATTGCAAAAGAAAAATTTAACGCAGAAATAGTGACAGAGATCAAACCTGCACAAGAATTCTATGTAGCAGAGGAATATCATCAACAATATTTTGCCAAATCCAATTTATGAATAAAACATCAATATTTTTATAAGTTAATTTTTACCAATTCACAATTCATAATGAAATCTTTCTCTAAAAAAGCAGTGCAGTTGCAGCAAAAAAAGACAAGATCATCAAAAATTCGTAACAAGGCTATACGATCTCTCAAAACAGCGAGAAAATTACATAGAAAGTCAACATCTGCTATTAATTCAATACAACGTAGAGTATCAAAAATTCATGCTGAATTAGATGATGTGTCTAATGCATTACAACATAGCTTAGCCCAGAAAGAAAGCATTCAAAGATTGAAAATTAATGCAGAGGAACGTCTAAAACAAGAAAAAGAACGAAAAAAACAAATCGAGCGTGAAATTTCTTCAGCTACTAGTAATGTCAGGGATCAATTAGAGTTCACTTTGGATACAATTTCTGATCAGATTAATGAAATAAGAAATGAGATTAGACAAAGAAACTCAACTGCTAGAAAAGTAGAAAAAATTATTGGAGAATGTAATACTAAAAAATCCAAACTATGTAGCCAAATCAAAAGAGCTACCAAGTCAAAACCACGTATAACCAAAATCATGAATGAAAGTAAGAAAAATGTAGCAAAACTAGAGAAAAGGTTACCGTCTCTCACCAAAACTGAGAAAAACATTAGAAAAAATTTCTCTAGAATTAACTCATCTATTAGGGAGCAGGCAAAAAGAAAGAAAGTAAGTCAAGCGAAATCACGAAGAGATAAGTCAAGAAAAGTAGCAGAAGCGAAGAGAATTCAAAATTTGGCTAGAAAACTTGCAACTCAGATGTTAGCGGGAAAAAGAAAAGCACCTAAGAAAACAAAGGCTAAAAGAAAAGCACCTAAGAAAACAAAGGCTAAAAGAAAAGCACCTAAGAAAACAAAGGCTAAAAGAAAAGCACCTAAGAAAACAAAGGCTAAAAGAAAAGCACCTAAGAAAACAAAGGCTAAAAGAAAAGCACCTAAGAAGCGTAGATAAAAAATTAGAAAAATAACTAATTATTGTATTTCAGTACTAACCAGAAATTACTTCCAGTTTTCCGTCCTTTCTACCTTTGTTCAACTGGATTTCGTTTCTAAAACTTGTTGTGTATCCACCTTCAAGAGAAACCATATCTCCATCTTTCACTTTCTCCGTATCTTCGGCCCAAAGTGTAAGCTTGATTGAACCAGAATCATCCGCCAAATATGCATCACAAACCTTGGTTTCACCAAACTTTGTATTTACAGTTCTGACCTCGCCTTTTCGTTCAATTTTTCCTTGAACGTTTATTCCACTTCTCATTTGTTTTGCTTCTTCGCATGTAGTCATACAAAAATCTCTATTTCTTCAATTAATAACTTTTTTTAAATGTTCTAAAGCAGTTTATGGTGCAGGGGTATCGAAGCCCGGCCAACCGAGAAGGACTCAAGATTTTGGCAATGGGCCATCCTTTCCTTTAGGGGTTCGTGGGTTCAAATCCCACCTCCTGCATTTTATTTCAAAAGAATGTCATCATATCTTTTCTCAAGAGTTTTAGAGATCTACTCTTTCTATAACCTATGGTTGATATCATTGAGACAATTATGGAATATTCCTACATTGGAATATTCTTTTTATTGATTGCAGTCAATGCAGCACCGATTTTAATGCCTCCAACCTGGATTATCCTTTCATCATTTTTTGCGTTAGATGCATCACTTGATCCATTCGTCTTGGCATTAGTTGGAGCAACTGGCGCCACAATAGGTCGATTCTTTTTAAAACGCATAAGCGGTCTTTTCCGAAGATTTGTAGGTAAGGAACAAGAATCAAATCTAGATGCTATAGGCAATTTTCTAAATAAGAAAAAATTTGGATACACGTTGACATCTTTTCTGTTTGCAGCAACACCACTGCCCAGCAATATGTTATTCATTACATATGGGATGATGAAGGCGAAAAGTATAGGACTCTATATCGGATTTTGGGTTGGTAGGCTTGTATCCTACTACGTAATGATCACAATAAGCGAAGCTGTACTCACACCACTTTTAGAACTATTCGAAGATAGAATAATTGGAATTATTGTAGCAGACATTGTTGGTATAGGCTCCGTGATATTTTTCACATGCATCAATTGGCAGGCACTTCTGTTTGAACGAAAACTAAGGTTTGTCAGACCAAAACTCTGGCGGATTTAAGAAATATTTTATCCATAATCGACATATCTATCATATCGCTTTTCAACCTCAGGATTTTTTCCATTACTTATCTTTTCCAGTTCTACGGCGTTTCGTTTTTTTAAATAATTAACAATTTCTTCAAAATTCTTATCCTGAGGATATACATTTACCAGAGGCTCTAACATTTTGAAATATTCAGTTACTTTTTCCCTAAATTCCTCCCTTGTTGGTTTTTTAATTTTGTTTAGACGAAACCAGATAGTAGCCCAACTACAACCTACCACATGTGGTAGTAAGTCAAAAGCAGATTGTATCTCAAAGCGCTCGTCGTCTATCATGAACTATCGCTAATTATTTTTGCACCTGACTTTGCCAAATATGTAACGATAAAATCAGCCCCAGCACGTTTGATAGAAGATAGAATCTCATTTGTTATTTGATCTTCATTAATCCATCCTTGATTGGCAGCAGCCTTCACCATGGCATATTCGCCAGATACGCTGTATGCCGAAACTGGAATATTGAATCTTTTCTTGGCTTCTGCAATCAAGTCAAGATAGGATAGTGCAGGTTTTATCATCACTATGTCTACACCCTCTTCAACATCCGCTTCAACTTCTCTCATGGCTTCACGTGGATTTGTAAATGGAACTTGGTATGTTTTCCTGTCACCAAACTGTGGTGCACATTCCGCGGCATCCCTAAATGGTGAATAAAATGATGAGCTGTGTTTTGCTGAATGTGACATTATGATCACGTCCTTAAAATCAGCATCATCTAATCCCTTTCTTATAGCAGAAACTTGGCCATCCATCATTGCAGACGGAGAAACCACATCAACACCAACCTTTGCCTGGCTAACAGCAATCTTGGTTAACGTTTCAATACTTAGATCATTGTCTATCTTTTTGTCATTAATTATTCCACAATGACCTGAATTGGTATATTGACATAAGCAAACATCAGCCATTATAGAGATTTTATCACCAAAATTATTTTTTATTTCAGAAATTGCTTTCTGCACAATGCCGTCATCGGCAAACGCAGACGTACCCTTGTCATCTTTTTGCGAAGGAATACCGAACAACATTACCGCTGGAATTTTTAAATCAGAAATGTTTTGCACTTCATTTGAAACTTCTGACAAAGGCAGTCTCATAATGTCTGGCATTGAATCAACAGATTTCTTTTCTTTCAGCCCTTCTTCCACAAAAATTGGACAGACCAAATCATTTGTAGATAATCTAACTTCCTGTACCAGGTTTCTTATATTTTCATTAACTCTCAGTCGTCTCAATCTTTTTGAGGGGAATGTAGTCATGCCAAAAATCAAACAACATACAATATAATCTTAGGTTAGAGTTTTGTTATTCCTTTTTCTTATAGACGAATAATTTACTTGCGATATCCAACAAGTCAGGATTTCCCTGCTCAGAGGCTTTTCTTAAATTATTCATGGGTGTAGAAACAATGCTTTCTACAACAGCCTTTGTCAGGTCATCAATGATTCTTATTCTTTCTTCGTCAGTTTCCCCTAACATTTGAAGTGCCTTTTGTAGTTCCTTCACTCTCAGAGAATCTGCATTGGTAAAGACATCCTTAACCAGTGGTTCCGCATCGAGTCGTTTCATTGTCGCTTCAATAATTGGAACTTCTTCACTAATTATATTTTCCACTGTGGAAACTTTATCTTTTCTTTTTTTCATGTTTTTGTCCACCATCTCGGCAATCTGATCAATATTCATCAGTTTAATTCCAGGAATAGTAGCAACTTTTTCATCTACTGTTCTAGGGTTTGACAAATCAAGTATCATGGTTCCAGATTTATTTTTCATAGCATCTTTCATTTTATCAAATGTAACTAGGAAATATGGTGCTGTGGTCGCAACAAATATGATTTCATAATCGCTGAATCCTGTTAGTACGTCTTCAAATTTTATTGGTTTTCCCCCAAGCGTTTGAGAGAACCCAACGGATCGTTCTAAAGTTCGACTAGTAACATTGAATGCATATCCCCTTTTCTTTAGAGACTTGGCAACCATCGTTGCAGCTTCCCCTGTACCGATAAGTAGCACGCGTTTTGATTTAATGTCATCAATATTTTCCTCCGCAAGTTTGACAGCCATGGAACCAAGTGATATTCCACCTCTGCCTATTCCAGTAGAATTTCTAATACGAGTTCCAATCCTGATAGATCTTTCAAATAATTTATTCAGTCTTTTACCTGATGCATCAACCTTTCTCGCAGCTGAAATTGATTCTTTAATTTGGCCAAGAATTTGTTCTTCCCCAACAACCAACGATTCCAGACCTGATGTGAGTTTTAACAGGTGTTCATATGCATCCCTATTCTCGCACACTTCAAGTGTATCTCTAAACGCATTGTCATCTAGTCCAGTAAGTGATGCCCATGTGTTTTTGATTTCATCAACGTTATGATTATCTGATGTGGCAAAGAGTTCAATCCTGTTACATGTTTGAATTATTACACATTCTGAAACGCTAGAATTTTTTTTGAAAGTTAAACATGCATTGGGCATATCTTTGAAGGCAAATTTCTCTAAAACATGAATTGGTGATTTCCTAAAAGTTACTCGAGCGTTGATAATATTTTGTTTCATGTCAATTCCCTCAGCATTTTTTTTACTCGTCCCTGTGCCATTTTGTATTTTCCTTCTTTTAATAATCCTTTTACACGCTTGTCATTCATTACTCCGTACAGGAATTTTTTGCGATCTAATTGGGTTGAGAGCACTTGTTTTGCCTCAAATCTTGCAAATTTCTGCAGTTTGATTTGATAGATATCCTCGCTTGAGATATTTTTCTTCAAGAAGGATTCTGTCTTTATCTTGATCTTTCTTGCCATCGCAGGACTGCTTCCGCCAGTTGATACTGCAACTTGTACCGTGTCTGCGATGTTGATCACGGAAGGATGGGAAAAGTCGCTAATCTCAGGATCATCTGACGCATAAGCATAGGATTTCATTTTCCTAGCCTTTTCAACAATTTTTCTGTTCAGCGCCTTGTCAGTGGTAGTAGCCATGACCAGATATGGCTTGTATTTTGAAAGAAAGCTTGCGTCATTTAGTTTGATTTTTTTAAATTTGATTTTTCTTTGCTTAGTGTATTTCTCAATTTGAGGATTTGAATTACTGCTTATCACAAGAATTTCACAGTCCTGTGTCAAGAGCGAGCTCACTTTCTTCATGCCTTCGTTTCCAGAGCCAACTACGATGACGAGGTTTCCCTTTAGGTGTAGATCAACAATCAACACTCAGGCACACCGTGGATGATATTTATAGATTAGAGAAAGCCAGCTACATTTTTTAATTGACACTAAAGATCTGGAGTATTGTCTAATATGGATAAACTAGATACTGAAATTCTAAACGAGATACAGTGGACATTTCCATTGGTAGCCAAACCATTCGATGAAATTGCAAAGAAATTTGACATTTCACCTGATGAGGTAAAGGAAAAACTGATTCAGCTTAAGAGAAAAGGTGTTCTGAGACAGCTCAGTGCAATCTTTGACACAAGGAAGCTGGGATATACCAGTTCACTAGTGGCAATGGAAATTGAACCTGACAAGCTGGAACATGTTGCACATCAAATCAACAAACATCCTGGCGTAAGCCATAACTATGAAAGAGAACATGAGTTCAATCTCTGGTTTACTTTGGCTGTACCTCCTGGCACCGACTTGGAAAAGGAGTTAGAGAAATTTGCAAAGTTGGACGGAATCAAGAAGACAAGAATGCTTCCTACGTTACAACTGTTCAAGATTGGAGTAAAGCTGGACATGGTTGATGACAAAAAACATGATGTAAAGCCATCCGAAGAAAAGAAAAAAGTTACCGATGTAAAGTTTGTCCCAACTGAGGAAGATAAGGAGTTCATCAGACAGTTACAAAAAGATATGGAGATAGTTGACAGACCTTTCCAAAAGGCTGCTGAAAATCTGGGAATGACTGAGGAGCAAATTTTTGAAAAGTTACATCACTACGAAGAGATTGGAGTTATGAGAAGATATGCAGCAATTTTACGACATAGGGAAGCTGGCTTTACTGCCAATGGAATGATTGTATGGAAAGTTCCGGAAGGGCGAATCACCGAAGTTGGAAACAAGCTTGGTGCTTTTCCACAGGTAAGCCATTGCTATGAGAGACCGGTATATCCAGACTGGCCATACAATGTGTTTTCAATGATTCATTGCAAGTCTTTTGATGAAGCAGGAGAAGTCGCTGGACAAATTCAGAAGCAGATTGATGTTGACGAATACAAGATTCTATTCAGTGCAAAGGAATTCAAGAAGACAAGGGTAGAATATTTTGTCGAGAATGAATTCAGTTTAGAAGAGAAAATCACTGCCTAATTTTCTAAGATTTCTCTGATTTTGTTAAACCACTGTGAAAAGGATCCTTTAGCTCTTCCTTTTGTGTGAATTCTTGAATAGAATTTAATACATCTCTTACTTTTTTATTATTTTTCATAAAATAAGTTTGAATGACCTTTTGAAATTCAGGCCTGATATTTTCTATTAGTTCTGCCTGACCTTGAATATATTGATCCCATGCAAGAATTAAAGAATCGTTTTCTTCAATTTTTTCCTTATCGTTCATAATATTCTAAGATCATACTAACTGATTAAATTTTAGCAGATAATCTAAGTTAGAATTTCCTTAATTTTCTCTAATACTCTTTTTTGGCTTTCAAGAATCTCAATAACCGACTCTTTTTCTGGCAAGTCTTTGGATGAAGCACATTTTTTGAGATTGGTATTGGTTCTTACAAGAAATGAGTCAATGAACATTGCAGCTTTTTTGATTTTTTCCTTATCGTTCATAATATCAGTCCGTATCCTTAGGAGGTTTAACAATATCACGTAAATCCTTTACAAGAAGCCGTAAGCAACGCCTGCAGCACCACCAATATTTGCCGTTGCATTTTCCTTCATCGTCCATGATATTCTATTGCACTGTAGCCTTTAGTTCGTAAGGAGATTCTTTCCACCAGCTGTTATACAGGTCGTCAATCTCCTTCATGTCGGAACTACTAATGTAGTTTCCATCAGACATTGCGGCAAATTTTTCGATTTCCTCCTCGCTGATAACTGTTGGTAGTACAGATGAGATTGGATTCTTTGAGATGATGAACTTTATTGCAAGTTCTATGATGCTAAGGTCGTTTCTTTCTGCTATTGGGCGGAGCTGCTCCACCTTTTTCAGTGACGCCTTAATCCATTCACCCTTGCGAACAGAGCGGTGATCCTTTTCGTCAATCTTGGTCTTTTCATTAACCTTGCCGGTCAGGATTCCAGAGGCATCTGGAACGCGAACCAGTATGCCAACATCCTTCTCTGCACCCCTTTCAATAAGCTCGTTACCTGGTGTTTGCTCTAAAATGTTGTAAACAGTCTGCACTGCACTGACATTTTTTCTTTCCATAGCCTCAATTCCTTCTTCCGTCCAGCCTATCGCAGGACCCAAGGCAACTTGGTATGTTTTGATCTTTTCGTCTCCAATCAGACCATCAAGCGTTTGAAATATTGTATCATCGTGAATGTGTCTCAGTTTTGGGTTGTGCAAGCCATAAACGTCAATATAGTCAGTCTGTAATCTTGCAAGACTGTTCTTTAGCGCATTGTTTGTAAACTCTGCATCAAATCTTTGTGGCAGTTCCTTGTGGCCAATCTGATCAACGTTTTCAAAATCATAACTGTATTTTGTTGAAATTACAACTTCATTGCGCATTCCAGAAAAAACTTCCCCTATCAGTTTCTCGCTCTTTCCCTTTCCATACATGTCAGCAGTTTCAAAAAAGTTTATTCCAACATCATATGCCTTCTTGAGCATTCTTTTTGCTTCATCTTCTTCAATCTCTTTTCCCCACCAGTTCAGCGCTATTGTCCATGCGCCGAATCCTATTTCAGAAACCTTGATTCCACTTTTTCCTAATTTCTTATACTTCAATTTACAATCTCCTTGAATTCTTTCATCCTTGATTCTATATCTTCATCGCTCAAAACTGATTTTGCATCTCGATCCTTTTCATTTAATTCTATCCAAGATTTACATCCGTGATATTCTGACTTTATTGGAATCTCAAACTCTGGAACTTTGTATGTTCTCACGAATAATGCCTTCATTGATTTTTCTGGAAGCCACTCAATTCTTTCCTTAACGTAAGAATCACTTAGAATGTGAAATGGTGACAACGCGTTTATCTTATCTTCAGAATCAATATCCTTTTGGTATAACACATTTGCAAAAGAAGTGATATTGTTAACCCCATCTTTTGGTTTGCTTGCTAGTGCATCTTCCAAGTGTTTGTGGAACTGCGGCTTGAGGTGTCTTGTTTCCTGGTGTTCAAAGGTTGGAAACAAAAAAAACTTTTCACTTTCAACTACAAAGCCTGATGAATCCTCTAGTATTCCTCCCTTTCTCAAAAGTACAGTCTGGTCTCCATTTTCAAGGGCATTAACAACAGTTGCCCATTCCTTCAGTGCGTTCATTATCCCAAACTGGTAATTAGAGGAACTATATCCTTTTTGATACAAGTGATCATTGGTGTATCTATTGCAACATATGCAGATACTTGAGTCTGTCTCAAATCCATGATTAGGTTTTGAAAGTCACGCAAGTTATCACACTCAAACGCTAGCATGAAATCTTGATCATGTATTCCGAATGAATATGTTGTATTCAGCGTGACTTGAGGGTATTTCTCACTCACATTGATGTGTTGATCCATCATCTTCTGCCTTTGTTCTTGTGGTAAGAGATACCATTCTCTTGTCTTGGTAAATGGATATACAACTACAAATTTTTGTGGTTCATTTCCTAAAACAAATGATGGGAGCGTTCCCTTTCTGGCGTATGTAGAAGATCTTGTACAGGAAAGATAAACACGTGATGGTATGATGTATTTTCCAAAGACTGTCAGGTAAAGTTTTGACATTACGTCTTGAATTTCTTCTACCGTTTCCGCTGCAAACCAAAACAAAAATTCTGCGTCATCACGCAAGCCAAGTGTTGAGTAGGATCTGAATTTTATTCCAGAATTAATAATTATATTTTCAACTTCTTTGGCAGACTCTTCCTTGGCTAGATCTGCCATCCACCTCCATTTTGGATCGATCTTAAAGAATGAAAAATTAAAAAAATACTGTTCGTTATCTGCTGCTTCCAATGTTTAGTCAGATTTCTTTTCTAATACCCAATCATAACCTTTTTCCTCAAGTTCACCTGCAAGAGATGCGTCACCACTCTTCAAGATTTTTCCTTGAGCAAAAACATGGACATAATCCAACTTGTCTAGATAATTAAGAATTCTTGCATAGTGTGTAATCATAATTGTGGTTGTGTTTTTGTCAAACGTATTGCTGATTGCTTTTGCAACTGCTTGAACAGAGTCTATGTCTAAACCAGAATCCGGTTCGTCCAATATTGAAACTCTTGGCTTTAATACAGTCATTTGCAATACTTCAGATCTCTTTTTTTCACCGCCAGAAAACCCTTCATTCAAATATCTTGACAGGAATTCATCTTTCATTCCAACAGCATTAACATTTTCTTTAAGATATTTTTGAAATTCTCTTACAGTTATGAATACTTCACGCTCATCGTCTTTGAGTGCTTTACTTAGTGCATTGTATGATGTTCTAAGAAAGTGAGAAAAACCTACACCAGAAACTTCAGTTGGATATTGAAAACCCAAAAACAATCCTTTTTTTGCTCTTTCATCGGTTTTCAATTTCAAAATGCTTTCCCCATCCAATAAAATGTCGCCGCTTGTTACCTGGTATTTTGGATGACCAAGCAATGTGTACGCTAGGGTACTTTTTCCTGAGCCGTTAGGACCCATTATAGCATGAACCTCTCCAGGTCCTGTTTTCAGGTTAACTCCCTTGAGAATTTCCTTGCCTTCCCTTGAAACACAAAGGTCTTTGATTTCCAAAGTTGCCATGGTGTTTAAAATTTAATTCTCTATATAACCGAGGCGAATTTTAGCTAATCCTAACCTAAACAATTGATTTTGATTGTGATAAAAAAAAGAAAAAGAGATTATTTTTTAGCTAATGTTGGTCTAAGTGTTACTTTCAATTTGAAACCGGAAAGGATTTCCTTACACCTGTTTCTAATTGTAACTTCTGTTACACCTGAGACGCTAGATATGTCTCTTTGAAGAACACTTTGTCCAAGAAGAATTGATGCAATATACAAGTATGCTGCAGCAATTCCATTTGGTGCCTTTCCATCAGCCAAATTACGGTCTTTTGTTTTCTCTGCAATTTCTAGAGATAGTCTTTCTACTCTTGTTTCAGTATTTGTCATGTTTGCAATTTTTGAAATGTACTTATCCATTGTTACAATGGGTGCAGTGACTGTTCCAAGTTCCATTACAAGCATTCTGTAATATCTTGAAGCCAGTTTTGTTTTTGATTTCAGTTCTTTTGCGTGACAAATTTCACGTAGAATTTCTTCAAGAGAGCGAATTACATCACACTGTTTACATGCCATGTAAACTACTGCTGCAGAAATACTAATCACTGATTTTCCTTTGACTTTGATGTCCTTTCCATCAAGACCACGGTAAATGAGTGAGGCAGTTTCTATAACATTTTTAGGAAGAGAACTCTTTTGACAAATTTCTGAAACTGTTCCTAAAACATTTGACAACCTTCTGTCTCGTGAAGAGGAGACTCTTACTCTTTGTTGCCATTTTCCTAGTCTATGCATTTGACTAGCCATTTCTGCATTGATTTTTTTTCCACTAAAATCCGTAGATCCAATGGAAATTTCTGTGGTTATTCCCAAATCGTGCTGAGAATATGATGTTTGACCAGTTGCCCTAGCAAGTTTCTGCTTGTCTTCTAAACTATTGCTTCTTCCTTCTGGGCCGTGATCTGCTATATGTTCTTGCGTTACAATTCCGCAACCAGAACAAATTATTTCGCCATTATCTGTGTCATCAACAAGTGATGCATTACAGACCGTACATTTTGTTTCTATTTCTATCGTTTCCATTTTCGTTTTCTCCTGTTTTCTTTGTGTTTTTTTGCAGAAGGGATTTCAAAAGTAAACATCTTTTTCCCAACAAATTTTTTGACGTCGTTAGTCAAGGATATGGCAGACGCATATGGTTTAGCAATAGGTCCAATTAATTCTGTAACCTTTGCAACCTTAGTACTGTTTTCATCACAGAGTATCTGATCTTGTTGTACTACTTTCGAAAGTCTTACTATGACTCTGCCACTATTGGCCAGATGCAAAATTTCCCCTACCTCCTGCAATTATATCTAAAAACGTCTAATACTTGATCAAACGTTCTGTCAACTTTACTTTAGCTTGGAGCTAGATAGAATTTTATTTTGACTGTTTGGCTCTTTTTACAACCAATTTTTCTGAAATTTTGTCAAGAATTTTTGTTTTTGGTAATTTTTTTTCTAATATGATATATCCTGATCTGACAAAAGGTCTTCTTGGAAATCTTACTTGATCGTCTGTTTCTGTTGGTTCAAGTCCAGCAGCTTTCGCTGATTCAATTAATTCGTTTAGTGATGGATCAAAAACACATTTGTCTTTTGCCAATCTTCTTCCTTTTTGTCTAGATAATGTTTTGTTAAAATAATCTAGCCAGACTACGATATGATCGTAATCTTTCATAAAATCACTTTACCAATATTGCGTTTACAGTACCATGTTGTCCTGGTCTTGAAATAACTCGACATTTTCCTTCTTCTGTTTCTAGTATTGCACCTTTAGAAATTATTCCACGTCGTTGGTAATCATTATTTGTAGCGTTTTCTAACACTTTAATTATTTTCACTCTTTTAATTTTGGAATCTATTGCAAGATTAACAGAATCAATTGTTTTAATTGCAGTCTTAACGTTTTTTCCACGAACTTTTCTTGTGATCGTTATCTGTTCACCAATTAATGCTTCATTAGGAAATCTGTCTATCTCATACTTTCGTCTAGATCGTAATGGATGTCTACGTCCTCCTGTCACTTTACTTGTACCTAAATTCTCAATTGACTTTTTCACGAACTGTGTCTAATTAACTCTAATTTATACAAATCGAAAGAATCATGCTATTTTTGATTATTTTCTTATTTTTTTGAATAGTTTTTGTTTAAGCGCAGTAACATCACCTTCAATTCCAAAATATTTTTGAAATTTTTCAGTTGTTGAGTAAATCCTTAATCTCCCGACCGATTGGTGTTCAATAAAATTAAGCTGTCGTAATTCTTTCAGCTGTGCATAAACACCAGATCCTCTAACTTCCAAGAGTTGTTTTGAACTTATTGGTTGTTCTAATGCGATATATGATAATGTTTTTTGTGTAGCTCTGGATAAAAGTGGTTTTGATGCATATTTTCTAACGCTTGAACTGTATTCTGGTTTTAACTGAAAAACATAGCTGCCATCTGGTAAAATAACTATTTCAATAGCTTTGAACACATTTTTCATTTTTTTAATAATCGAGTCCAGGGCTGCTGTAGTTTTTTGTCGCGATTCTGTTCCAGACGCTTTGATTAATTCTTCTAGAGTTAGTGGTCTTCCTGCAGAATACAATGCAGATTCAAGTCGTGCTGCTATAGTATTCTCATTTTGAATTTTGATCATACTTTTTCTCCTTTTTTGTTTCATTATTGATTAAAGTAATTTGAATATCATCGTCAACCTGAGATATCTCAATTTTTTGATCACGCGCTAGGAATAAAACTGTAAAAAAACATCTTATAGAATCCAGGCTATCCAAATCTGCAACAATTTCCTTTAACAATCCATTTCCGGTACTTCCAATTTTGCGAATAATTAGACTTTCATATTCTTCAACTAAATCTTCAAATGCAACAAAATAGTCTTTGAAATCCGGTGGGTCAGCCTCAAAATCTAACTGTCCTTTCCTGCGTGAACGAGGATTTGCGATGGTGACAATCAAATTCTCAAGCAAATCCAGTAATTCATCAAGTGAGACAGGATATGTGGATTCATGCCTATATGGGATATCTAAAATATCAATATCGACGTCCCGTCTGTTAATTAATGGTTTTTTCTCCATTGCAGCCTTTTGTAGTGCAAAAATACTTTCCACTTTCATTCGATAAATCAGGGATGAAGAAAGTGCAGCCATACCTGCAACCTTCAAATCTTTTTTGCCCGTTGCTTCTAGTATTTTTATTAACATCTTCAAAATTTCAACGATGTTGATTTGCCAAACGTCTTTTTTTGAAATTACAGATGGATTAAATAAAATATTTACTGGGTCTTCAGAAATACCGGAAATTTCTTCATTATGGCTCATAGATTTTGTATAACAACGATTCACTAATACTATGAAATCTATTTTTTTGTTGTTTCCAGTCAACTCTTATATTATAATAAACGGAAAAATTCGACGTTGAAGGCAGCGCAAATCATAGAGCCTAACAAGCCCTTGAAAATATCTGAAATTGATACTCCGACCCCTACTGGTAAACAAGTTTTAGTTAAAGTCAAAGCAGTCGGTGTTTGTCATAGTGATCTGCATCTTTGGGAAGGTGGTTATGATACTGGCGATGGTTTTATGAAAGTTACAGATAGAGGCGTAAAATTTCCTGTTATTCCAGGCCATGAAGTTGTTGGAACTGTAGCAGAGATTGGAGATTCTGTCGAGGGAGTCAATGTAGGTGATGATGTATTAGTATATCCTTGGATAGGCTGTGGTAATTGTCCTACGTGCGAAAAAGGTGATACCAATTTATGCGAGGCTCCACAATCACTTGGTGTATTCCAAGATGGTGGATACGCTGAATATTCACTAATTCCAGATTACAAATTCTTGGCTAAAATTTCAGGAATTGATCTAGAAGGCGCTGCATCATTAGCATGTTCTGGTTTGACTGCTTATACTGCAGTAAAAAAAGCAATTTCGAATTCCCCGGAGAATATTTTGATAGTTGGAGCTGGTGGACTAGGTTTAATGGGGGTCCAAATCGCGAAAGCACTTTCTAATGCAAAGGTTATTTGTGCCGATTTGACTGATGAGAAATTACATAAAGCCAAGGAGATGGGAGCTGACCATATTGTAAACACTAAAGATTCTGTGGCTTCAAAAAACATAATGTCAATTTGTAGTGAAAAGGGTGTAGATAGCATAATTGATTTTGTCAATGCACCTCCTACTGTCAAGTTAGGTCTCTCTGTTATTAGAAAACGAGGTAATATTGTTCTAGTTGGTTTATTTGGCGGTGCGGTAGATTTACCACTAGTCTCAATCCCATTAAAAGCAATAACAATACAGGGAGCATACACTGGAAATTATAATGATATGATTGCACTCATTGATTTGGCTAAACGCGGTGTCATTAAACCAATTGTTTCAAAACATTATTCCATGGATGAAGCAAACACCGCCTTGGAAGATCTAAAAAATAGAAAAGTTATTGGTCGTAGCGTAATCAATCCTTGAAGGGTTGTAAGTCCCAAGCGAAGGAATTGAACCTTCGACAACCCGGTTTCTGTATGCCTGATAGGCTGGAATTCAGTTTAGCCTAAAGCCAACTACTACAGCCGGAAGCTCTACCAGGCTGAGCTAGCTTGGGACAATATCACCGAAACATTTAGGCGTTAAATAACTATCGGCTGTTCTTTCATTAGTTGTAATAAATAGAAAATTATGAAAAATTAAGTATGGGTATGATTCTGTTTCTGTGTTGAAGAAAAATATAAAAAAATCTGGATATGTCTGTGTACCATATCAACATGATAAATTTTCAATAGGTGTCAAAGATATGTGGGATAATTCAAGAAACATAAAATCCATATATTTTGTAGCTGCGACTTTTGCTGATGAGTGTAAACCATACTTTCCATCCTCAACTAACCATTATCTATTGGCAAAGTTCTATGATGAAGAAAAACTCATCAAGGACGCAGAGAAATTTACTATTTCTAAACCTTCATTCGTTTTTACTGTTGATAATCAGCTTTTTGAAAGAGATTTAGATAATGAGGAGAGTTTCATCTCTACCTATTACCTAGAATACCATGATCCTGATGCTATATCTGATGTTGCAAGCACTATTGTGAAAAAAGATAAAATACGGCAAGCTGGGTTTGCCCATCTGAATTTGTTTTGTGCTGACAAGCCAAAATTTGTATTTCCACATACAGAAAAAATTGTTATTTTAGAGGTGTCTGATGAGCGTAGTCCTCAAAGTATAAATCAATATTGTCAAAAGATGCGGCAAGATATTTCTCGCAAGGGGGTTGTAATGAATAATTTTGTTAGCATTTCTCTTCTTGAAAAACTGAAATAGAAAAGTTCAAAAGCTCCTCATAGTTCATTTTTCATCATGAGTAAACCTACTGAGTTGGGATCATTGAAAATTGGATCTTATATCTTGCTTCCAGTGTCTGATCAACCAACAGGTGATCCATGTAGGATAACTGAATATGATACAAGTAAACCAGGAAAGCATGGATCAGCTAAAGCAAGAATAGTCGGAGTAGGAATATTTGATGGACAAAAACGCCCACACGTAGGTCCGGTTAATATGCAGATACATGTGCCTTTAATTGATAAAAGAGCAGCTCAGATAATTTCGATAACAGGTTCTAAAATCCAAGTCATGGATTCAGAGACATTTGAAACTATTGATGTTGATATGGTTGAGGAAGAACTAGAGGGAAAATTAGAGCAGAGTAATGATATTGAATATTGGAATGTTATGGGCAGAACTAAAATAATGCGTGTCAAGTCATCATAATTTGGATGCTGATGATGATTGGAAAAGCCGTCTGAGATTTGATGAGGATTATGAGAAGTGAGGCATCCTCCATTTTATTCCTTGGTAAAAAATAAAATCTTTTGAATTGTAGTTTTTTGTATGAAAGTAGCAGCATTATTCTCTGGTGGAAAGGATAGCACATATTCAATTTATAAAGTAAAGCAGATGGGGCATGACGTAAAATGTTTGGTAACTATTTTTCCCAAATCTTCAAACAGTCATCTACTGCATTTTTCTGCCATAGAATCGACAGAATTACAATCAAAGACTTTGGAAATACCACAAATAATTTCAACCTTAGATTCTGATGAATTGAAAGAAGAAATGAATGTTCTTGAAATGTTATTGGAAAAAGCAAAACAAGATTTTCAAATTGAAGGATTGGCACATGGTGGTATATCCAGCGAATTTCAGAAAAAATGTTTTGAAAAAATCTGTGAGAAAATTGATTTGGAGATAATTACTCCGTTATGGAAAATAAATGCAAAAGAATACATGAATGAACTAATTGATTCCAAGTTTAAATTTATTTTAACTAGCGTATCATCTGGTGGTCTAGATGAGACATGGTTGGGAAAAATTATTTCTGCAGAGGATATATCAGAACTAGGTAAACTATCCACCAAATATGGATTCAACCTAAATTTTGAAGGTGGAGAGGCTGAAACCTTTGTTATCGATTGTCCACTTTACTCATATCCGATTAAAATAACAAAGTCGAAAGTAGTGTGGGATGGTTACATAGGAAGGTTTGAAATAGAGGATGCTCATTTAGATTCCAATGCTAGATAATCTAAAATCTAGTCTGAGAGCTGCTATTAAAAAAATAGTAAGTTCTTCAGGTGTTGATGAGGAACTTATCAAAGAATTATCCAAGGATGTTCAACGTTCATTATTACAATCTGATGTTAATGTCAGACTAGTGTTAGAAATAACTAAAAATATTGAAGACCGTTCGTTAAATGAGAAACCTCCACCGGGATTATCAAGAAAAGATCATATTGTTAAAATATTATATGATGAACTTGCAAAATTATTAGGTAATGACACTGAATTTCATTTTAAATCTGGAAAAATCAACAAAGTTCTCTTGCTAGGAATTCAGGGCAGTGGAAAGACTACTGTTGCATCAAAACTTGCTAGATTCTTGTCAAAGCAGGGTTACCGAGTAGGCGTCATAGGAGCTGACACGTTTAGACCTGGAGCCTTGGTTCAATTGCGGACAATGTGTGAAAAATCTGATGTTGAAGTTTATGGTGATGAAAAAAACAAGGATTCGCCTCAAATTGTTAAAAATGGTTTAAAACATTTTGAAAAATCTAATCTTGATATAGTTTTGATTGATACTGCTGGGCGTCATAAGGAGGAAAAAGATTTGTTGGATGAGATGAAGCAAATCAATAAAGTAGCTTCACCAGATCTTGCATTGTTGGTAATTGATGGGACAATTGGTCAACAATGCCATGCACAAGCGGAGGCATTTCATAAAACAGTTTCAGTTGGTGGAATAATAATTACAAAACTTGACAGCTCAGCTAAAGGAGGTGGTGCATTAGCTGCATCAGCAACTACTGGTGCACAGGTAATGTACATTGGTACGGGTGAGCGTATTGATGATTTAGAAACGTTTTCTCCAACTCGCTTTGTAGGTAGATTACTTGGCATGGGTGATATTCAAGCAGTACTTGATTTGGCTAAGAGATTAGAAAACGAAGCAGATGACGTTCGTATGAAAAGAATATCAACCGGTAAGATGAATATGGAAGATTTCTATTATCAACTTGAAGAAGTCACAAAAGCTGGTTCATTTCAGGGATTGATTGATAGTATGCCAGGTTTATCAGGCATGGTCAAAGAAGATCAACTTGATAAAATGGAGGAAAGGATAGACAAATGGAGGTATATTATTCAAAGTATGAGTGATGCTGAGAAGGCTGATCCTGATCTTCTTAATGCTTCTAGGGTTAAGAGAATTGCACGAGGTTCTGGTTGGCCTGAACATGAAGTCAAAGAGTTGATAAAAAATTATAAAAATTCGAAAAACATGATGAAGGCATCTAAAGGTAGACAGATGCAAGGTTTTCTTCGTAAACTTGGTATGGGTTAATAGTTTGTTTATTATTTTCAATTAAACTACATTTTTTATGCAAAAGTGTGGCGTGTTAGAGAAGGATAATAAAATCATACTTCAATCCAAATCCATTCTTAGTGAATGTGATTTATGTGATAATTGTTTAGGAAGATTTTTCGTTAGTTCTACCAATTTATTATCTGGAAGAAGATTAGGTAATAAAATTAGAAACTCGATAAATTTTAGAATTACAACGAAATGTTACATTTGTAAAAATCTGTTCTCCAACATAGATCTTTATGTAAAAATGATGCAGAACGTGTCAACAGAATATGAATTTTCTACTTTCACAGTTGGTGCAATCTTAAAACAATCTATTATTGAAAGGGATGATAAACTACGATCAAGGTTTCACCTTCGTGGTGTTGATGGGATAAAAACAGATGTAACAAAAGAGCTCGGAAAAAAATTCATAAGGAAAACAAAGAAACGTATTGATCATCTTTTACCAGATGTTACATTCACAATTAATTTTAAAACTGAACAATGTAATGTGAAAACAAAATCAGTCTTTTTGTATGGGAGGTATGTTAAAGATAAGAGAGGATTACCTCAAAAAGAAGAATCATGTAGAGATTGCATGGGCAAAGGCTGTATTTTTTGTAATAATCATGGAATAGTTTCATTTGGTGGTGTTGAAGGCAAAATATCCAAATTTCTTTATGAAAAATTTAAGACTGAACGAGTAAAGTTTACTTGGATAGGCGGTGAAGATAAAACGAGCCTTGTTATGGGTAATGGAAGGCCATTTTTTGCAAAACTACTTTCTCCAAAAAAACGAAATGTTAGATTAGCAAAAAAATCCAACCTAAATGAAATTATGATATATGACTTAAGGAAGATAGATCATATTCCAAATGGCTCAATTCAGTTTAAATCTAAAACAAAGATAGTAGTTTCTACAAAAAATAATCTTTCATCTAATAAACTAAAAAAGCTAAAACAACTTACAGATGCTCCAATTGAAATAACTGACTCGGATAAACAATACAAAAAAAGAATCTACAAATTAAAATACAAAAAACATTCTTTACAATCCTTTGCTGTAGAGATGGAGGCTGATGGAGGAATACCCATAAAACGCCTTGTTAATGGATTTAGTGTTATTCCCAACATAAGTAGTATTTTAAATACAGATTGCTTTTGCGAAAAATTTGATGTTGATCAGATTTACTTGTCAAAATAATTAATCATAGGTTAAGATTAACATTTTTCTAGTCAAAATAGTGATTTCAATCATTGAACCCTTTACTAAAAGTCAGAGAAGCATTTCAGAATGGTGTTTTACCAAAAAAAGAATATTCGTTGATAGTTAAGCGATTCCCAATTGTGGTTTCAGGTATTACTAGAATAGAGAAAGCTTCTGGTGTTGAATTTCCTATAGCATATGTTGAACCTTCTATAACCATATCTTCATCAGGCACAAATTCATTCGAATATGGCATATTATTTGCAAGAACAATTCCTGTTGTTGCCAAAAATACATTACAGGTTGTTATTCAGATATCTGCACCACTAGTGGCATATGGCTTGAAGGGAACGATACATGCAATTTTAGCACATGAATTTTTACATTATTTAGAATTAATGCGTAAAATTTCTAATATGGAATTAATCTCTGATGAAATTTCAACAAATCTTTTTGAAAATGTTTATGCAGATAGTGAGAGACTATTTGAGCCACGTGCAGTATTTACTGATAAGACATTACTTTTACATATAACAAAAAAATTTCCATCTGGATTTAGAGATTATAAACTTGAGGATAAAATATCGAAATATTGGATTGAAAAAAATCTACCAATTACAAACATCACATTAGATACAAATGTTACAAAATTACCACCTGATTTAATTTCAAAAATTAGATTAGCGCCAAATCTTATCTCAAGAATTAAAAGTTTTGAATTAAAAGCATCAAAATTAAGAAAAAAAAGACTTTATTGAGAAAATTCTGTCAATCCACATTTACCACAAGTCTTTCGGTCTTTGTGTTCTGACATGAAAACACCCTTACCACAACGAGAACAAGTTTTGTGTGTTTTAGTTACTTTTTCACCATCTACTTTATAGTATTTGTAAACACTTGGACTAAGTCCTTTTTTTCCAGCCATTAGTTATTTTCACTTTTATTTTTTGTATCTGGTTTATCAGTAGATGCATCTGCCTTTGCTGGTTCTGCATCTGCCTTTGCTGGTTCTGCATCTGCCTTTGCTGGTTCTGCATCTGCCTTTGCTGGTTCTGCATCTGCCTTTGCTGGTTCTGCATCTTTTTTCTCTTCACTAGGATTTTTAGCCTTATCCAAACGAGAAAAAATAATTGGATTTACATGTTCTCTTGCAAGTTTTTCATCATCATAAACATAAAATGTACCAGTAATTTTTGGTTGACCAGTATGATTTTGTAATTTAATTGGAATCACAATCTTTCCATCCAATTTGAGTTCTTTAGTAAGCATTTCTACAGCCTCTAATTTTTTTAGTTTTCCACCTAATCTATTAAAATCACAAACAATCTCTCGCCTAGATAAAAATGAGTTATTTTCGTCACTTAGTGTTTCAATCATTGACATGTTTCAAATCCCCTGAATATTTCATATAAACCTTCAACATAATACCAACAAATTTATGAAATCATAACAAAAAAAAGCATGGACAGATTCATGTTGCACTTGAAAAATTCTGATTATACACCAAAAGATGCAAAAACTATCCGTTCGGATGCACGCGATCTAACTTATGGTATGAGTGTAGTCATTCGCGATTGTAGGATATCAAGCAAATTCATTGAGTTAGATGTTTCTGTGCATAAGGATAATCTTGAATTATTGTTGGAAAAACTAGTTTCAATTGGGCAGATTGATGATTCTAGGCATATTATTGAAGAAGAAATAGAAAAAAATCAATTGATTAAAGATGGAATTTTTTATTTTAATAATGAAAGATTTTGGGAATGCCATGAAGCTTTCGAGGGCGCATGGAAACAATGTACAGGTAATGAAAAAGAGCTAATTCAGGGATTAATACTGGTTGCTGCAGCACTTGTACATTATCAGAAAGATGAAGATACAATATGTCTTTCAGTGCTTGGCCGTGCACTTGAAAAATTACATGATAAATCAGGCGAGTATTATCAAATTAATGTTGATAGAGTTAAACAAAAAACAATTGAAATGTTAGATAAAAAAGAAATATTTATTTTTACGTTTTAAACAAATCTATTCCAGTTTTTACTACTTGCACGCCATCAATTAATCCAATCGCGCCTTTTTTTGCTTCTGTCTCAGTAAAACGCAGTGTATCATCATTTGTTATCATATTTCCAGAAATTAGTAATGGAACCGGATCATCACTATGCCCCTTATGGATACTTGGTGTAGAATGATCTGCTGATATCATTATAGCAATCTTTGATGCATCTACATGATCTAGCAAAGTACCAAAAAACCGTTCATCAATCTCCTCAATATTTTTCATTTTACCAATTGCATCACCATCATGTCCAAATTCATCTGGTCCCTTCAAGTGTACATATATTGCATTTTCAGTCTCCATTGCTTGCGCTGCAACCCTGGCCTTTTCTTCATAATCAGTTAGACCACCAGCATTAAACGCCTTCATTTTAAGAATATTGGAAATACCAATCTCTACTGGCATATCAACTATGCATGAAAAGTTCATAGAGTGTAAATCGTTGATTGGTTTCACATTTGGATATTTGTTACCTGCATCCCTTAACAATATACTATTCAGTAATTTTTTATTTTTTTGCGATCTTTGTTTATTTACATCACTTTTTTTCATTATTTCTAATGATTGTTTGGTAAACTCATTTACCAAATTTGCTGCATTAGCAGCGTTTTCTGTTTGCTCTAACGGAATGCATTTTTCAATTTTCATAAAATCACTTACTGCCTTTGCAATCCCCATTCCATCTACACGTGCATAAGCTGGATCAGTGTTACTAATTTCTGAGGAAAGTGGTTTACTATCTCTCAGTCTTATAGTCACTCTATGTCCAACTGTAGGCGCCACAGCTACAGTTGTATTAGGATTTGAAAATTCAATTTCTTTTTCAATTTCTTTTGAAATTTTTTCTACATCTTCTCTCTCAATTCTTCTACCTGCACGCCGATCAATAATTTTTCCTTCATCATCTAATGTGGCAAAATTACCGCGTAATGCTAAATCACCATCCTTGAAATCAATTCCAATCCCAATTGCCTCGATTACACCCCTTCCTGCGTAGTCAGAATGTTGAAATTTGTACCCTAGCATGTTAAAGACAGCTATATCTGATTCTGGTGCTATACCCTTTCCAACTGATATAACCTGACCCATAATACCATTTTTTGCTAACATATCCATGTTTTTTGTTGTTGCAGCCTCAAGTGGTGTCTTTCCTGCCAAGTCTGGATGTGGCAGATCACCTACACCGTCTAACAAAACATAGATTATCTTGACATCACTGTTATCAGCGATTTTTTTCCATCTCCTATTTTCATGAAATAGTTGGGATGGTTAAAAGTTTGTAATCAAAATAGCGATCTTAGAAATAATTGTTCTGTTTAGAATATTTTGGAAAGATTTTAACCCTCAAAAATCATGTTATTTCTTATGGGGGATATGAGAAAAGATTACGTTCTTGAGCGTGAAGTTATAGTTCATCCTTCTACAAAAAAAAAGACTGATGCTAAAAAATGCCCTTATTGTCCTGGAAACGAATCTATGACTAACCCATCATTATTATCACTTGTTGCAAAAGATGGTATGTTACAGAGGTTACAAGATAGCGAGGATTTTTTTGTGGATAATTGGTCTGTTCGTGTATTTGAAAGTAAGGAACCAGTTGTTTCAGTTGAAACTAAAAATACATACACTGACAGACCACTATATAGTGAACCTGCGTACGGATATCACTACATTGTAGTTGCGTCTCCTAAACATAAAGAGAGTCTCGCCACTATAGATATGGAACAATGGTCAAATGTTTTGGTTGTGGTTCAAGATAGACTTAGATGGTTATACACACAAAAAGGAGTTACATACGTATCTATTTTTGTAAATCATGGGAAGGAATCTGGAAGTAATGTGGAACACGCACACATCCATATGGTAAGTTTTTCAACTTTACCACCAAGAATTGATGAAGAAGCTGAAGCCTCACATCAAATACTTAATGAGAAAGGTGTATGTCCAATGTGTCAGGTAGTAAATACTGAAACTAGTGGACCAAGACAAATCTTGCAAACTGAAGGATTTATCGCATTTTGTCCTTGGGCACCCTCTTATCCTTTTGAATTTTGGATATCTCCTAAAAAGCATTCCACAAGTTTCTCAAAAATAACTCAAAAAGAAATCAACGACGTGTCATTAATTTTAAGGGCAACACTTGGGGGTTTGACGAAAGAAATTAAGGATGTATCATTTAATTTAGCGTTTCATCTATCACCTGAAAAGAAAAACAGTAGACAAATTCATTGGCATATTGAGGTATATCCAATAACAGGTAATTGGTCTGGTCTTGAACGAGGATATGGTGTATTTCTGAATACAATCTCACCCGAGAAGGCAGCTGAAGCATTAGGTGCAGCATGTAGAAAAGAGCTGGCAAATCTTGTCGGAATAGATTAATAAAAACAGTTTATTTATCCATGATAAAATTTCATTGATATGGCATTACAGTATGGCGCATACATTGCAATGGCAGGTATTGGTCTGTATGCTATATTTG
The DNA here is from genome assembly GCA_013390785.1 of Marine Group I thaumarchaeote. Taxonomy (GTDB): domain Archaea; phylum Thermoproteota; class Nitrososphaeria; order Nitrososphaerales; family Nitrosopumilaceae; genus Nitrosopelagicus. The sequence continues at coordinate 51,647 of JACASW010000002.1, forward strand.
TGGGAGAAGTAATTTCAATTTTTCATTTTATGGGTGAGCAAACCTTCGCGACTTTCGAACCTGCATCAAAAATGTTGCAATTTATCTCAATAGGAGTTGCACCTGCGGTGATCATGTCTGGCACATCTTATATGATTGCTAGGAAATTTGGTTCAAAACAAATTGGTTGGCTGGTAATTGCTGGAGGTATTATACTGTTAGCTGGTATGTCTTATGCGTATACAATGTTGGATAGCCTAGACAAAGATTATCAGGTATTTACTGTTATTATAACTCCACCACTGTTCATTGTTGTTTCTATACCGGTTATGGTAGTCGGGGCACTTTTGTTTAGAATTAAAAAAAGACCAAAAAGATATTTTTAGTTATGATCATATCGCATGCCGTTTGATTCACGCTTAAATCCAATTCTCTCATAAAATTGTTTTACGTCATCATTGCAATCTAAAATTGTTTTGTAGCAATTTTTTTCTTTTGCACGTTCTAACAAAGATGTAACAAGTTTAATTCCTATCCCCCTTCCCTCATAATCTTTTCTTACTACAACGTCTTCTATATGTCCCACAAGTCCACCATCATGAATGAATTTCTGCTCAATCAACAATGTAGTCGAACCAACAATTTTGTTATCATATACTGCAATATGGATTATATGATTTGAATTTTGTTGTATTTTTTTTAAAATTTCCTTAGCTTTATTTTTATCAATATCACTTGCCTTTCTTAAAAAATCTAATGTTTCTAGGAATCCCTTCTCAAGATCACCATCCTCAATTTCACGGATTTCAATTTCTGACATATTAAATCAAATCTTACCTAGTTTTTTATATTCTAAGTTTAATTTCTCATAAGTTTTTTTATCGCCAACATCTATGAAGCCATTTTTTACTAGCACACTGTTAACAGTATTACGCTTAGAAATTACTTTTTTTATTACACTATCCATTCCATATGGTTTGTTTTTAGGAATAAAGTTTAGGATGTTGGGTTCCATAACATAGCAACCCATGTTGATTTTTGACTTAATCTCAGGTTTTTCATTCCAAGATAATACTTTACCATTGCCTTTAGTTTCGATAACTCCATACTTGATGGATGTTTTGTGCTCGTAAAGACTCATTGTGATAAATGATTTCTTTTTCTTATGAGCAGCTATCATGTTTTTCAGACTAAAATTGAAAAGCGAGTCTCCATAAACGCAAACGAATGTGTCATCAATGAATTTTTGTGCAGTTTTTAACTGTCCTGCTGTTGCAAGTGGCTTTCTTGATACAGCATACTCGATATTCACACCAAATTTACTTCCATCCTCAAAATATTTTTCAATTGTTTCATGAAGGTAACTAACACATAGGACGATATCTTTTACACCATTTTTTCTAATCCACTTGATTAGATATTCTAACAGAGGTTTCTTACCTAATGGTAGCATTGGTTTTGGTTTTTTATTAGTAAGTGGACGCAGTCTTGTCCCCAAACCGCCGGCGAGAATCACAGCCTTCATGAATTTGTATTCTCACGCTGGGACTATTTATGTTAGGTTACACAATTTTTAGTGAAACGATGTCAATTTTGAAACTTTTTGTATTACATCGCTAGGGTTTTTACCAAAGATTAGTATCATTGCTTCCTTTCCGATGTCACCTTTATGATAAATTACATCAGGCGATTTTGCATTGAGAGAGTTGGATATTCCCCAAGAAATGGAAGAGTTTTCCTTTTGCTTTGACTTTTTTGGTTCCTTGCTCCTGTCATAGCTTAGAACAGTGAATTTTGATTTTTTTGCCTTTGCAATAATTTTTGGGTTATATTTTATGTTAAGACTAGAACGAATTTTTGGAAATTTTTTGTTTACTTGAATTACAGCAGTTCCGACATGCTGTGAACCACCATATACAATTTCACCAGCTGTCACAACCTCCTTGCCTGATTTTACCAAACGACCGGATATTCCTAATACATCTTTTATGATTTTTGGGTTTTTTTTAGCAAAAACGAAGTTTGTTTGACACTCTGGAATTACTTTGTAAATGTTTTTGATTTGCTTAAAGTGATTGATCGAATCTGATAATTCCCTCATCCCATTTGAAATATTTTTATGAGTAATACTCACGCCTTTTCCAATCTTTTTTGAATTCCTTATGGACTGGTAAACATAATCCTTGGCTGTTTTTACTGCATTATACATTGTATTTCCCTTTGCAAGTGATACAGCAATTGACGCAGAGTAGTTACACCCACTACCATGGTTTTTAATGGGAATTTTTTTGCCAGAAATTACATATTCTTTACTCTCTTCTAAAACAAAATCAGAAATTTTACCATTTGATAAAGTTGTGCCAGTAATGATTACACATTTGGCACCCATTGATTGAATTTTCTTTGCGGATTTTTTTGTGTTTGATATTCCTGATAACGCTTTGGCCTCAAACTTGTTTGGAGTTATAACATCAGCCAATGGAACTATCATCTTTTTGTAATCACGCAGTGCACTTTTTTTAAGAAGTATTGCACCTGTTGTTGATTTTATTATGGGATCGACAACTATTGGAACTTTGATTTTTCTTAACTTTGAATGAATTACCTTTATTATTTGAGAATTGTAAACCATCCCAATTTTGATTGCATCAATATGAAAATCAGACAAAATTGAATCTATCTGTGCAATTAAGCTTTTAGCAGAAACAGGCTCAACTAATGTAACTTTTCTTGTATTTTGGCTGGTAATTGCAGTTACAACTGTGAATCCGTATATATCATGATTAGAAAATGTCTTGATGTCACTTTGTATTCCAGCACCCGAGGATGGGTCGGATCCTCCAATGGAAAGAATGTTCATATCTATATTGAATTATGTACCATATTTTAAAAGTAAAATATAGAGGATACCCTTCTACATTAGGTAGATTTTGATAACAAGGCACATTTGGGAGTATCATGCGAGTTCTATGCCTGAACTGTAATCGTGGTTCAAGCCGAATATCAGGTGAAATCCTAGAAAAAAATGCAGATATTATTTTGTTACAAGAATGGATATCACACAAGACAGATCAAAGTGCGATTGCTCAAGACTTGTTGAATAGTTTAGGTGAAATATCATCTACAAGATATTTAGTTACAGCATCAAAACAAAAACATATCATACTGCATAAATCAGACCGAATTTTAATCACTCAGCATGATTCATCAATTCTCATCAATACTTATTTTCCAGCGGGAAAAACAATCGAAAGGAATGAACACTTCCAAAAATTGTCTTCGATTATTGATAATCTAAATTTGACTCCTATGTTGATTGCTGGTGATTTCAATTTAGCGCCCAGGAAGAAAGATGGTTGGTATGGAAACACCCATTCTGATTTCACAAAAAAATCTGAAAGAGAAAATTTTCTCAAATTCTTGAGGAAATATGAGTTGTATGATTTGGGTATGGAGCTGGACTGGGTGCCAACCCTTGAGCGTGATATTAACGGAAAAAGTAGTAGATTTAGATGTGATCTTTTCCTACTCAAGGAAGATCTCCTAGAACTATCTAAAATGAGCTATGACCATAAATTTAGAACTCAAAAAGGTCTGAGTGATCATTCAGCATTATTAGTGGAGTTGGAATTATGAAAAATGAATCCCACAAAACAGCCATCCCTAGAAAAGAATGGTCAAAACCGGGAAGATGGTTATATGAACATTTTTTCCAAAAAGACAACATTACTCTAGGTTCAATGTTGGATTTTGGTGCAGGAAAATCAATAGATAGCGAATGTTGGCAAAAAGAAACTGGTGCTATTGCACAAGCATATGATGAACATGAACAACCTAAATTCCCAGGGAGGGGTAATAGGCCAGACGGACAAAAATTCGGACTCGTTACTGTTATTTTTGTGTTGAATGTAGTTGAAACCGATCAAGACAGAATTAAGATACTAAATGATGCGATGCAATATGTCAAGCCAGATGGTTATATTTTCATCGCCACCAGAAGTAAGAAGGATATTGCCAATGCAGTGAAGAGGGGAAACAACTGGAAAGAAATATCACCTGGGGCTTATGTGTCTGATCCCAGAAAAAATACGATCCAATGTGGAGTCGATGATCAAGATATTCAAAGTTTAATTTCGAAGTCAGATTACAGTCATTTCACATACAAAGAACTCAACGAACATCCGGGTTCAGAAATTGGTTGTGCTCTTTTTCAGAACACTAGAACATAAGGGGGTCCCTTGTAAACTACGTCATATACGTGGGTACCGACGGTGTATTATTTTTAAAATTTGATCGCTGACTTGACGACTGTTTAAATCCATCAGAAGGTTAGTGTACTTATGGCTACTCAAATGACCTCTGCAAGAAGAGGTATTGCAACTGATGAGATGAAGCAGGTTGCAAAAGATGAAGATGTTACACTTGATTGGCTTTTACCAAAAATTGCAATAGGTTCAATTATCATTCCAAGTAACAACGTAAGACCCCAGAAGATTCACAATGTGGGAATTGGAAAAGGCATGAAAACTAAGGTGAATGTAAACATTGGTACTTCAACATTAAACGTCAACGTTGAGGAGGAGATTGAAAAAGCCAAAGTAGCTGTAAAATATCATGCTGATACAATCATGGATCTTAGCGATGGCGGGGATGTTGGCAGCATTAGAAGGACGTTATTGGATACAGCACCTATAACATTTGGAACTGTACCAATTTATGAAGCATATAACTTCGGTGTTGAAAAACACAAAAATCCTCTTGATATTACGGAGGATGATTATCTAAAGGCATTCGAAAATAACATAAAAGATGGAGTTGATTATACAACAATTCATTCTGGAATTACCAAAGAAATTGCAAAAAGAATTTTCAAGGTAGAACGATATGCTGGTGTTGTAAGTAAGGGCGGAACAATAACTGCAGCATGGATGCTGAAATATGATAAGGAAAATCCTTACATCACTCATTATGACTATATGATTGAATTAGCGCAAAAATATGATGTCACTTTTAGTCTAGGCGATGCACTTCGTCCAGGTTCTATATTGGATTCACATGACGAATTACAGGTACAGGAAATGATCAATATAGGGAGGCTAGCAAAGCGTGCAATTGAAAAAGATGTTCAAGTAATGATTGAGGGTCCTGGTCATGTTCCACTGAATGAAGTTACTGCAAATGTTACACTAGCAAAATCAATGATTGGAGACGTCCCATACTATGTTTTGGGACCTCTTGTTACAGATATTGCATCTGGGCATGATCATATAGCAAGCGCAATTGGTGCTGCAGTTTCAGCAAGTGCGGGGGTTGATCTTTTATGCTATCTAACACCATCTGAACACTTGGCGTTACCAACTCCAGATGAAGTAAAAGAAGGTCTGATAGCATACAGAATTGCTGCTCATGCAGGAGATTTGGTGAAGCTCCGAGAGAAATCCATTAAATGGGATATGGATATGACTGAAGCAAGAAGAACCCTTGACTGGGAAAAGCAACTTGCTTTATCAATAGATCCAGAAAAGGCCGCATTAATTCATGGACGTACAGGACAGCATCCAGGAAATAATGTACCGTGTACCATGTGTGGTGGTGCTTGTGTGTATATCATGCTACCAAAACAACGTAAGTACGAAAAAGAAGAAAAAAAATTACAGCAAACTAAATAGTATTTTTTCTAACTCTGGAACAGTTTCATAATTTTTAATCTCGTTTGGTTTTATCCATTTAAATTCGGAATTTTCCCAATTAAGTTTTATTTCTGGATTTTTTGTCTTGAATAAAAATGGAAAAATATTCCACTCGTGATTTTTATATTGTACAGCTTCAATTTTTATTCGTTCATTAGCCTTCAATAATTCTATTTCTTCTTCATTAATCCCAGTTTCCTCCAAAATTTCAGTTTTTGCTCTATCTAATGGGGTTGTGTCATTTTTTTCAATAATTCCACTTACTCCGGCCCATAAACATTTCATGGATTTTACTTTATCACTTCTTTTTAAAATAAGAATTCTGTCACCATTTTTAATAAACGACGTAACAATATTTGTAAAGCGCATATTGTTATTTTTCAACTGTCTTGATCATTGCAGATAATTTTTTATTTGATTTTTCTAAATCTACATTTTTTGAAATTTTTTCTTGGCTTGATTTAATATAATCAATTATTTCTTCACTTTTTCCTTCCTGTGAATTTGTAAGAAGTCGTCCTATATCCTTCCAAAACTCTTCGCCAGATTTTCTTACCTCTGGATTGGATACTATTGTTTCTATCAGTTCAGCTGATTCTGTAAGTATACTTTCAGCAATGATCCTTTGAGCTTTAAATGTTGTACCAGCCATTTTTTCAGTTAGTGAAATTTTTTCATCTTTTGCAAGTATGTTTGCAAAGGCAATATTGATTAAATGAGTCAATCCAAGAATAACAGCGATTTTTTTATCATGTTCAGTTGCATCAATTGTAACAAAATTTGCTCCTGGAAAAAGCGATTTTGTTGCTGTTAATTCCTTTTGTGCATCCTTGATCGGTACTATGATTATGTTTTTACCTTTAATGTTTTTTATACCTGGTCCAAACATTGGGTGAATGCAAATAGGGTTTATTTTAGATGGCGTTTTTAAAAGCGTTTGAGCGGTTTTAGATTTTTGCGAAGATATTTCTATTAGATATGAACCACGTTTCATTTCTTTAGAAATTAATCTTATAATTTCAGGGGTGTTTTTTGTAGGTGTGCACAAAAGGACATAATCAATTTGTAATATTGCGCTAACAAGAGAATGTGCTTTATCGACGAATTTTTCTTTTATCTCATTATTTGTATCAAATCCCTTTACCTTGAAACCCATTTTATGAAAATAATTTGCAAACCATTTACCCATTTTGCCGTTTACGCCAACGATTGCAATTTCTTTATTCATATGATTCCTTCAATACGGTATCTAATATTATCATACCTTCCTTTAACTTGGTTTCATCTATTGCTGTGATTCTAAAAAATTCCTTATAGTCTCCAAACCCCTCGCCTGGGGCTATGGCAACCCCTTGTTCTAACAGCTTTTCTGAAAATTTTGTTGCATCAAAATCCTTGTATTTTGTTTTAGCAAACAGGTACATGGCTCCATCGGGCTCGACGAATTCCAGACCGATATCTTTTGCACTTTTCACTAATGCTTGTCGTCTTTCGCTTATAATATCTGAACTCTCAGACGTGTCAAACCCAAGAGCTTGTAATGCAACATATTGAATTGGCTCTGAAACATTTGTCAGACTAAGCGCTTGTAACTTTGACATTTTCTCTATGATGTATGGTTCTGCAATTACAAATCCAATCCTATAGCCAGTCATAGCATACGACTTGGAAAATGATTTTGTGATTATAGATTTTTCATAATTATATTTCACCACAGATTCAAGCCATAAATCAGTCTCCTGCATCATATCATAAATCTCATCGCTTAATACATAGAGATCATGTTCTTTTGCTGTTTGGATAATATTATCTAGAAGTTTCTGTGGGATAGTCTTTCCTGTTGGGTTATTCGGATAGTTTAGGATAATCATCTTTGTGTTTTCATTTATCGTATTGTTGATTTGTTCAATGGATGGTTCCCATTTTGTTTCTAGTGTTGTCTTTATTGTTCTAACTTTGATGCCAGCATTTAATGCACAGTCCTTGTATGCTGGCCATGCTGGTTCTATTACAATTATTTCATCACCAGGATTTAGTAGTGTAGTTATCGCCAGGTAAACTGCGAATCTTGCACCCGGGCAAATCATTATGTTTTCTACTGGTACGTCTCCAGATACAACTGTACCAACAATTCCCTTTCGCAATTCTGTAATTCCCTTTGTAGGACCATACTTTCCGTATCCTTTGTCGTATACCTCTGCAAGTGCAGTTTTTACCACTTCTGGTGGCTTGAAATCTGGTTCTCCAACTTCAAGATGGATTATTTTTTTACCCTCTTCTTCAAGCGCTTTTGCTTTCAAAAATACTGAAAGATGTGTTTGCTTGCCGTCAGATTGTACCTTTACAGACTCGTTAAGTAGTAAATTGAGAAATTTTAATGCCGTAGATTGATCCAAGTCAATTTCCTTGCATAACTTGGTAACCTGAGTTCGTAACGCATCCTCTCTTTCCTCGTCTGTTACAGTCATGCCAAGATTTGCTTTGGCATCGCCTATCTGTTTGGCAATGTCTGTTCTTGTCTTTAACAGCTTGATCATCTCAAGCGTTATCTCTTCAATTTTCTTACGATGTTCCTCTATATCTGACATTTTAGATAACTGGTTTTATGAAACCACCTTGCAATGCTTGGTCTGCAATTACTAGCGACACTATAGAATCAACAACAGGAGGTGCTCGTGGCACTACGCATGGGTCGTGTCTACCCTCTACTCTTAATTTTGTATTTTTCTTAGTTTTGAGATCAACCGTTTCCTGAATCTTGCCTATCGATGAAGCTGGCTTGAAGGCAACTCGCATTACTATTGGCATTCCATTTGATATGCCGCCTAAAATTCCACCGGAATTATTTGTCTTAGTAATCACCTTGCCATTACGGAATGTGTAAGAATCATTATTTTGTGAACCGTGTTTTTCAGAACCGGAAAATCCAGAACCAAATTCAACCCCCTTGACAGCTGGTATTGCATAAATGGCCTTACTGAGTTCTGATTCTAGTGAGCTAAAAATTGGCTCTCCCAGCCCGACAGGAATATTGTTTGTTACAGATTCAATAACACCTCCCAACGAATCACCCTTTTTCCTAGCGTCAAGTACTGACTTTTTCATTTTTCCTGCGATCGCTTTTTCAGGACACCTGACTTCGTTTCCATATATCGATTTGAGCATCTGTGAAGTAGCTTGATTTTTCATCTTTATCTTTCCAATTTGGCATGTGTATGCGTTTGTTTCAACACCAAGTGTAACTTTGAGTAATTTTCTCGCAATTGCACCACCCATTACATGCGTGGCTGTCAATCTTCCGGAAAATCTTCCACCGCCACGATGATCATTGAATTTTTTGTATTTTACAAAAGCAGGATAATCAGAGTGACCCGGTCTCATTGTGGTTTTTAATTTAGCATAACTTTTTGAATCATGATCTTTGTTCCAGATGATTGTTGTAATGGGTGCACCCGTAGTGTATCCTCTAAACACACCTGAAAGAATCTCTACGATGTCGCCTTCTTTTCTTTGTGTTGAAACTAATGATTGACCAGGTCTCCTTAAATCAAGCATTTTTTGTATGTCTTTTTCGTCTAATTCTAGACCCGCTGGGCAGCCGTCAAGTACTGCCCCTACACATTTACCATGACTTTCACCAAAACTTGTTAAGACTAAATTATGTCCAATTGAGCTTCCTACCACAGTATAATATTATTTTAAGATAAATATAACTCTACAATTGATTTAGCAAATAATTTCCTATCAATCAACAAAAATTTTACATCCAATTCTTTTCATTTCAGAAATGAAATTCGGGTATGAAATTTCCACGGATTCTGGGTCTGATATAGTACAATTACCAACATGCATTCCAGCTATGCAAAAAGCCATGAACAGTCTATGATCATTTTCAGAATTTAGATCAGCACTAGTCAAACTTTTTGAATTGTTCAGTACCAATCCATCCTTTTTTTCCTTAACCTTAATTCCTAATTTAGTAAGTTCCCTTGCAAGTATAGCAATCCTATCCGTTTCTTTGTATCTTGCATGTTCAACATTAAAGATTTCAATCGGCTTTGACGCTTTCAAGGCAAGTATTGCAATAGCAGGAATAAGATCTGGGGAATTGCTTAAATCAAATTTTCCACCATCAAGTTTTTCTGGCGATTTTACTGTTATCGTATTCTTATCTAACGTAATCACCACACCCATAATTTCTAAAATATCTATAATTGCTTCATCAGCTTGCGGCATGGATCCTGTAGATATTTGTATTGTAAGGTCTTCTCCAAGCAACACAGCTGCGGATAGTAATAGTGCAAGACTAGAAAAATCAGATGGTATTGTCAAAGTAGTGGCTTTATAATTTTGTTCAGGTATGATGTATTTTTTATATGGAGTTTTAGTTTCTACTTTGGCACCAAATTTTTCCATCATTGCAATTGTTGCATCAACGTACGGTTTTGATACTAACTTGCCTTGAATGTTTAGTATAAGCCCATTTTCTAATTTTGGAGCAGTAATCATCAATGCTGAAATGAATTGACTTGAAACATTTCCAGGAATTTTAACTTCTCCTCCTTTTATCATACCTGCAATTGATATGGGTGGACTACCATTATCTGAACTACATTTTGCTCCTAGTGATTTTAGAGCATCAAGCAATGGTTGCATTGGTCGTTTTTTTAGGCTTGAATCTCCTGTTAAAACTATTTTGTCATTTGCTAGAGCTGAAATTGCAGCCGCAATCCTAATAGTCGTTCCAGAATTAGCGGCGTCTATAGTATTATTTTGTAATTTTAATTCTTTTGCACTGGTTACCGTTATATCATCTCCTACGTCTTTTATTTCCACACCAAAGTTTTTGCAAGCGTTAATTGTAGCATTAGTATCTCCTGATCTCAAAATATTTTTGATAATGCTTTTGTCAATAGCTAGCGACGCCAAAAAAATTGCTCTATGCGTATAACTTTTGTTGGGAGGACATATGATCTTTCCACTAATCTCAGATTTTTCTACTCTACAATTCATGCACTTCAGCCTTTTTGTTATTTATTTGAGCAACAGTAGTATTACCATCAAGTGTAGAAAATAATTTTTTAATCTTTGGTACAGAGTTATTTTTAACAATTGCAGCTATTGATGGACCATTACCAGAAACTGATGCTCCTATTGCCCCATTTTCGATTAGTTTAAGGATAATTTCTGGTTCTGAGCTTAGGATGGTAGATGTTGCTATACCGTTTAGATTCATGGCATTCCAATAATCAGATTTTTTTGCAAGATTCCAAGCTTGCTCAAAATCGTCACTTGATGCTTTAAGTTTTCTAACATTTCCCCTTTTTCTTGATTTAGGTATAAAAATTACAGCAGATACATGATTAAGACACTTTTCAGAACGAATTAGTTTTTTCTTATAATTATCAGTCACAACAAATCCACCATAATAGCATGCACATGCATCATCATATGCACCAGTCAAACTAACTTTAGTTTCGATAGATGCCTTAACTCCAACATTTAATATTTCTGTGTCGTTCATATTTGGTTTGAATAATTTTGCACATGCCATAGCTACTGCAGTGGAAATTGCACTTGAACTTTTCAATCCATATCCTGTCGGAATTTCCGAGTCCAATGAGATTTTCAATTTTGTTTTAGATAGTTCATTTTTTGGAACGATTTTTTCAATAACTTTATTGATTAAGCGTGAGCTCATTGATTTATTTTCAACTTCAATTATCACGCCTTTTCCGTATGAAGTTTCCATTTCAACATTAACCCTTTTTGATATACCAAGTGCTGCTCCCTTTCCTGTTGCGATTGCATTTACGATAGAGATTGCACCATGTATAGTTGCTTTAGCTATTGCCATTAAACTCCTCCAAGTAATGCTTTTTTCATAACATCATATGGAGCTTCCGTCTTATGCCAAATTTCAAACGAACATGCAGCCTGGCTCAAAAGCATTTCATAACCATAAATTATAGTCGCACCATTTTCCTTTGATTTTTTAATAAGATCCGTGTTCATTGGCTGATACACAATATCGTAAACTATAGAGTTCTTACTTATGTTCTCAGTTGAGATTGGGCTAGGTTCATTTTTCATACCAATAGAAGTTGAATTTATAATAAATTTGTAATCAGCGATTAATTCATCAACTTCTTGCATTGGAGCTACATCTACATTACCTCCAATTTTTTTAGCAAATTCTGTTAATTCTTTTGCATTTTCTTGGGTTCTGTTTGCAATTGTAATTTTTCCAGCTTTTTCTTTAACCATTGCAGTTATTATTGCTCTTGCAGCCCCACCTGCACCTAAAAGTAATACCTGAGAACCTTCTATTGTCAAATTTTTCTTTTTGATAGGATCAAGGAATCCAATCATATCTGTATTGTAACCTTTCAGTTTTCCATTATCATTTAATACAGTATTTACTGCTCCAATTACTTTGCATGTTGTGTCCATTTCATCTAATAATTTCATCATTTCAATTTTATGAGGAATTGTAACGTTAAACCCCGCAATTTTTATCGCTTTTAGTGCTTCTATTCCTGCAGTTAGTTCTCCTGCTGGTATCCTGTATGCAATATACGTATGATCTAATTGTAAATGGCGAAATGCTGCATTGTGTATATTTGGTGATAAAGAATGATCTATCGGATCTCCTATCACAGCATATGTATTGGACATCTATTTTCTTATCGTAAAGATTGATTTAACCTCATCCACGCTAAATTGCCCCGGTGCAACTGCTTTACCTAGTGATACGTACGTATATGGACTTCCCAAAAGTAAGCAAAGTAATCGTGACATTCTGCCAAAATTTCCCATTGAAAATGCAATCAATTTTACACCCTTACTGTTCTTGTACAGTGATAATATTCGTGATCCATCGTTAATTGATTTTGCCATTGTTACCATTTTGACATTCTTTGAAAATTTTTTCATTTCTGATAATTTCTTTTGCATCATAGAAATGTTTGGCGTATGTTTGAAGCTATGCCAAGATACAAGAATATCTGTTCCAGTGCTTTTCAAGTAACGTTGCAGCATCTTATTTTTTCTTAATGTATTAAATTCTATATCAAGCAAAAATGGGTTATATTCTGCAATCAGTTTTATAATTGAAATTCTATTTTTCTCATTACCTGAAAATTTTCCTCCTTCACGAATTGGTCTTAATGTACCCACACACATTTTCAAATCTTTTCCGATTAGGTGTAATGCTTCAGGTACAGCATTTGGGTTTAGAAAATCAAATCTGATTTCAGCATAATCTGATTTTTTTAATGCTTTTGCAAGAGTTTGTTTGAGTTTCTTTGGAGTTTTTTCAGCTACGCTGGCACATGTTTTGTATGTCATCTTTCCTATTTTTCTAAAATGTATTCATCAGATACTTCCATGCCAAAATGTCTTCCAGTTGCTGCTTTTGCATGAACTATCACCGAGTCGCCTTTTTTTAGATGCGTTACTGACACCAATTGTCCATTAGGTTTTACAAAACGAATTGTTTCAGCATCCTGTGCTATGATACCACCTATTTCGTCTCCGACTTTAGCCTTAATCATAAGCATTGGTCTTTTTTCTATCTTACATCTGCCTATTGCAGCACGTCTTGCCTTTCCTTTAGAATCAAGTACCAATATTTCCACACCAGTTTCTAATTCAGATAGATATTTTGTAGTGCCATCAGGTGCTAGTGTGTAACAATGCACCGCACCAGCATTAACTCTGAATGGTCTAGGTGAAGTGAACGATGAACCAACTGATTCGTTATGGACTAAAAACAAAAAGTTTGCTCTACTTCCAATTAACATACCTTCACCTCTATTCAGCATAGATGCTGTATCAACACATACTCTTTCGCCATCGCCCACTTCTTGAATATCTATTATTTTTGCAGAGTTGAGTTCAAAGCTTTTTGAGCCTAAATACACTAATGCCTGTCTAACTTCATTCATTGAACCTGTATTGAAAATCACACCATCTACTCCAACATCTAAAATGGAAAACATTTTTCTTGCCTCTTTTGCATTTCTTGCAATAGAAAAAATCTTAGTGTGAATCTTGTGAAGTTTTGCAATAATATTTTCTAGTGGAATTATCTTCCAATCTTTCACTTCTATTATAACAAAATCTAATCCCTTTTTTGCAGAATCAAGAACATTTTCAATGTCTTTATTTGATGAAACCTTAAACTTTCTTCCAATCTTCTTTCCTTTGAGTTTTTTAGTTATTGGTTTCTCCAAAATTACATAATCAGCATTTTGAGAAGCGAATATAGTTTGGATTTTTGTTTTACCTAAATTTTTTGGGTCTGCAAATACCATTTTGATACCTTCATCTTCTAAATTTTTAACAAATTTTGCAAGATGGTTTCTAGCAACTTTTGGCTGTATGATTATTTGTTTATCAACTGCCAATTATACTAGACACTTCCTTTGCTGTTTGATTTTTGAATATTACTCCTGCAAGAGCCTCTACAATTTTTTCAGGCGAACTGTGTGCAAATATGTTTCTTCCATAAGTCACTCCCTTTGCACCAGCTTTCATTGCATCTTCCGTCATTTGTAAAACATCCATATCTGTTTCAGTCTTTGGACCACCAGCAATCACAACCGGCACAGGAATACTTTCAACTACTTTTGAAAATGAATCTATATCTCCTGTGTATAATGTTTTAACAATATCAGCGCCACATTCAGCACCAATTCTAGCTGCATGTGCTACTATTTCTGGATCATGAGGATTTTTAATATTTTCACCTCTTGGATACATCATTGCTAGCAATGGAACATTCCATTCATGACATTGTTCAGAAATCATTCCCAAGTCAGCAAGCATTTCTGGCTCCTCTTTTCCACCAATGTTTATGTGTAGAGATACTCCATCTGCCCCTAGTCTTAACGCCTCTTTAACAGAACCAGTAAGCATTTTCCTGTTTGGTGCAGTAGAAAGTGATGTACTTGCAGAAAAATGAACCAAGATACCTACCTTGGGAGGTCTTGGCAATGTTTTGATAATACCCTTGTTAATTATAACGCAAGTAATTCCATGACTTTCACATTTGTAAATCATAGAATGTGGTTTTTCAAGACCTTCAATGGGACCATTAGAGATACCATGATCCATTGGAATACAAAGCATTCTTCCCTTTCTTAAAATTCTGTTTAATCGAATTTCAGTTCCATTTGCCATAGAAGGTAAATTTTCGTATGCTACTTAAAAATTATAGCCACACAATACTGATTTCAAGAATTAAATAGCCACTAAAAAATATTACAGTTAGATTGAGTCAAATCACTGATCAGATTCATAATTCTGAAATTAGAGATATACTCGAAAATTCTCTTCAAGGAACTAGACCAGAGTATGATGATTATGTTAGATTACTTGACTCGGATGATGTGTCTATGATGGGTTTAGTGGCTGGAACTTTAACACGTAATGAATTTGGTAAGAAGGCATCTTTCGTAAACAACATAATTCTGAATTACACTAATGTATGTATAACAGACTGCAAATTTTGTGCATTTTACAGACCGCCTAACCATGAGGAGTCTTACACGCTAACCTTAGATGAAATTGAATCACGTGTCAAGACTGCCTATGATTTGTTCAAAATAAAACAAGTATTGATTCAGGGTGGGCATAATCCCGACCTTAGGATTGAATATTATGAAGATTCATTTAGAATGATTAGAAAAAAATTTCCACAAGTAGGAGTTCACGGCTTGTCAACATCCGAAATTGATACTATTGCCAAAGTTGAAAAATCATCAACTAAGGAAATTTTATCTAGACTAAAAGATGCTGGATTACAATCTGTACCTGGTGCTGGGGCTGAAATTTTAACCGATAATGTGAAAGATATTATCAGCCCAAAAAAAATTACTAGTGATGAATGGTTACGCATTATGGAAGAAGCACATACTCTTGGAATTCCAGCATCTGCCACAATGATGTATGGGCATGTTGAATCAAATCATGATATTGCTGAACACTTTAGAAAAATTGTAGAATTACAAAAAAAGACTGGTGTTTTTATGGCATTCATACCTTGGAGTTTTGAGCCAAATAACACCCAGATGCAAAAAGAGGGAACGGTTAATTTTGGCGCTGGTGGATTTCAACTTCTAAAAATGATTGCAATATCTAGGCTTGTATTTGACGGACTGATTCCGCATATTCAATCATCATGGCTAACAAACGGAATTGGAATGGCACAATTAGCGTTGCAGTATGGTGCTGATGACTTTGGTGGAACGCTAATTGGGGAAGAAGTTGTATCATGTACTGGATCTCGTTCTACAGAGCTTACTGATAAAAAAATTATTGATTCTATTCATCAGATTGGATATGAGGCAGAAGAAAGAGATAATTTCTATCAGACTGTTTGCATACATTAAAGTCCATAACTCGACCACTTTGAGTCAACCATTTTCTTTGTATCAGTATCAACCTTAACCTCTTCTTGAATTTCTCGCTCAAACCCTTCTTCTTTTGTCTTTTGTGTGGCATCAATTCCTAATTTTGAACCTAAATTAACTCTAGGCGAAGCAGGATCTAAAGTATCTGTTGGTGCATTGTCTATGATAATTGTATCACGTGCAGCATCAGTTTTAGTTGTAACAGCCCAAATTACTTCATTCATGTCATGTACATTGATATCGTGATCAACTACTATGATTATCTTAGTTAATGCTAATTGTCCCATACCCCATAACCCCATCATAGTTTTCTTTGCTTGACCAGGGTATCGCTTTTTTATTGATACAATTGCTAATCCTTGGAACCAACCTGCAGGCGGCATACTAAAGTCAACCACTTCTGGATGTAACATCCTTATCAGCGGTAAAAATGAACGCTCTATAACTTTTCCAATGTATGCATCTTCTAAGATTGGTTTACCAACAACAGTAGTTAGATAGATGGGATTTTTTCTTTGCATTATTCCTGTAAGCGTGAATGTTGGAAAAGGTTCTTGTGGCGTGTAAAAACCAGTGTGATCACCAAATGGTCCCTCATTTCTAATATCAGCAGAATCAACATATCCCTCTAACACAATCTCAGCATTTGCAGGAACTTCTAGATCTATTGTTTTGCATTTTACAGTCTTGATTCCTTTTTTTCTAGCAATACCAGCAAAAAGATATTTGTCAAGTCCTTCTGGCACAGGAGCTACTGCAGAAAATATAGTTGCAGGTTCTCCACCTATAATTATAGCGACATCAATTTTACTGTCATTTTCTTTTAATATATCATAATGTGCCGCTCCACGTTTGTGTTTTTGCCAATGCATTAATGCATGAGTACTATCAATGATTTGAATTCTATATACGCCCAAGTTTCTTACATTTGTTTCAGGATGTTTTGTAGCTACCAGACCAAATGTAATAAATTTCCCTGCATCTTTTGGCCATGACTTTAGAATTGGAATTTTATCAAATGAAGGAGATTCGCTTACTACTTCTGTTACAGGGCCACTTTTTTCTAATTTTGGAAATGATTCACTCATTTTAGACAGTTCCGGTAATTTTTTAATTTTATTAAAAATCCCAGACGGAATTTCCATCTTTGTCATATCAGCAATTCTTTGTCCAATCTCAGAAAACTCTGTGGTTTCAAGTCCTATCTCAAGTCTTTTTACTGATCCAAATGCATTTCCCAGTACAGGTATTTCATAACCTTTAACATTTTCAAAGAGAATCGCTGGTCCATTTGTATAAGACACTCTTCGTAAAATTTCAGCAATCTCTAAGTTAGCGTCTACCTCTGTTTTTATCCGCTTTAATTCACCAACTTTTTCCAACTCCTCTACAAATTGTCTAATATCATCAACAGGCACTACATTTCTGTTTGAGAATATAGTATAAGCTTAACTCGATTTGTCCTAGTTGGTATGTTTGAAAAAATTCTTAACGCAAGTATTTTAATTACTTTAAATTGCATGTTTCTCATGGGCAACAAGAAAAGCTGTGCTGTGTGTAATGGCAAAGGCAAGATAGAATTATTGGACACTTCATGCCCTTTTTGTAATGGCACCGGGGAATTTACAAAAATTTCAGAGAGTTATTTCAAGTCTCACATATGCCAATGTATATTTTTGAATCGAAAAACGTGTCCTTTATGTGGAAAGAAATGTCATCATGATACACCAAACAAGCCAAAAATATTGTTAGGTCCAACGTAGTTTTACTTGTTATGGAAGTGGTGGAAGCTCGCTTTTTTTACCGTGACCGCCTGAACCAAATCTACAATAAAAACACAAATCTGATTGCATGTGTTTTAGTACTACAACTTTGATTGCACCAATTTTTAAGGCAATTTTTGTCAATATTTTATATTTCATTGGCATTGCAGGTATCACTTCATTCATGTAAACATTGTAGTGTTCAGGACAAAATTTCAAAGTGACCCGAGCATCTTTTCCAGTTTCATTTACTTGTTTCGTAAACTTGACTTGCTCCCTGACATATTCATGCTTAGGGCATGGGCAGTCCTTACCTCCAGGATGCTTATACGCAGGTGTATTTTTCCAATCAAAATCTGGAAATTCTTTATCAAAATCATCCATGCCTAGAGTAATAATACATTTTATAAAAATTCGATCAAATTATGCGCTGATTATAAGCACAATCTAAATAAACCACGTATCATTTATTGAATCCATATGGCGTCTAAGAGATCTAGAAAAACTACTAGAAGAAAGACTACTAGGAAGAAAACTACTAGAAGAAAGACTACTAGGAAGAAAACTACTAGAAGGAAGACTACTAGAAGGAAGACTACTAGAAAGAAAACTACTAGAAAGAAAACTACTAGAAGAAAAGCCAGAAAAGTAACTAGAAAGGCAAAAAAGAAACCTGCTAAGCGAAGAAAGAAAGCTATTAAATCAAAAATTGCAGATTTAGAGAAAAAATTAAAGGATCTTTCACCACCAAAACCTGCTGAGGTTACACCACCACCACCACCAAAACCTGCTGAGGTTACACCACCACCACCACCAAAACCAAAGGAGGAAGCACCACAGGTACTGGTTTACGAACAGTGGAAGTCAGTTCCAGCAAAAAATTGGAATGATCAAAAGGCAGTGTTAACAGGTTGGACAGAACCTAGCGATAGATACTTTGCCAGTCTTCATGTACGAGATGCATCTGGTGTTCCAACAGCGAATTGGAATGATCAGAAAGCAGTGTTAACAGGTTATACACAGCCAGGTAACAGGTATTTTGCAACAAGACAAAGATTGGCATATCATCCACGAGACAAGACTTTCCTTACACCAGGAACAGGCTCTAGTGGATCTTCAAAACAAACAGCACCTCCACCTCCACCTCCACAACCTGAACAATCACAACCAGAAAGTCAACCTCAATCCAGTTCTGGGAAGAAATCAAAACAGCAGGAATTAGAGGAATTTGAAAAGGAGTATCTTGTTAGATACGCGCAAGAACAAGAAGAAGCTGCAAAAGCTGAAGCTGAAGAAGCAGCAGGAACAGCATCTAAGAAAGGCGCAATGCCAAAAGGTTTCTAAATAATTTTTTATTTTCTTTTTTTATTCTACGCTTACGTAAGCTTCTAAAACTTCTTTTGAATGACCTTTTGCCTTAACTTTCTCAAAAACTTTAAAGATCTTTCCATTTTCATTGACTAGGAATGTACTTCGGTTAATACCCATATACTCTCTTCCCATGAACTTCTTTTTGCCCCAAACACCAAATAATTTTGAAACTGCTGTTTTAGTGTCTGCAAGTAAGATATATGGGATTTTCATTTTCTCACAGAATTTTTTATGTGATTCAACATCATCTTTACTTATACCTATAATTTCAATACCAACTTTTTGAAATTTTTTATAATCTTTGGAAAATTCATCAGCCTCAATAGTACAGCCAGGAGTAAAGTCTTTGGGATAAAAATAGATAACATATTTTTTCCCTCGTAGATCTGTTGAATTAAAGACATTTCCATCAGCATCATTCAGTTCAAATTTTGGGACAGATTTTCCTTCTGAAATCACATATTATTTTTCAGGTACCTAATTAATTACTTTTAGATCAAGAAATTAATTCGAATCTTTTATATGGAAAACATATTCGGTTGTGATTTATGGTTAATCCAAGAGCGTGGTTTGCTGAGGCTATTGCAACATACGCTTTAGTATTCTTTGGACCATTATCTGTAATATTAGCAGTGGTTGCTTTTGGTGATGGATTAACTATTGAGTCAATTTTAATGATAGCGCTTGGTCATGGTGCAGTTATTGCATTAATGGTGTATGCATTTGGGCATGTATCTGGCGCTCACATAAATCCAGCAGTTACAATTCCTATGATGATTACAAAAAAAATTAGTGTTGCAGATGGTATAGGATATATTATTTTTCAAGTAATAGGTGCAATCATTGCTACATTATCTTTAGTGGCTATATTACCAGAAATTGGCAAACCAGTTCTTTGGGGTGGGCATGGCGGTCCTAGTGAGTTACTAAATCATAGTATAATGTCTGGATTTGTGGTAGAAATTATTCTTACGTTCTTTTTAGTGCTTGTAATTTTTATGACAGCAGTTCACAAGAAGGCACCAAAAAGCATCGCTGGCGCATCTATTGGTGGAATAGTATTCTTATTACACATAGTAGGCGTCCCATTAACTGGTGCAGGACTGAATCCTGCAAGATCATTTGCACCGGCTATTGTAACTGGTGATGTTGGTCTGTTAGAGATAAACTGGCTTTATTGGGTGGCACCAATAATTGGTGGAATTATTGCAGGCGTAATCATGAATTATGTTTTTATAAACAAGGATGAAGCGGAAGCAAAAAGCGGTTCACGATCTAATTCTGTTAGTAAATCAAAGTCAGATCTCACAAAATATGAGAAAAAATATTTAGCTAGACTAGAAAAACAGAAAAAAGCAGATAATATAGATGAATAATATTTTCGTTCGTATCTAAATTAATTACCTAACATAATTAATTAGCATTCGATTTTAAAGCAATCAGTAATGTCAAGGCAAATGTCAAGGCAAAGATCAAGGCAAATATCAATACAAGATGAACGGGTCTTACCCGTAGAATCATGGGGTGATCTTCAAAAATATTTCATTACAAACCACCAAGAAAGGCTGAAAGGGGTAAAGAAGTATGAAAAAGAATTTCTTACACGACATAAAAAACGACAAAAAACATGGTCAAAGAAAAAAGTATCAATACCACTAAGACAAATAGAAGATCTAGGCAGATTTAGTTTTCGAGAACATATAATTGTCAAAAGAGAAGAATATCTAGCAGAACGAAAGGATTATGAACAAAAGTACCTTCATCGATGTACGAAAAAACAAAACGGTAAACCAAAGCGATCATCTAGTAAAGAATTTGATCTTGATTTGATATCAGGAAGATTAAATCTACGTGAACATGTTGAGGAAAAACGGAAGGAAATACAAGCAGAACGAGGCGAATATGAAAAAAAGTATCTTTCTAGGTACAAGGAATCAAAAAACGGCATAAAGAAATCAAAACCTTCGAAAGAGTACAATGAAGATCTGGGTAGATTAGATTTTCGGGAACATGTTGTTACTAAGCGGGAAAAATTAAAAGCAGAACGAGATGAATATGAAAAGAAGTATGTTGCTCGATATCTAAAGCAACAAAAATCAAAACAAAAGAAAAAAAGTAATTAGATCTGAATAAATATTATTGAAAAATAAAATTAAGGCGGATTGTTGTTAGAAATACTAAATCGATAATAGTTATTTAGTATTCAACTATTAAGAAATTAAAATTGGCAGTTAAAAGATCACAAAAAACTAGAAAAACTGCTAGAAGAACAAAAATTGTTAAGAGATCAACAAAAAAAAGGAAGATAATTGTAAAATCATCCAGTTCAAAAGATGATAGAGATTTTGGAAAACTGACTCTACGAAAGCATATCAATGCGAATCGTAATGCAAATCAAGAAGAGATAAAGGAATATGAAAAAAAGTATCTTTCTAGATACAAGGGACCAAAGACAAGCGCACGTAAGTCATCTAATATGCAATCTGATGTTGATCTAGGTAAACTAAATCTTGGACAATACGTCAACGCAAAACGCAAGGTAAAACAAGATGAGATAAAAGAATACGAGAAAAAATATCTTGCTAGATACAAGAAACCAAAAGATCGATCAAAGAAGCAGAAATCTTACTCGTATATCATAGACGAAGCAAAACATGATAGAAAGAAAGAAAGAAAAGAATACGAGAAAGAATATCTCACACGATATAACAAACAGCAGAAAGCAAAACCAAAGAAAAAACAATCAAAACAATTAGTATTGGAATTAAAACCAAAGCGCAACATCAAGCAAGAAAGAAAAGAATATGAAAGAAAATATGTTTCCAAATTTAAAAAACTACAAAAAACTAAATTGAAAATTGCAGCACTGGAGCAAAAATTAAGATTAAGTCAAATCGAACTTGAGGAACCAAAACCAAGCACTAAACAAAAAAGAAGGGAATACGAGAAGGAGTATATTACACGATATAGTAAACAACAAAAAGCAAAGCCAAAGAAAAAAGTATTTGCTATACGTTAGTATTTGAGGTAAATAACCTTAGAAAAAAGAAAAAAAACAATCTATAAACCTCCTAAAAATTTAAGAATATTATGAATGGACCCGTTGCATAGCCTGGATAGTGCGAACGCTTGCGGAGCGTTAGGTCGCAGGTTCGAATCCTGCCGGGCCCGCCTTTTTATTTAATTATGATTAGAAAAAATATTTTTTATGGTTATTATTACTGAAAAAATTAAAAATTTTGTCAACTTTCAAAAACTAGGATATGTTGCAACAGTATCTGCAGATAATACACCAAATCTGTCCCCCAAGGGTACTATCATTGTATTAGATGAGTCATATCTAGCTTTTGCAGATATACATTCACCACAAACAGTTGAAAATTTAAAATGTAATCCTGCAATCGAAATTAATGTGGTTGATCCATTTTCTCGAAGAGGATATCGTTTTAAGGGGATTGCAGAAATAATTTCAACTGGTGATAAATTTGATAAAATTATTTCGTATTACAAAGAAACTGGAGTCAAAAGCTCAATCAAAACTATCATCGCGGTGAAAATCGAAAAATTAAGTGAGGTACTTTCGCCACTTTATGATCTTGGTTATACAGAGAAAAAATTAAAGGCTAAATGGAAAAAGCATTATAAATTTTGAAACAGTTAGGCAGAACTTTTTTGTCGTCCTCGTTCATTTTCAAGAGCTTTTTTTACTGCGTTTAATTCTGTCAGCGTAGTTTGCAATTTTTGATTCATTGATGCTACAACTGCGCTAGCCGCATCAACAATTTTATCAGATCCTTCACTCTTACTTGATTTCGCCATCTCATCTTTAATGAATTTTAGCTCCCTGAATCCAGATTCAAGTTCTTTCCTTTTTTGCATTATTTCATTTTCAAGCTTTTCTCTCTCTTCTTTCATTTTTTTAATATCTGGAGAATTATCTGTTTTAGTTCTTACAGATTCAAGTTCTTTGCTATATTTCTTAATCTCATCTTTAATTTTAGATAATTCCATTTTTGAGTTATTCACTTCTTGAACTATCAATCTTTGTTTTTCGTGCCCATCTGCTGACTTTTCAGATTCAACACTTTTTTCCTTGAGATCGTTATTTACTTTAAGTAGCTCTTCTCTAGAAGATTTGGTTCTAGAAATAATACTATCATGTTCATTATTCAATTCTTGAATAATCTCTTTTACATTCTTTAGTTCTTTTTTTGCATTCATCAAATTTCCTATTGTAACGCTGTATTCTTGTTTGGCAGATTCAAGTTTTGTAGATAGTGCTTCTGGTTCTTTTTTTATGGATTTTTCATCTTTTGATGTATTTTTCTTTTGTTTAGGTTTTTGCTGTTTGTTATATCGTGAGAGATATTCTTTCTCGTAATCTTCTGTTTTTCCAGAACTTCTAAACCATTTCATACACATTCACCTTTTTTACACTGATTATCTCTTTATTTTCCCTTTTACATACTTTAAGTAAAAACCAATTCCACCCAAAATGAATCCAGAAACCAGTGCAAGTATTCCCAATTCAGGGGATTCTTGATATTGAGTTGGTCCAACCATGAATAACACTGCTCCTAAAACAATCAGAAGTAAAGCACTGCTTCTTTTTGGTTTATTATGTTCATTATGCACCATAATGATCAAATATATTTAGAAATAATATCTGCAACTTTCTTCTTTCCAATATCTTCAATAAACGGTCCAATTTTTGGTCCACGATTTGTTGAAAGAATAATTTGGTAGAGAATTTTGAAAAAGTCTTTCGGCTGAACTTGATTTTCCTTTGCTATACTGTATATTGAATTCTGCAGGTCCTCTATTTTGACATTTTCTTCTAACAACTTTACTAGTTGTTTGAGTGCAGATTTAGCTGAATCATCAATTTCAAGTTCAGTAGTTGGTATTTCTGTTTCTTCAAAATCATCAGAATAATTTCCTGCAACTACGATTAAATTTTCTATGTACGAATTCACTTCCTTTATTGTACCATAATCAATGAGCTTTGAGCCTACATGTTTCAGTCTGTCGTCCTTGAATATTTTACATAGTTCTACTAGTAACCTATAGTTCACATGTGGGCTTGGATTTTTTGGTGGATTTAGTAGATTAACATATTCATAAAGCCCCTTAGATTTTATGAGTTTTGCTTCGTTATCCACCTTCGTTTTTCCAAAGTAAATACTTTCTAATTCATTATATTCATCCATTAGTCCAGGAATGTCTTCAAACCCAAGCTCTCTTGCGCCAGTAATTCTCTTGTAAAGTAAGAGAAGAATTGATTCAGGCGTTCCATATGTTAACCATCTCTGTGATGTTACAACATTTCCAAGTGATTTCGAAATTTTCTTTCCTCCCTTATCCAAAAACATTTCATATTTTACATGATGTGGATGTGGAAATCCTAGTATTTCATCTGTAACCCAATCATTTACTTTTACTGAATCCATGATATCTTTACCATACGCCTCAAATCTAATGTCAAACGCACTCCATCTTGCAGCAAACTCAACTTTCCATGCTAATTTTCCTAAACCTTTTGTGATATCGGATTCACCCTCATGTCCACAACCAAGGATCTTATTAGAACCAATTTCCGAATCTTTACATCTATACCTAATTTTTTTTTCTTCTTCAATGTATTCGAATGATTCTGTTGTGTATAATTTATCACATGCATCACAAATTGGGAAATATGGAATAACTGATTGGAATTTTTGTTGGCCAGTCATCTCTTCAATCTTGTCACCAATTTTTTTGCTGTTTACAAGTATTTTGTGGATTTGATCAACCAAAAGACCATTTTTGTAAGTTTCATGCGCTGTTTTATGCACATATTCGATCCCCAAATTATCAAGTCCATCTAGTAGTAAACTACTCATATGTTCTCCGTATGAGTTATGTTTACATCCTTCAACTGGGTCTGGAATAGAGGATACTCTTTTACCAATATTTTCTGAATCGACTGTTAACCCTTCTGGAATTTTTCGTAGCCCATCTAGATCATCTGAATATGCTATCAATTCAGACTTGTAGCCCAAATTTTCAAGTGCTAATTTTACACCATATGCTCTAACAGCATCACCAAGACTACCAATATGTGGGATGCCAGATGCACCTAATCCACTTTCTACTCTAACCAGGTCAGTTTTTCGACCAAGTTGTTTTTCCCGCTCAATTAATTCATGAGCTAATTTGTCTATCCAAGTACCTTTACCAATTATTTTTTGTTCATTCATTGTTTACATCAATTGTTTCGACATATATGGTCCATCTAATGAGTAGCCTAATTTTTTGTAATATTCGCGCGTACCAATTGCGCTGATAACAAGAAGTTTTTTTGCGTCAAAACTCTCTTTTGATATTTTTTCTGCCTCATCCATCAATTTTCTACCTAACCCAGAATGTTGAATACTGTTTTCTTCGTGTTCACCAATCTTAATTGATTTCCCAAACACATGTAGTTCTCTTACTATACATGAGTTTGTAGTAATTTCATCTCTATGTGTCAATTCACTTGGTTTCCTCAAGCGCAAGAATCCATAAATTGTTCCATCTTTATCCTCAAAAGAAATGAAAATCTCTTTTCCACCTGAGGAATCATATTCTTCTCTATCAAGTTTCAATAATTCTGAAGGCATATTTTTTCTAGAAAGACCTGCCTCTCTACATCTAATACATTTGCAAGAAAATCCTTCATCCTTCAATCGTTTGTGAACAATTTGTCTTAGATTACCTGCTTTTGGACCAGCCTGAATTTCACCAGGTGTAATTTCTCTCTGAACGCGCATAATTCTAACCCATTTTGGAACCATTTTTTTTGCTTCAGTAAGTACATGTAGCATTTCTTCGTCAGTATATGGTTCGTATTTTTTTTTCAGGTAGTCGTTGTACAGTGGAGTGTTTTTCAAAACCAATGATGGATATATTTTCAACATGTCTGGTTTGAGACTAGAGTCATTGAATAATTTCTTGAAATCATTGATATCTTCATTAGGCGTCATAGTAGGTAAGCCAGGCATCATATGTGCAACTATTTTGTATCCAGAGTCCTTTGAAATCTGAAATGAATCAATAACATCATTGTAGTTATGCCCTCTATTAACAATCTTGTATATTCTTTCGTGTAGGCTCTGCACACCAATCTCCACTCTTGTTACACCATATGAGAGCATTAGATCAACATGTTCTTTTTTACAATAATCTGGCTTTGTTTCAATAGTGAATCCCACATTCCGATTTTTTGCCTTTTGATTATTTTTCATGGCAATTTCCATGTTTAGTGAGGGAAATCCATTCAAAGCATCGTAACATGATTTGATAAAGTTCTCCTGATAATCCTTTGGCATGAAAAGAAATGTTCCACCAACAATAACTAATTCAATTTTTGTTGCATCATGTCCAAATATTTGCAATTGGTTAAGTTTTGAAGTGATCTGAATATTTGGATCATATCCATTTTTAATGGAACTAATTGTAACAGGCTCTTTTCCTGTATAGCTATTTGGAGTATTAAATTCAATTCCACCTGGACAATAAGTACATCTTCCATGAGGACACGCATATGGTTTTGGCATCAATGCAATTACTGCAACACCGGATGCAGTTTTTACTGGTTTTTTTAGTAAAATCTTTTGGAGTTTTTCATATGATTTTCCATTCACTGTTGATAAGATTTCATAGTTTTTTGGTATTTTATCCAACGAATATTTCGTACAAATTCTTTTGATCTCGAATTTTGCGTTACTTTTTGTGGGCTCTGTAATCTGCAGTAGATTTTGTGATATTTCACGACACGCCTTAGAGAAATTTGAGTTTTTCATGTTAAACTATCCTATTTTTTAATACAATTCTTTATAGAAATTTTACGGTTAAGTACAGCTACAATTCCAACAATTACAACGGCTAAAATTTCTAAATATAACCAATCTAATCCTTGGAATTTTATGATTTCAACTGTAAAAGGGGAAAACAACGGAAACCCGCCTGACGAACCTGGATGAATTTGCCCAACCAACCAAACATCAAAAGCAATATGCGATATAATGGCAGAAAATGAGATAGCAGCCAAGCGATAGTCTTTTTTTCCAAAAACATAGAGCATTATCACAGCAATAATTATTGCAAACGGCAATGAATGCACCATACGTGAAATCATTTCTACATCCAAAAACTGTAGTAAATGATCAGCATCAACTAACAATGCAAGAGCTCCACTCAAAAATACATATCTTAAACTTAAACTAATTGCACCTGCAATTATTCCAAATGCTACATGACCAAAAATATGTTCTAAGGTTGGACTACTAACTATAAGTGGGTTCCCAATTACATACGAATCATCTGGGAAAAGAAACCCAGTTAGCGAAAAACTAAAAGATAGAACTGAAAAAATTACACACGCTTTTATAAAAAATTTTATTTGCTCTGATAATATCACATGTTAAAACATTTTCTAGCTATTTTTAATCTTCACTATTGTTTGACAAAATTACGATACCGTACATATGTGATATTATGTAAAAACTTCTGACTTGGTATTTTTTGTTGTATTTTTTTTCTACTTTCTCTTTCTTTTTTTCTGATTTCGTTTAGCTTGCCTTTCCAAACTTTTTCTATATTCCAAATTTTTTAGCTTAGCTAATTCAACTTTCACCGCAGCATTTTTTGTTTTAGTGTCAAGGAACTTTTTACCATTGTCAGTAAGAATAGTTCTCCCTTTCTCACCAAGTGTTACATACCCAGATTTGACAAGGTTTTGAACAAACATTTTTTTCAGTTCATCCAGCTTTGGAGGTGTTTTTTTTGATTTAGTTTTTGTTTCTTTTACGCCTTGTTGAAGTAACATTGTTGTAAGATAATCAGCACCCTCTTCTAGATGTTGAACTTCTTCACTTTCAACATTCTTATCCTCATCATGTTTCTTTTTCGCATTAAGCAAATGTGTTGTCAAAACATCAGTTTCAACAGGCTTATCGTTAGTTTCAGACAATATCGATCTAGAGAAACGCTTGAATTTATGTTCTCTTTTCTATTAGAAGAAAAATACTCTTACGTAAAACGCTCCAAACGCGACCATTGTGGTTATAACCATGAGTGGCAGTCCTTTGATAAGGAATTCCCTAAGGAATATTCTATATCCAATCTTTCAGCAACTGCTATTGCTACAAGACGTGCCACCGAAAAACGTTGGAAGCAGGGAAACAAACTATTCTAAGGCTACGGTCATTTTATCCATAATAAATCACTTCTTTAGTGTATGAGCCACTTCTTCAATACAACATTCTTTTTGCTTTTCTATAATCCATCCTCAACCAAATTGGTGTGATTATAGTTGTGACTGCTACCATGATAACAATTGTCGTGTATACATCTCCTGTTAGTACTCCTGATGATAATCCAACTCCTGCAACAATCAATCCTACCTCTCCTCTTGAAATCATTCCTATTCCTACTCTCATTCCTGCAGCTTTATCTTTCAAAAATAAGATTGATGGTAATCCACATCCAAATAATTTGGTTGCAATTGCAATTGCGATTACAACGGCACTTAACATCAATATATCTAAGTTTACAGTTGTGAAATTTACTTGTGCACCAATTATCGCAAAAAATAAGGGTGCAAAAATCAACCCAATCCTATGAGTGAACGCCTCTACTTTCTTCAATACTGCTGTAGCTGAAAGAGCCATTCCTACCGCAAATGCTCCTACTATTGGAGATAATCCTAGTGATCCTGCAATTGCTGCTGCTCCAAAGAACGATGCCGTTGCTATTCCTTCTATACTTCCAGTTGATTTCCATAATCTTGTTGTCATCACTTTTGGAATTACGAAAATGGCTACAATTAATATTATTGCAAAGAATGCTAATACCTTAAGAATTGTAAATGTAACATCTATTAAATCTACAGTATCTAATGCATCAGCACCTCCAAATGATGCAACGACAGATAATACTGCAATTGCCAAAATATCGTCTACAACTGCTGCTGCAATAATTAAACGAGCCTCAGGCGATTTAATCTTATTGAACTCTTTTAGCACTTGAATTGAAATTGCTATACTTGTTGCAGTAAGTGCAGTGGCAATCATCATTGCCTGTAATGCATCAAATCCGAAATGTTGGAATACTATAAATCCTGCAATGAATGGAACTACTACTCCTAAAGCTCCTACTGTAAATGATGCCTTTCCACCACGCAAAAATTCTTTTGGTGTCATCTCTAATCCTGCCATAAATAAAATTACAATTGCACCAATTTCTCCAAGTGCTCTAACTTCTGGTCCGATTTGTAAAATTGATTCTCCTGTATTTGGATGAAGCAAAAATGCACCTAGTGCAAATGGTCCAATAATCATTCCTGCTATTAATTGCCCTAACACGACTGGCAGATGTATTCTACTGAATAATTCGCCCATCATTATTGCGGCAGCTAACAATATTCCTACTCCCATGATAACATCAATGAAACCTGCTTCTGCTGTCATTATCAGATCTTTTTAGAATACCCTCATATAAGCAAAATCTAGTAAAATTTCTAAGACAAGATGTTATTGATTTCTACGCAATTTTTTTAGAATTGATGAAAACTCCCTTTTTACTAGTAATTTTTCCTATTTCGTAAGTTGCAAACTTGTGTTTTTTGAAGATCGATCTAATCTTTGCAACATTGTTTTTTGGCGCAATTACGCAAAAACCTATTCCCATGTTGAATGTCTTGTACATTTCCTTGCTTTCTACTCCACAATCTTGAATCAGTTGCATTAGTGGAGGAGTTTTTGGAAGGTTATTGAGGTCATATCCAATGTTTTTTAATCGCAAAAGCTTGGTGAATGATCCTCCAGTGATGTGAGCAAGTCCGTGGATTTTGCACTTTGCCAATGCCTCAAGCACTGGTTTTACGTAAATTTCCGTAGGCTTTAGTAGGGCATTACCCAGATGACCCACGCCCTTTACTCTGGAATTTAGTTTGTATTTCGATAATAATACACTCCTTGCAAGTGTGTATCCATTTGAGTGAAGTCCACTACTTTTGACCCCAATTATTATGTCACCAGATTTAATCGACTTGCCAAATATCATCTCTTTTTTTGAAAGTACACCAACAACTGTGCCAGCCAAATCCATAGCAAAACTATTTCCTGAAAATAGATCAGGCATAATGGCAGTTTCACCTCCAATAATTGGTACTTGGGCTCGCCTTGCACCATTTACAAGTCCTCCAACTACTTTTTTGAAAACATGTTGGTTATTTTTATTCGCAGCTATATAGTCAACAAATGAAATTGGTGTTGCACCAATACAAATTATATCATTTACATTCATTGCGATGCAATCTATACCTATTGTATCATATTTTTTCATCATGTTTGCAATCATGATCTTTGTACCCACTCCATCCGTGTGTGTAGCCAAAAATTTGTTTCCAGGTATTTGAACTATTCCAGCATAATGCCCAAAACCGTGCGCTACTTTGGCTAGTTTTTGTATCTTATGTGTTGATGATATCATTCGCCCAATTGTCTTTTGACTTTTTTTAATGGCCGCAATATCTACCCCTACTTTTTTGTAACTACTCACCATGTTTTTATCCCATTTTTTTGAACAGATAATTTTTTTATCATATTACATGTACATATTGGAATCTATTTTTTTATGCTCAGTATATTTCTCTGACAGTTCCTTAAAATCAGCACCCAGTCTTTTCTTTTTCTTTCGAAGTTCGGTTGTATCAATGCTCATCTGATATGCTCTATTTACAGCATCAACCAAAGTTGCAGCTGCAAGTGGGTCAGGTTTTTTGTCACTAGCTCTTACCAATAAAGTAACTCCCTGAATTCTTCGTACCAGACACTCGTTTAGTATACCACCAGCAACACCTGTGATAAATCCCTGAGGTATCATTTCGATGTTATTATTTTCCATAACCCGACACAGATCATCTTCCGCAGCGCAAAACGCCTTATCGTCATGAGTTGCACCGGCAACACCATCCAGAATTACAATTTCATGCGAGCCTTTTTCTTCTGCCCAATCTAAAATTGTGGAAATGATGTCATACAATCCTTCCATTTGAAGTGTGATTTCGCATATTATTGCACAGATTGTTCCATCATTGTTTGCGTAGAAACGGAACGGGTGTCTTAATCGTCCTTGCATGAAAACAGTTGATGGTGGTAAATGTCTTGATCTAAGGTATCCTATCTCCTCCATTTGCAGTTTATCAATCACGTAACCTACAGATAGCGGTCCCACAAGACCAGCACCCACAAATCCCGCAAAGATAATAGGACTCTTTAACACAGTCTCTTTGATTTCATACACTTCATCATCTGAAGATTGCCTATTTTTCATACTTTGTTAGATCTTGGTAGGCTAATTATTCTTTTACTGAATAATATACTAGTCACGATTTTTCATAAATAGTTCAAGCATGGTGGTGCCATTTTCTGTAATAGAGTATATGACATTTGGTCCAATTGGTTTTTTCGTAATGAATTGGTAATTAAGGCACAAGTCTAGATAGTTTAAGAAAGATTTTTTCATCCTAATTTTTGATTTAGCATACAAATCAGAGAATGTCATAGAATTGTTGCGAATCTGGTATAGTAGTTTAAGCAACGATAAGGTACTGTAGTCACGTGTCCTGGCTTTTATCGCATCTAATACCTGCTCATCCCTTTGTATTATGAAGTCATCAAATTGCTCTGCCACGTCAAGGGGAACATACGTCAATCTAGCTCTCATTACCGTATTGTACGGTAAATTACCTTATTAACCTTAACGTAAGTTTTTCTTGAGCTGTTCTAGCCATATCTTTAGTTGGCTGTTGACTAGATCTAGATTGGTTGTTCCAAGTGTAAAATTTCAGTAAAACGCTTGTTTTAAACAAACCAATTTCAAGATTTCACGTGGAAATTGCCATTAATGCATTGCTAACTGTTGTGGGTCTTGCAATGCTATGTTTTGGTGGAAACTGGTTAGTAAGTGGTGGTGTATCTATTGCCAAGAAACTCAGAATTAGCCAAATGGTAATTGGTTTAACAATTGTAGCATATGGAACATCAACTCCTGAGCTAGCTGCTAGTGTTGCAGCTGCAGTAGGAGCACATACAGATCTAATCTTGGGTAACGTAGTTGGAAGCAACATCAGCAACATCGGAATGGTAATTGGCATATCAGCAATCATCTCTCCTTTGGTAGTAAGCAAGGCAACTACAAGAAAAGAAGTCCCAATCATGATCGGCGTGATGTTACTTTTGGTTGCAATATCTGTGGATGGAGAAATCTCACAGTATGATGGTGTCTTGTTGATTGCTGGCCTGATTGCGTTTACAGTTTACACACTTTCGAGGGCTAAAAAAGAACGGAAGCAGGAAGAGGAAGATCCATCAACTCAAAAATCATCTATTCCAAAGGCAGTTGGACTAGTTGCTATTGGCTCTGGACTTCTATATCTTGGAGGATATCTTACAATTGAAAATGTAGTATTAATTGCACAAGGAATTGGGATATCTGAAACTGTAATAGGAATAACTATAGTTGCCATAGGAACGTCGCTTCCAGAACTTATCACGTCAATAACTGCAATAAAGAAAGGACATACTGACATAGGAATTGGAACCATCGTTGGAAGCAATATTTACAACATCCTTATGATTATGGGCGTTGCTTCTGTGATAACTGGCATAGCTGTTGTACCTGGCATGTTCACTGATTATTTGGTAATGATTGGCTTTGCTGTTGTTCTGGTTGCATTCTTAAGATCCGGTATAATTCCCAGACCTGCTGGAATTGGTTTGGCAATTGCGTATGCAGTGTATCTTGGGTATACTTTACTACTTTAGATTCTCTTTTAGCAACCGTATGCTCTAGCCCTATTTCACTACTCATTGTATTTCTTAATCCCACCATGATTCAATTTTCTTCATAGTATTCCACCTACTATCTGCGCTTGATGATTGAGAATATTTTTTTAGGTTTTTCTTGGTAAGTTTTACATCATGATATATCCAGGTCTCACTGCCCAATTTTCCTCTCTTTCTATAATAGAATACGATATACGCGGCAATTTTTTTCTTCAAACAATTTTGCTTGATCCAATCTTCTTGTGTTGGTTTTAGAAATGGTGACGTGACATCGTGGACGCTTGTAGGATATCCTGGTTTTATTTCATAAAATTTGATCCTCCCACGTGAAAATGAGACAATGTCAGGCACGCCTACTACTTTTCCAGTACTAAAAACAAGTGAATTTGGACCAAGTTCTTTTCTTAACATTTCGATATACCCTTGTTCAGAAATAGTGTTGGTTGTATGTGCTTTTTTCCCAGAAGGTTTCTTATATTCTCCTAGACGCGAAACGTTACCGCCACAGTTTTCACACTTTCCCATTGTGTATTTCCGCTGTTTTTTAGTAACCGTTTTTGGTTTTACTATTTTTCGATTTTTTTTACAACTTAAACAATAAGCGTATCCACTTTTCACATAATGCAATGCACTTCGTTTGTGATAAATCTGATCTAGGTTCTTTCGTATCTGAATTTTTTAATTTTGATCAAATCAAAGTAAGAACCAAACTTTGAATCATCCACGTTGTCCAAATCCTCGTCGTTTGGTTCATTTTCAAACGTCCTGAGAATTTTGTAGGTGGTATTTCTTTCCGCGGGAATCCTTCCAACATCTCTGACAAGGCGTCGTATCTGCTTTGGCTTCAATAGTTGGCCATGCTGTGAGCCCGCAGCAGTTGAGATGCTTTCATTGATCAGTGTTCCTCCAAAGTCGTTTGCGCCACATTTCAGTAGTTGCTGTGACATTTTTTCACCCGTTTTTACCCATGACATCTGTATGTTGTCGATGCAGTTGTTCAGCATGATTCTGGAAACCGCATGTGTCAGCATTATATCATCTGAATCAGCGCCAGGTTGAATTCCCTTGTGCAAACCATGCTTGTACATTGGAGCCTCTGTATGTACGAAATTGAGCGGCACAAATTCAGTAAATCCTCCAGTCTCCTTCTGTATTTTGCGAATGATTCCAATGTGATTTGCACGGTCTACATAACTTTCCACGTGACCATACATCATAGTTGACGTTGACCTTATCCCAATCTTGTGAGCAGTTTTGATAACCTTAATCCAGTCCTTAACAGAAATCCTGCCCGGCGAAATTTTATCCCGCATTTTTTGATCTAAAATTTCGGCTGACGTACCTGGAATCGTACCGACTCCCGCATTTTTCAATCTCAAAAGGTAATCTCTTATTGTAATGCCATTTCTTGTTGCCGCATACAAAATCTCTTCAGGTGAAAATCCATGAATATGCATCTTTGGAATTTCTTTCTTTATCTCACGACAAATTTTTTCATACAGTTCGCCGTCCATGTCAGGTGGAAGACCAGCTTGTATGCAAACTTCTGTCGCACCTAATTCATGCGCCTCCTTGGCTCTCCTAACTATTTCTTCTACTGGGAGGAGATAACCTTCCTCTTCTCTGAAATCTCTGCTAAACGCACAAAAGCCGCATTGTTTTATGCAGACATTTGTGAAATTGATGTTTCTGTTTACAACATATGTTACAATATCTCCTACTCTTCTTTTTCTAAGTTCGTCAGCTACGGAGCAAACAAGTTCAAGTTCAGTTCCTTTTGCGGAAAATAACATTACAGAATCTTTTATGTCGATTTCCTTTTCTGATAATGCGCTGTTTAGTATTCCAGCAATGATTGGATCAACATGTTTAAGTTTTGAATCCAAATTTGTAGTTTCTAAAGTCATCTCCAGAATTCCCTCCTAACATAGTTTTCATCATCGGAAAGTTTTTCGATTTTTTCTTTTAGGTTGGGGTTAATCATCTTGAT
This sequence comes from Marine Group I thaumarchaeote, assembly GCA_013390785.1. Classification (GTDB taxonomy): domain Archaea; phylum Thermoproteota; class Nitrososphaeria; order Nitrososphaerales; family Nitrosopumilaceae; genus Nitrosopelagicus. The sequence continues at coordinate 86,729 of JACASW010000002.1, forward strand.
GAACTTTGGATATACTGGAAACCGTGCCTTTAATTCAAAACTCTGTTCAGCGCATTTACTTTCTAATGTGTTAATTTGTGGCCAAGAGAATTCCGGGTTAACATAATCCATAGTTATTGGTGAGATTCCCCCCCAATCATTTATTCCAACGTCAAGAAAGTCATTGTAGTTAGTAGGTGAAAGGTTTGGTGGGATTTGTATATTCATTTCAGGTAAAATTATTCTTGCCATTGCTACTACTCTCTTAAAATATTGTTGAGGTGTAGATGGATGTTCTTTCATTTTTGTATCCTGTTTTGGCTCAAAGTTTTGCAAAATTATCTCTTGAATGTTTTCAAATTGCTCGTGAAGTGTCTTGATTGTAAAAAGAGAATCAATTATTTCATGATCATTTTCTCCTATTCCAACCAAAATTCCCGTAGTCATTGGGATTTTTAATTCGCCCGCATTTTTTAAAATCTGAATCCTGGCTTTTGGATCTTTGCTAGGTGCATCGTGATGTGGCATTCCTTTTTCTACAAGTCTATGACTAGAGTTTTCTAACATCAGTCCCATGCTGACATTTGTTTTTTTTAGCTCACTCATCTCAGACTTGTTAAGATTTCCAGCATTTGTATGCGGAAACAATCCTTCATCCAATACTAATTCGGAGCAGTGAGCCAAATATTCACCAGTAGATGAAAACCCATTTTTTCTAAGCCATTTGGCTGCTTCATCATATTTTTGCTCGGGACTTTCGCCAGTAACAAGCAATGCTTCCGTACATCTGAGTTTTGCCGCTGATTTTGCTAGATTTTTCACGTCAGCGATATTCATCATTGAAAGTTTTGATTCATCAATCTCAGCTTTGTATGTGCAGTAAGAACATGTATCCCTGCAAAGATTTACGATGTTAAAGAATGCCTTTTTAGAAAAAGAGACTACTTTTCCTTTGTGGATGTCACGAAGATTACTAGCAACTTTGAAAACTTTTTCTGAATTATATTTTGAATGTGAAAATATTTCATACGCATCATCCTTTGTGATTTTTCCACCGTCTAAAACTTGCTTCAAAGGCTCAAAATCAAATTCTAACCTACTCAACAGAAATGATGCTTGACTTCAAGTATTTATTTTTGATTTTTAATTATAGATCTGGTCTTTCAACCAATTCTAAGGATATATGCATAAACTCTCCATCCCTTACTACTCCCAATACCATCGTATCGCCTACAGACTTTTCTCGTTGTAAGTGGATTAGTATATCACTAATTTTTCTTACTTCCTTATCATCCACGGAAATTATGATATCTCCATCTGCAGGATATTCTTTACCATCAATTACTTGGGTTGCTGTCATTCCTTTTAATCCAGCCTTATCTGCTGGGCTACCATCCACAACTGTAATGATCAAAAATCCTTTAGCATCTTTAAGTTCTAACACTCTAGCAAGATCTGGATCAATATCTCTGCCTGAAATACCAATCCATGGATGATGATATTCTCCATCCTCTATTAGGCTGGGCACTATTTTTATTGCTGTGTTAGATGGAATGGCAAATCCAACTCCACTAAATTCACCACTCATTGACTGTATTGCGGTATTGATTCCTACCACCTCACCTCGTAAATTCAATAACGGTCCACCTGAGTTACCTGGATTTATTGCTGCATCAGTTTGAATAACATCCGGAATTGAAAATCCACTGTCTTGAGAAGGTAGTAATCTACCCATTTGGCTAACAATTCCAGATGTCATTGAGCCTGAAAGTCCAAACGGATTTCCAATAGCAGCTACCTGTTCACCCACACGAAGTTGTGATGAATCACCAATTTGTAATGGATGCAATAGGCGTGGTTTTTCACTAACTTTAATGACTGCTATATCTGTAAACTTGTCTATTCCTATTATTTCGGCATCATATTGACTGCCATCCAAAAATGTTACCGTTGCTTTACTGGCACTGTCAACAACATGTGCATTCGTAATAATATGGCCAAGATTATCATAAACAAAACCGGAGCCTTGACTGCCTCTATCTTGACCATCCCTTTCTACCTGAATTTTTACTACACCCTCCTCAGATTTTTCAAATAATTCTACCAAAGAAAGATTACTTTTTGATGATGATAACACATCTCCTAATATTGTGGAATCATGACCATTTGAAGTGATTAGATCAGGTGTTCCAATTTCTTGTGAGGGAATGAGAATGAATGTAAAGAGCAAGATGATTGCAGTAGCACCAACTACACCTCCAACAATAAATCCAGATTTTGCCAAGTGTTTACAGCCCTTATTTTTTATCTATAAACCATTCTATACATTGATTGATTTTTGAGTTTGGCCACTCATCTGATACGTTCTACCTCTCCATGATACAGCCGCTTTACTTTTTGCCTGAATTAAACCACCCAAAAAACCACAGACCACAATAAAACTTCCAACAGGAGCAAACAATGAATATCTTAACTTTAGATCAAGTCCTTTCGTTGCATCTAATACTCCGCCAATGTACACAAGTATAGACGCAATACACGATATTGCAAAAAGCATCAAGAACGAGTCAGTACTATTGAAAAAAATTATCGAGTAACCCAAAATTGGAAATGGCATAAACAGTAAAAATAATACTGCGAAAAAAATTCCAACAGCAACTTTTGCGTTTTGTAGATAGAGTGGTATCATTAATCTTTTAAGCGCATTCCACAACGTATTGATGTCTCTTGCCCATATGGCATCAACAAGATGTTCACCCCTAACCATGCGCATTTTAAAGTTAGACTCTTTGACTTTTTTTCCAAGCGCTCCATCTTCAACAAGTTCACTTTTCACATCTTCATGTGTTCCAACTGAATCATAAGTAGATTTTTTGATGATGAAAAAACTTCCAAAAAAATACCCAGTATTTTTTGATGTATCATTTACGCGTAAAGCAGAGAATCTTGTATGTAAAAATGTGGAAATCATAGGCAATGTTATTTTAGTTATTTTATCTAAACACAGCATTTTTGGGATAACTGTTAACGCATCAAGTTCTAATGATAACAAGTGTGATACAGCAAGGGAAATCACAGAACTTGTGTGTATAGTATCAGCATCAGTAAATAACAGTAATTCCCCTGAAGATTTTTTGTATCCTTCAATGCATGCCCAGTTTTTTCCTATCCACCCATCAGGTTTTGGTTTGGCATCTACAAAAATAACTTTGGGAAATTTTTCAGAATATTTTTTTATTATATTTCCAGTCGAGTCTTTTGATGAATCATTAATTGCCACAATTTCATAGTTGGCATAATCCTGTTCTAAGAGAGAATCAAGGCATTTTTCAATAAATTTTTCTTCATTTCGTGCAGGTAAAATTATTGAAACCTTTGGGTTTGTGTGTTCTTTTTGTTTGAATTTATCTAAGAATGGTGACTCCTGGAACGTTTTCAACATGGATTTTATTAGAACAATCCATGTTGCAGAAACTCCGATTAAAATTGCAACAAGTATGTAGTTGAGGATATCCAGTGCTATGTTTATCAATTATGAATTCTCAGCCTTTTGTTTTATTGATTCTATAGCTTGCTCTGTTCCACTACGTATATGCTTCTTAATCATACCAGTAAACATACCAGCTAATCCTGACATCTTAATATCCCAATTAGCCTCAAGTACTGACCTACCATCATTTGGTTTAAGATTCAAGGTTTTTGAACCCTTGATTATACCCTCAGTAAATTCAGCGTAGATTTTTTCTTTTGGTTGAATGGTAATTTTTTGCATACATTTGGAATCTCTAAATGCAATTATTATCTCTCTAGTTACTATATTACCATCTCTAGAAATTATCTTTGTTTCCTTAGTTCCTCTCCAAAATTTTGGTTCGTTATCAAGATCTGAAATTATGTCCCAAACTTTGTCCACTGAAGCGTTGATATCAACAGATGTGTCTATAATTGCCATACAGACATGATTTTTTTTGAAAATATTAGTCTTCATTCCGCAATTAATTTTAAACCGTGAAATTAGGATTAAATATGTCAATTAGCTATGATGACTTTAAGAAACTAGATTTACGAGTTGCAAAGATACTCAAGATAGAAAAGATTCCGGGCAAAACAAAAATCGTCAAAGGTGAGATAGATCTTGGTGATGAAACTAGAGATGTTATCATTGGTGGTGCAGAGTTTTATGAACCTGATGACTTGATTGGTAAAACTGTGATAGTTGTTGCTAATTTGGAACCAAAAAAAATGGCTGGCGTAGAATCTAATGCAATGCTTTTAGCGGCTGATATCAACGATAAACCATTTTGGTTAACTGTTGATTCTGAAGTCCCATCTGGTACAAAGATAAAGTGATTTTGTTATATATTTAATTTAAACAACTTATTGGTATAGCATTAATTTTTTTTCTTCAAGTAATGCATGAAGATTGTTAACAGATCTATACACATCTGGTTCTTTTTTTGCGCCTGTACAAACTAGTTTACCAGAAGAAAACAAAAGAATTACAGTTTTAGGATCAATCATTCTGTGTATAAGACCTGGAAATTGTTCTGGTTCATACATACTTCGTGGAAGTGTTCTTGCTGCTTGTTCCAGATGTATTCTTCCTCCAAGATTGATTGATGCTACAATGTTCTGAATAGTTACAACAGCTTCTTTTTTTACTTTTACTCCACCATTACGTAATTTCTGAACAACAAGTTTCACAGCTTTACGAGACATTGCTTCTGACTTTGCTCCAGTACATACCATCTTGCCAGATGAAAAAATCAGTGTAGCTGTTTTTGGTGATTTGATTCGAAAAACTAAGCCTGGAAATTGATCAGGATGATATTCCACATCTGCAAACTTGCGTGTTATTTCATTAAGATCCATTTTTTGGTCTACCGATGCTGAGGCTACTACATTTTCAATACTAACAATAGGTTTCGTTTGAGGCAATAGGTTGTGTTTTGACCATCTATAATAAAAACAATCACAAAATGTTGAGCCTAGAATTACATCATTTGCTGTCGAATGGTTTAATTTGACAAAATGTTCGTCTTGGTTTGTGGATTTTAGCGATTTAGATATACTTGACGAGTTTTTTGGTATGGGCGACGATTCAAACCCATTTATGATGCTTATTTGGATGCTTCCGATTATTCTTTTTGTATTTTACGGTCAACGAATACAGCTGATAATCACTTCTAGAGATATTAAAAAAAGAATGTCAGAACTTGAACAATTTAGAAACGATTCTAGAGACGAATTAATTAATTATATTAAACAAAAACTATCCCCGAACGGTGATCCAACTCAAAAACTTGACAGATTCTTTGATTACTTTACAATCATGCCAGTAGATATTGATCCAAACGGAATAATTCCCAAAATCCACAATCTTGTACGTTCAAGGGAGGATACTACAAGAAAGCAAGTAATGTCCATGTTCTCTGAAATTAGTACGTTAGAGATTACCAAAGTTCAAAACCTTTTGGAAATAGTCACAACATTACAACTTTTACACAGGATCGTAAGACATTTCTTTCTAACTGCAAAAAAACAAAATAACTATCCTCTAATCCTACCATTGCAGATGATGCTTCCATTTATCATGGAACAGGCTGAGGCCCTTAAAGACGCTGTACCAGCATTTAAGCAGGGACAACCAATTGGCGATGGAATTGGTCCACTTGTAGTTGGTGGAATGATGCTTGATACTAAAAAACAGAAAGCTGAATTTGAAACTGTTTACAGTGAATCAGAATTTAACGACAGAAAATTAATTCTACTAAAAGCTGAAGGTCCATATGCTACTGTTGGCAGACCAGGCGAAGCTACTGAATCCCTCGTAGAAAAACTCAAACCAAATATCATAATCATGATTGATGCTGCATTAAAACTGGAGGGGGAAGAAACAGGTGATGTCGCACAAGGATTTGGAGCTGCAATAGGTGGAATTGGAACTGATAGATTTAAGATTGAAGCAATAGCTGCAAAACATGATATTCCAATATTTGCAATTATAGTTAGGCAATCTGTTAAAGACGCAATTACACTTATGAAGAAAGAAATTTCTGATCAGACTGAAAAGGTAAGAAACCAAGTTTATGAAATGATAACTGATAATTCAAATCCTAAAGAAACTGTACTTGTTATAGGAGTTGGGAACACTCTTGGAGTTAGTCAATAATGTCTAATAAGAATGAAATTGTAACCGCACACACTTTACTACAATGTAACTCTTGTAAAGAACAATCAAAACGAAAATTTTCTGATGGAGATTATGTTTTCAAAGAGATTTCAAAATGTTCTTCATGTGATGGACAAGTGATAATAATAAAAATTTTTGGCGAGTCTCTTACCCAATAGTAGTTACGGTAACACCAGTTTGGGTTGGAATAAACGTATGTTCTGCTTGCGCAACTGTCTTACCACTTGCTTCAACAAGAATTGCATACGCTTTGACTACTTTCTTTTTAATCAAAACATCTAATAATTTTCTGGCTTCCTTTTCTTCCCATTCCTTTAAGAGCCATCTTAATGCAAATGGCAGCATGTTAAAATTATTCCAGATGTATTCTTGTACCTTATCTGCTTCATCATCCTTAGTTCTTTTTCTTGAAGCCAGGGCAAAGATATTTTTAATTTTACCATTGCGAACGAATCCTAAACCATTTTTAGCCGTAACAAATGGCTCACATGCATATGCTTCATCTTCTGAAAAATCAAATGATCCAATTGACCACATGTTAGGAACTGTTTTTCCTGCATGAATTGTATATTGATCAAGTGAATGACCGCTTAGATTGGCAATTGGTTTAAACCCCATATCCATTATGGTATTTTGAATTTTTCTTCCAACATCTTTTGATTTGATACCAGATTTGATCATTGACATTGCACTTTCTAAGGCATTTTCTGCTGTCTGAACTAGTGAATCATACTGAGGATCATAATTTACTGTTACAGCGGTATCAGCTATATACCCATTAATCTGAGCGCCAAGGTCAATTTTTATCAAATCTGAATCTGAAACTGTTTTGGGGTCGTTTGGTTCTGCGGTGTAATGCGCTGCTACTTCATTCAAACTAGTATTAACAGGAAATGCACATTTTGCTCCTCGTTTGATAATTTCTGACTCTGCATATTCACAGATTTCTGCCAGAGTACTACCAATCCAATCTTTCTTACGAACGTTTTCTCTCACTTCACCTGCGATTTTTCCCGCTTTTAGATAATCTTCAATCTGCAATGAATTAATTGATTTTGTATATTATTAAAATCATGACGCAGACAGCTCCATTACTGCCGACATATTAGACCACGAAGCAGATTGTCTCTATCGAATTATTTCTTTGAGCATTGAATTTTGTTGATATCGCGCATTTTTTAGCATGAATTTCAAAAACCTGATTTCAGATTTTATTAGTCTGACTTCAATTCTAACCAGGTCTTTCTTAGTTTGCTCAGAGTTATTATTCGTCATGATAAGCAGTATGGCTACAAAATACAAAAATTATCAAGTTTTGAAATTATGACTTAATTATTGTAATTTTCTGACATATGCAATCACAATCTAACACGCTTAAATTTGGGTAATTATTCTGTTCGCTGGGAGTGTGGTCTAGCTTGGTATGATTCTGCGTTTGGGACGCAGAGATCGCGCGTTCGAATCTCGCCACTCCCATATTTTTAGTTCTAATGAATTAGTGATATTTAGAACAAAATATTAACGATATACGATAAATTTTGCCATGTTTCTCAAAGTTTTAATGTTAAAGCAGGATGATCCTAGAAAATGCAGTGCTGCAAAATTAGTAAAATTTGGTCTCGCAAAACCTGTTACACGAACTGCATCACGCACGTTGATTTTAAACCCATTTTCAAAAAAAATATTATTGAAATCAGACAAAAAATCTGTTAATTCTATTACTGGAATTGATTGTTCGTGGAATCTTGTTACATCAGCATTCAAAAAACCATTTACAGGCATATCAAGAAAGCTTCCACCATTATTAGCAGGAAACCCAATGAATTATTCTAAATTAAATAAATTATCAACTGTGGAAGCATTAGCAGCGGCCGTCTATATTTTAGGCGAATCTGATTTGACACATATACTTCTTCAAAAATTCAAGTGGGGTAACACATTTTTTGAACTAAACAAAAATATCCTTCAAGATTACTCAAAGGCTCAATCCGAATCCGAGATTTTTGAAATTTGTCATGAATATGGGCTTGCTAATGCACAGTTTATGTGATGTTGATCAATTTTACTAATAACTACAGATTTATTCAAGTATAATTCAGACGGTTCGATAATGAGCGCGGAAACCAACTCAAGTGGACTTGTTCGAAGCCTTTCCCTTTCACAGGCAATAATGATTGGTGTTGCATCAATGATTGGTGGAGCTATCTTCGTGTTAGTAGGGCCTGGTATATCTGCAGCAGGCCCAGCTTTGATAGTAGCATTTCTTCTTAATGGTGTTATTACTCTCTTTACTGCATTAACTTATGCTGAACTAGGATCTGCTTTACCCGCAACTGGTGGTGGATACAAGTGGATAAGGGAAGGACTTCCTAGACCGAATTCATATCTAAGTGGTTGGATGGCATGGTTTGCACATAGCATAGCAGGTAGCCTATACGCTGTCGCATTTGGGACATTTTTTGGACATTTGTTAAAATCTGCCGAAATAATCGATGATACATTTGGTATTCCACTTGAAAAGTTGTTTGCGATAATTGCAATTATCATATTTGCAGTTGTCAACATAAGAGGTTCTTCACATACAGGGAAAGTAGGCAGTGCAATCACTTTTACACAATTAGGAATTATCGGTGCTTTGGTCATAGCAGCACTTGCCGCTATGACATTTACAAATCCAAATTGGCCAACTAATTTTCAAGATTTCTTTCCTAATGGCACATCTGGTCTCATATTGGCAATGGGCCTCACGTTCATAGCATTTGAGGGCTATGAAATTATTGCACAAGCAGGAGATGAGATTAAAAAACCAAGGAAGAACATTCCTAAAGCGATTCTTATTTCTCTAGGAATAGTAATTTCTGTATACGTTCTTTTTGCTTTTGTCTTTATTGGTGGACTTGATCCTTTGCAAATCGGACAACCTGCATGGGAGTTTATTGGTAGTTACGGGGAGCTTGGAATAATTGAAGCTGCTGAATACTATCTTCCGTTTGGTGCACTAATTGTACTGGCAGGAGGATTTGTATCAACACTGGCTGCATTAAACGCAACTACATTTGCTGCAAGTCGTGTCTCATTTGCTATGGGAAGAAATCATGACTTGCCTCCAGTGTTTAATAAATTACATCAGAAATACAGAACACCTTTCGTTTCAACAATATGTTCTGCCATAGTGATGATTGTATTGGCAGTGTCATTTGATCTAACGATGATTGCGCTTGCTGCAAGTGTTATGTTTTTGTTTTTGTTTGCACAAGTTAACATAGCTTGTATTACAATTCGAAGACTTGCAAAAGAAAAAAAATTAGTGTATGGTTTTAAAACTCCATTCTTTCCATTAGTTCCAGTTATTGGTTTTGGTGTTGTTTGTATACTTGCTATTTACTTGTTGTTTTCACAGCCATTAAGCTGGGCAATTGCTATTGTTTGGATAGTAATCGGTTTTCTGATTTACAAATTGTATACATCAAAGAGGGAGAAACAAGCCACAGCTCCGCTTGTATTCAACCAAGAACCTTCAGAAAGAAAGGAATACAGGATTTTAGTAGTATTTTCTAAGAGTACATCTACCAAACTAGCTAAAATTGCATCCGCAATAGCTGATCAAAAAGATGGCGAAATATCTTTTCTTAGTGTCATATCTGTGCCAAAGCAAACTCCATTATCATTTGCAAACAAAGCTGGTGAAACTGGCATTGGTGTATTTGATAAACTCAAGAAATCAATCTCCCATTCAATACGACATCGATATCTCGTAAGACTTTCTCATGATCCTACTGAGGCCATATTGGCGACAGCTGAAGAGGAAGGAATTAACACTATGATAGTAGATTTCTCCTTTTTACGTAACAATAGAAAATTATTATCGCTATCAACTTGTGATATAATAGGGGTAATACCACGAAAAGATTTTGACAAGGACATATCAAACTTAATTATTTCATATGATAAGGGTCGTCACTCAAATCTTGGACTTGAACTCGCACACGCAATTTCAAATAATTACAATAGTAAAATCAGAGTTGTTCGTGGAATAACACAGTCTCCAGAAGTTGAAGTAGAGATTGTTAACAGAATTAATGAGGTTATGTTTGATCTAGACCTCAAAAAAATACAGTTTGAAAAAGTGTATCCAAAAACAAAAAACATGTTAGTATCATCTGAACTTTTGAAAAATTACAACAAAGTTAAACACGGAATTCTTATTCTAGGTGCTGGAAACCAGGCAGATACTGCATTTAGCCCAAAAGCATTAGAGCTAGCCGACAAATCAAAGAAGACAGTCTTTATAGTACGTAATCACCTATTCTCAGAATTCCATAGCAGGTCATTTTGGAATATGTTTTTGCAGATAGTTAAAGAAAGTAAGTTCCTTTATCGTGCTTACATCGAGATTTTAGCATTAATCTCACTCATAAAATCCAAGCAAAAGATTGGAAGATATGATGAAGAATACTTTGACACAAAATTCTAGTAATATTCAAATTATTGAATACATTAATCTAACCAAGTGTGAGCTGGTGGACGACACGCTGCTACGGCAGAGGAAACTCCTCCCTTCATACAGGAAGTGTGATCTGTAGATGGATAGTCAGAGATGGCTGGCAACAGAACAGAAAATAATCCCATCTGGAGTGTACAGTGATGGTACTGCCTGAGGTTTCCAGAGACGGAATGAAAATCTGTCCCGCACGAAGCAAGGCCAAAACGAACCCTATGTTCCTGTACTAGGTTCAGGTAGGCCGCAAAGCGAAATATCGTTAAAACAGAAGGAGGGTTACGGCCAGCACTCACTTATTATTTTGATTCAAAACCTTTTGGCATTGCACCACCTTTACTTGATGGTTTGTCTTCAGACTTTTCTTCCACTTGTGGTTTTTCTTCATCATAGTAACTTCTATGTTGATTATAATCTTCCAAACCTTTTACTTGTGCTTCCCCTCTAACAGTTTGATATCCACCAGAGCTTGCACTTGTTTGAACACCAGTAAGTTGTGTTGGGTCAATACCGGTTTGGTCATAGTGTCCTTTCTCTTTGTTTAGTTTTCTTTTGCTTATCAGCATCATTGCAGCACCACCTATAGCAGCCATGCCAGCCATACCATAGAGTATGAATGCTGGAAATTCTCCAGTCGATGTTGATGCATAGCCTTCAGGCGCATTTGGTGTAACACCAAAAATTTCTGATGTTCCTAACACATCCCTGTTTGCAAATCCAATTAAATCAATACTTGCATTGCCAGATGATTCGTAGCTTGTCACCTTGTATGTTTTATCGATATTAACAGAACCTTCACGTATTTGTTCTCTTATCAATCCCTCTCGAAAACTGCTTTCTCCCATCGTAAATGACGAAATTACAGAACCCGTTTGGAATCCATACTGTGAAGCATCTGCACCTATACCAGTTGGATCAAATAGAAAGTGCCAGTTTCCAATTGGCTGTTCTTTTATTTCATCTGCGTCCATTAGTATAGTGGACATAATCGCTGCAGCATCACTAGACTTGAGTGACAAAGCCAAAGATGGTGTAAATCTTTCGAAAGTTGATATTGGTAAGTTGATTTCAACGTCACCGTATGCTAGTGTATTTATTACAACAGGTCCAGTAGCACCAAATCCTCTCCAGTCTACATCTACCAAAGTTGGATTATTTCCGGAACCTTGTTTAATTACTAAATTCTGAATTGTAGGATGTAGTACGATAGTATAATCTACTGACATGCTTGTGCTCCTTCCAGTCATTAATGATTTGTATTCAACAGTAAGGTCAGTAATCTGAGCTTGGCTGCCTTTTGAAAGAATGTATGAATTTATTTTTGAGATTAATGATTGTACACCAGGATTTGATGAGTCAGCAGAAAATGAAATTTCTTTACTCAGCCCATTCATATTTTGAAGATCTCCGCCATCTGAATAGTCTATGTTAATGGATCTTTGATATGTCATCTTAGCAATAGCAGTATCCGAGTTTGGGTCAATGGTAACTTCCAATTGGGATGACGCAAAAACAGGTGAAATTCCGCTAACAGTAATGAAAATAGACAAAAATGCTATGATCGTTATAGTTCCTTTTTGCACGAGTTTTCACTTGTTATATCTTTAATTAATTTTACCCAAAATACTAGCATAAAAATGAAAAAGTAATATTGGTAGCACTATTTTCCTAAGTAGTTCTAGGAGATAAAAAATTGATTACAATACTTGCCGGTGGCTCCGGCTCAGTTAAGCTTGTCAGAGGATTCGCTTCTCAGCGATCTGATGTTAATGTTGTTACCAATGTTGGGGATAATTATTGGCTTTATGGGATGTATGTTTGCCCTGACATTGACACAATCACATATGGGTTGGCTGACTTGTTGGATCACGATAAAGGATGGGGAATTAAAAAAGACACGTTTGGATTTTTACGCCAGATGGAAATTTTTGGCGAGGAGACATGGTTCAGAATAGGTGACAGGGACACTGCCACTCATCTAACCAGAACTAACATGTTAAAAAATGGTAAAAGTTTGAGCGACATTACAAAATGGATGGCAGAAAAATTTTCAATCGAGATTAAAATAATTCCAGTAACTGATACTGCAGTAGAGACTAGAATTATAACAGACAAGGGTGACATGCATCTTCAAGAGTTTTGGGTTAAGCATAGAGGAATGGATGAGGTTAAGGGAATTGAATATCAAGGTGTAGAAAAGGCTCGCCCAAACCCAGACGCTGTAAATGCAATTCATGATTCTAATCTTATTGTTATCGCCCCAGGCAATCCTCTTACAAGTATAGGTCCAATGATAGCTCTCAAAGGCATACGAAAAGAGTTATCAAAAAAGAAAAACAAAGTAGTTGCTGTTAGTCCTATAATCGGAAATTCCCCTGTTAGCGGTCCAACTGGGAAATACATGGAAGCAGCTGGAATTGAAGTTTCAGTATTAGGTGTTGCAAAGATGTACGCTGATATTTGCTCAAACATAATTATTGATACTAAAGATCGTGCGAAAGCAAAAGAAATTGAGGCATTGAATATAAATGTCCATGAGTCAAAAATTAAAATGACAAACAAGCAATCTGAAGATGCACTTGCAGCATCAATTATAAAACAATATTATTCTTAAGTTGAAAACTTCAGCTATAATTCCAGTTAAGACATTTTCCAAAGCTAAAACAAGACTGAACTTAGAACAGGCATGCAAAGAAGAGATATGCAGCATTATGTTACAAGAAGTTCTTAACACAATATCCAATTGTAAACGTATTAGCAAAGTAGTTCTTGTATCAAAGGATGAAGCAGCATTGAAGATTGGAAGACAATTTAATGCTGTAGAAATTTTTGATAATGAATCCGGAGTTAATGACGCAGTCAGTTTAGCTGATCAATATCTTTCTGATAAGGAGTTTGAGTGTTCAATTACATTTCCACAGGATATACCAATAATGATATCTTCCGACATCGATGATTTACTAAGCTTTGTCAAATCCAAAAGTTCTGTGATTATTGTTCCATCTAGGCAGTTTAACGGAACAAATGCGTTAGTTAGATGTCCTACTGATATAATGAATACAAGATATGATATGGGAAGTTACACATTTCAGATGGACGCTGCAAAGACTAAAACTAAAAACATATCAATTGCGCTTATTCGTAGAATGATGCTTGACATTGATGACGAATCTGATCTTGCATTCATGCTAAAGCAAAACGCTAAACCAGATTTCTGTAAAAAAATTGAATCATGCATTTAGTGCATGCTTTTTCGAGTGGGCATAATTTAACACTAAAACTGCAACTGAGATTATTCCAGTTATAATCAAGATTAATTCAAGCGTACTAAGAAGAGAATGTGAAAATGCATCAACAATGGATATTTGATTGATTTCAGCCACAACATATCCATAAGAAAAAATAAAATAATTTGTTGCCCAATGAATTAGAATAGCAGGAAGAAAGCCATATCTAAAATAAACCCATCCAATTATAATTCCACTAGCAGCTGCCTGTGCAAATTTTCCAACACTCCATGCCTCATCTGAAAAAATATGTGCTGCACCAAAAAGTATGCCAACTATGACAATAACTGATAATGCTTTTTTCGTATTTACATTACGAAGGTTTTGCCATGGCCACCATAATGATTTTACCAGAAATTTAAAGGATAATTTGTGAGAATATAACATAAAGAGTGGAAGTCCTATCAGCACAACTCGGAAACCAAACTCTTCTATTATTGGTGCAAGAGATATATCAAAAAACTGTATTAGTTGATTTGGTGCTTCTGGTTGCTCAACAGAAATTCCAACAAATTCCTGTATAGCAATTATACTACCTGATATAATTATAAGAACAGAAAACCATTTGATGACAGTGACAATATAGCTATCTTGAATTTTATATTTTTCACCAGAAACCATTGATTGTAATACGGCAACGAAATTTTTTTTTGGACCAAAGATAGCAGCTGTAAAGAGAATCAAAAAAGTACACCATATTACAGCAAATCCATCTCCCAACTCAAATTGTATTGGAACTTCAAAACCTATTCCTGCAAGAAAAAGGCTTAGACCATCCATAGGATATTCATATGTTATATCATCTCCAATTTCTGAATTAAAAACCAGATACGCACCAACTGGAAATGATAATATCATTAAACAAAAAATTACTGTTATTAAAGCAGTATGTGGTATTGCTAGTGCTTGCAAAATTTTGTTTTGTGACGACACTTTTTTTCAGTGTAATTCTATTGTTTCCGCAGCAAACCCAAGCTTTACCAATGTATCTTTAATTGTGTCTCTATGGTCACCCTGCAAAAAAACATATCCTTCTTTTGCCGTTCCACCACATGCATATTTGTTTTTTAGTTCCCTCGCAACATTTTCTAAGTTGTTAATCTTAGGATCAAGACCCTCAATCATTGTTCCCTTTTTTCTAAAACGTCTAGTCTCAAGACGTATTATAATATGAGTACTATCTTTGTCAAGGTCACCACAGGCGCACAAGTCGTCAGGAAGTCCACACGTATTACAAATAACCGCCATTAGTTTGATGTCTCATGCCTTAGCATATTATTAAGCCTTATCGATATAATACACAATAAATTCACAGGATACTAGTATTTTTTACAAACTAATTTAGCATTATATTATTGCCAAACGATTTAACACAGAAAGCGATTAAGATGATACTTGATGGTGGCACTCTACTGAGTGAACCCTGTCCATACTGTAAAGGTGTGAGAGTTATGAAAGATGGTCATGCATTGTGCGTAAATTGTGGAAAGGAGCCTGAACAAAAGTCGGCAAAAACAGAGATCAAGGAAGAAAAATCCAATTCTGCTCTAAAAATACTGGAAGAAAAACTTGAAAAATTATCTACTCAGCTTGAGAGTGAAAACGAACCGGCAAAACAACAAGAACTGATAAAATCCATAGATTCACTAGTAAATGTTATAGCAAAATTAAAGTCAAATTAAAAAAGTTTTTATCTTTACCTTTTTGTTTTCAATATTAGGTATGGCTGATAAAAAGAAAAATGCACCACTACCAGCATCTAGTGCAGGGCTACTAAGATTCTTTGAGGATGAAACCAGGGGAGTTAAAATTGATCCAAAAATCATCATTTGTATGCCAATAAGCATTGTTGTAATCTCATGGGTACTTGATCTACTTTTCATTCCATAAATATTATGTCAGAATCAAAGGATATTGAAAATATTCACAGACGGTATTCATTCACTCTAATAAATCCTGCATCATTCTATGTTTCATTAACTGGGTCTGTTGCCATTACGGCCATAATTTCTTTCCTTTGCTTTAACAACTACATTCAAAATTATGAAATATTCTATCATCTACCAGCTGCTATAGGTGCATTACTTGCTATACAGTACATTGATTCACGATTTACAAGACATAAAGAATATTCTAAATCATTACACATGTCATTTTTTGGAAATGCATTGTGGCTGATTACTATAGTAGGAGGAATTATTGGTTCTGCTATACTATCAAAGGAGCCAACATTGTTTTATGTTGCTGTTGGTGCGTTGATATTTTCTAGCTTTAGAATTGGAATTATGACTACCACACTTGGAATTAGTATGAAAAAAGCATGCGTGCTGTGTTTTGTTCAACCATTAGCAATGTTCTTCGCCCTAATTCCAATCGATATGTGGTCTGTTCTTTATGATGTACAATCATTAGTATTTGGAATCGCATTCCTAGCTATTGCAGTCATGTGGTCATATCTTACAAATAGATCTGGTTTACCACTGATAAAAAGCACACACAAATTATTGCAGGCATATTTGCAGTCCGTATCACAAAATGATCCAAGCGATATGGAATCAATAATACTTGAAACATCAAAATCATCAGATATTTCAACTTCTCAAATTCGTTTCTCCACAAAAGATGATAAAAATGACTTCAGAATGATATTACCTGATCTCCATCCAGGTCCTTTTCATCCAGTTGGTGGAAGTAACATTCCATATCAAATCTATAAAACTATGAATTCATCTGCAATGGTGTTACATAGTATTTCTGATCATTCTCTTAACCTACCCTCACAACAAGACGTGCAGGATTACCTACAGGAATTATCAAAAAGTCAAGTATCAACAAATGGTTTGACATGCACTGAACCTGTTACTGCACAGATAAACAAAGCACGTGCTGTTGGAATACGCCTTGATCAGACAGCATTATTGTTCCTGTCATTATCTCCACATGGCATGGAGGACGTTCCTGTCATACTAAAGACCGAGATTGAACAGATGGCAAAAAACAGAAATTTCCAACATGCGTTAATAGTTGATACTCACAACGCTATGGGAGGAGAAATATCACAGGAAGACTCGGAGGATTTGACGACAGCCGCAAAAAATGTACTTGATATTCTCATAACAAAAACCAACCATCCATTAGAATATGGCTATGCAAATTCACAATCTATGGATATTCAGACCAATGATCTTGCTGGCGGTGGAATTGGAATGCTTTGTCTTGCTTTTGATCAACGGAAATACTTTTTGTGTTGGGCAGACGCTAATAATATGGAAAATGGTGTACGTGAAAAAATAGTAACCCATCTAAAAAATAACGGCTGTGAATTAGTTGAAATGTTTACTTCTGATACACATTCTACAACAATGGGAGTAAGAAATAGAAATGGTTACTATGAGCTTGGAAGTGTTACCAAATCAGAAAGATTATCAAACTGGTGTCTATCTATTGCAAAGCAAGCAGAAAAAAATGTCGCTCCAGGTAAATTTGAAATTTTAGAAAATAGTGCAAAAGTTAGGATTATGGGGTCAGGAATTTTTGAGCATCTTTCCAGAGCACTAGATAACTCTTTGAAGGTAACGCAAGGATTTATGATCTTATGTACAGGAATTTTCTTGTTGTCTATTTTTCTATGGTTCTAATTTCTTCCAAATTTCCATAGAACTCATCAATAAATGAGGAAAATTGTATTATTGGAACGATAGGAACTTTGCTAACAAATTTGGTTTCCTCCTGATATAACGTAACAATTACTGGTGCAGCAACAACGTCATCTGTATTTGCCACATAGTGCTTCACACGATCTATTTGCCTTAGAACAATTTTCTCAAGTGCAGAATTAGTCATCCTTTTCCAGTGCTTGCAATCAATAAGCACTGCAACACCAAGATGTATGCCAACTACATCTATTTCCATTGTTGGCTTCCTCATCCTAAAGTTGCGTATGACTTCAAAGTTTTTTGATTCCAGTATTTCAGCTACCAAACCCTCAAAGTCTTTCCAATCAACATCACGCGATGCTTCCTCAATGGGCACTCCAGACTTTATTGCTGACAGTGCAGTTTTCAGTTTGTTTTTCATAAAAAACTACCGAATAGATTTTTTGTTAACGCCTAATGAACCTTAAATTATGATGACATGTCATGTCTTGCATGAAATTTTGTCTAGTTTTCCTAGCAACAATCTTGTTCATATCACCATTCATGCTTCATTATTCATTTGCAGAAAAGGGAACCTTCGTTGATGAGGTTAAGTTCATCCAGTATCTGGATGAAAATACGGCACTTGAGGAAGTACGTAATGGTAATTTGGATATTTACTTTTTTCGCGTCTCCTCAGATAGGATAGAATCAGACAAAGCAAGGGAAGGCATCCAGGTCTTTGAATCCACTGGAGGCTCATACAGCATGCTGGTAAACCCGTCCATCTCTGATAAATTTAATCCGTTTTCAATCACCGAGTTAAGATTTGCACTGAACTATCTCATAGACAGAAATCTAATTGTTAACGAACTTATTGGTGGTTATGGCAATGCAATGATTTCAAACTATGGAATATTTTCTGCTGATTACCTTTCCATCATCGAGGAACTAGAGTCATTCCATTTCAAATACAACCCAGCATTAGCTGATGAGATAATTTCACACGAGCTTGAAGGAGCTGGTGCTGAGAAGATTGACGGCCTCTGGCATTATAATGGTAAACAAATTGAAATTACATTTTTTATTAGAAGTGATGATCCTGTAAGAAAGTCCATAGGTGAGATTCTATCTTCGGAACTTGAAAAGATTGGTTTCAAGGTGAACAAGGATTTTGGTGATCTGAACAAGGCGTTTGTTGTTGTTTATGGTTCAGATCCGGCAGACCAAAAATGGCATCTTTACACTGAAGGTTGGGGAAGCTCAGGATTTTCAAAGTATGATTCTGTTGGGTTGGCACAAATGTATTCACCGTGGTTTTCCAACATGCCTGGAAATAATGATCCAACATACTGGAATTACGAAAATGATTACATCGACTCCATAACCAAAAAAATCTATGTTAGTGACTTCAAATCTTCTGATGAAAGATCCTCACTGATTAAACAAGCAACAAAAGAGGGCGTAACCGAATCTGTTCGAATATTTCTTGCAAGCAAGACAGACCAATATGTTGCCAATGACAATGTTGACGGCGTGATCAACGCACTTGGTGCTGGAGTCCCAACTAGATTCACAGCAATTAATGCAGAATCTGATGATAATTCATTGGTAGTAGGAGTCAAACAAATCTATCAGGGTGCATGGAATCCAGTTAGCGGATTTAGCGATACATACAGCAATCAAATATGGTTGAACATTTATGATCCTGGAGTTTTTAGCCATCCATTTACTGGCAAGACTATTCCAATCCGTACAGACTGGCACGTTGAAAATTTTGGCAGTGATGCAAAAATCAACGTTCCTGATGATGCAATCTCATGGGACATAGATACTCAAAGATGGGAGAACGTTGGAGTTGGTAGGGAAGCAACAAGCAAGATTACATTTGATCTAATACTTGGTAATTGGCATCACGAGCAGAAGATGGACATGAATGACATATTGTACAACATGTATTTCCTACAAGAGTGGGGCTCTGAATTGCATGATGGTGATGGTACATACGATTCCGAATATTCTCCGCAGGCTGCACAAAACGCCAAAACGCTAGTGGGAATAAAGCAGATAGATGATGATACTGTAGAGGTTTATGTTGATTATTGGCACTTTGATGAGGCCGAGATAGCTGCGTGGGCAACACCTTGGAGCAGTATGCCATGGGAGATTGTCGCTGCATCAGAAGACGCTGTCCTTGACGGTAAGGTTTCCTTCTCACGTTCTGGCGGAGTTAGCAAGAGTGTAAGCTGGCTTTCATTGATTGTTCCTAATGATGCGAACATAATCAAAGAGCATCTTACTGAATTCAAGGAATCAAAATACATTCCATCATCATTGCAAGATTCGGAACACGATTGGCAGTATTTTGAGGGGCGCTATGATGCTGCTATAAGATGGATTGATGAAAACAAACATGCCGTAATAAGCAATGGACCTTTTTACCTTGACAACTATTCACCAGAGTCAAGAACCATCACCATAAACTCATTTGATTCAACTGGATATCCATTTGATGCCGGCAAGTGGGAAAAGTTTGAGCAAATTAAATTTCCAAAAATTACTAATGTTGAAATTCCAAATGTTGTAGATTTGAAAAAACCACTTTCAATTTTAGTACAGACAACAGATTCTTCCACAATTCATTATTTCATCTCAAATCCTAAGGGCGAAACAGTTGCATCAGGCATCAAGCCAGTTGACAATAATTCATCTGAAATTGCGCTAACAGAGGCAGAAACTTTGCGTCTTGTTGTTGGTGCAAATACACTAAAGATCTTCTCCTCATCGGATGAGGCGTTAAGACCTGATGTCTATGATACTAGTTTTCTTGTAGTTGAAGGACAAACCGAACTTCCAACCATTCCAATTTCTCAAACAGAAAGTAGTTCTGAAGATACATCATATGCAGGAATACTTTCGATAATTGTCGGTGCAATCATAGTTGGAATAATAGTATACATCAGAAGAAAAAGAAAGACCCAGGCATCAATTAACGTGGAAAATTAGCCAAAGCCAGGATCGACACCAACCACTTTTTTAATTTCCTTGACTTTTCCCCTGAATAATTCTATCATTTCTTTATCGGTATAACCAAGTACTATTTTTTCTTGGAATTTCAATTCTTCAAGCAATCGTATTATTTCTGCGATTTTTTCCTTATCGTCCATGATATTCCAAGATAATACTCCTGATTAAATCTTAGCGAGGTTTTTTTCCTATAACAAACAGTGTACCAAACTCCCGCTTCCACTTTGCTCTGTGTTTTGGATCTTTTACTTGTCTTGCAGTTGTCTTAAAGCCAGCATCCTTGAACATCTTCTTCCATTCAGTTTTAGAACGCAAGTCCATTGGTACTTTCATAACTTTTGTCCATCTTTTGGTGAGATGATTGTCACTGTAAAAGTCAGTCCCACAGTAAAATGACCCACCAGTATTTAGCATCTTGAAAACTTTAGCCAGTGCTGGCTCCATCGGCACCGAATAGTATAATGATTCCATGGAAAAAATTACGTCAAACTTACCGACATAATTCCAGGATTCAAGGTCAGTGCATACGTATTTTTCCTTTTTTGAAGCACTGTTCGATATGGCTCTTTTTATCATGTTTTTGCTCTTGTCTATCCCAACTGCCTTTTTGCATTTTGGTAGTTGCGCAATTTTCCTGACAACCCATCCATTGCCGCACCCGATGTCTAGGAACGAAAATTGTTTGTCAAAGGAAATGCTACCTAGAAACTTACCTACAGTAACTCCATGGCCTTCTTCCATCTCTTCTGCCCTTCCGGCTTTTGCCCATCTATCAAAGACTTTGGTTGTCTTGTCCATTCAAGCACCTTTTACAATATTGAAGAATTGCCGAACAGCTAGCATTGGGTGATGCGCTGCAAGCTTGACCATTTTTGATACTGTAAAGTCTGCTCTTACAAAATCTAAGAATTCGTCTGCTGTCAGGTTGCTGATGATGGCAATCTCCTTGTCCCAATCATCATCAGAAAGCCCTAGCCATTTGGCTTGAACTTTGTGGGCAGATTTTATTTTCGACTCGATCTCCTTTTTCCAAGTATCTTCATAGTGTTGTAGGGCTTTTTCAGAAGTGTCACCTGATTTGATAGCTTTACTGGCTGCGTCTCCGGCAACTCTGCCATACTTTATTGCATATCGAATTCCCTCCAACACCAACGGATTTGCCATGCCTGCGGTATCTCCAACTAAAATTAAATTATCATAAACTGTCTTGCGTGACAGTCCTTCGTTTGGGATCAAACCATAATGAAACTCCTTCTTTGTTATCTTTCCCAAGTCCTTGATTGGTCCTACCCCTTTTTCAATCAACTCATCTAGCCTTTCAGTAGGATCCAATTCTGATTCTGGCTTTCCCACTCCGACTCCTATTCGCACGAGGTTTTTTCCAAGTGGGAATATCCACGCATATCCAGCTGGGGAATATATCTGACCTACCATAAGCCACCACGTGTCAGAATTTACATTCTCAACTTCCGCTTCGTATTCTGCACCCACGCCAAACCTGTTCCATTGCTTTACAAGACCAATTGACTTTGATACAGCAGATTGGAATCCACTTGCGTCAATCACCATCTTTGCACGAAAAATTATTTCTTTATTTGATGATGATGCCTCTACTCCAACAACCTTTCCGTCTTCTGTAATTGTTTTGGTTACGTTTGTGTTGACAAAAATTTCCGCTCCGTTCTTTTTTGCCTGATCTGCCAAGAACCTGTAAGTCTTTCGTACGTCCAATACTGCAGCCTTTGGTTGGTCATTACTAATTGAGATTGTATTGTTTGGGGAACAAAACTTGTATGTCCTAATTGGATTGTAGCAATCTTCCGGTATGCCAAACTCCTTTGCGTAGTCAATCCACGTTACGCCGCTGGTTCTTACCGTTTGCGCAACGTTTTCCTCCTTTTCTAGAAGGGCTACTTTTATCCCATTTTTTGCTGCGGCATATGCGGCTGACGAACCTGCCGGTCCAGCCCCTACCACAACTAGATCATATTCACGCTCAGACAATCATTGACTTTGATTAATACACCATTTGTATTTTTATTGGAGATCATCACTGATCCCATGAATGTACGTACCAGAAATTCTGCAAAATAGGACATATCTACTTACATCTATTGCTCTGATAACCACCATTTCAGCACTAGGTCCATTTTTCGTTGAGGAAGCTTTTACCCTCCAGTTAGTAGCACATGAAACTCTTCATATTGCAGCAATTACTTTTGGTGTATTCCTTACAATACTTAGCATGATTGCATACAACACAACAAGAAACCGAAATATGGTTTTCACAGCGCTTGCATTTATAACATTCACAATTCTTTCAATCTTTCTTCTCGAAGAGGATATCAATGCTGACCGTTTGCAACACCAAGAGGCAGTTTGGGTAGATGTTTTACTTACGATAATGATTGGATTTTTCGGAATTGGTGTTTTCTCGAATCAAAAGTTTTCTAGAACAAAATAAAATTAACTTTCTTCTTCCTCTTCATCATCTTCAGCATGTGCTGAACGATTAGGTCTTCTTGGAATAAACATCTTGGTCATTTTTCACTTAGGATATTATGTAACTACCAAAGATTTCTACTGTCTCGGCTCCTGCTGGGAGATCAATGTACAAGTCCATTCCAGCTTGTTCATAGTCCTCATGCTCTTGGTTATCTACCAAGATAAAGAATGTTCCATCGTCAGAACCGATATAGTCTGCGTTCAATCCAACAAATAATTCTCCATCATCTGCTGTAATTGTTTGAATGACTAGACTAGAACTGCCTTTGTCAAGATGCATGCTCATAACATCACCAGTGCTAATAGACCAATCAAGTTGATCAATCAAATTCCTATCTGATGTGACATAAGATGAGCTTTTCATTGGTGAATATGTAGCACTAGGTGCCTGTTGGATTACTGGTGTAGTAGGTTTTTCTTGAACTATTGGAGCGCTTGGTGTTGGTTCCATGAATGAGAATGTTTCATCACCCATTGGGATAACTCCAGTAAAGCCGATTCCAATAATTAGAGCGACAGCCGTAATACCAATTGCGACAGAGATGCCCATTTTGTCCGCTCCACGTTTTTTTGGTGCGGAAGAGCTGCTGCCTTTTTCCATACCTTTTGGTAAAGCGCCATCTGTCATTGTATCCTAATTTCGTTTTGCTGTACACATAAGACTACTGGTATTGAAATTGGTTTTATTTGATCATTGTACCAAATTCAGTTTTATTTGATCATGGTGCCAAATTCCACTTTGGTGATCACGTATACCCTTATAATATCCAATTTGTGAATTTTAATTTGTAAAATTGAATTCAGCAATAAAATCCAAAAGACGCATAAAATCAAACAGAGAGAAAATACACTCTACTGTAACTAGATATCCCGGACTTCGTTTTCATCAAATAAAAAAGCAAACTAAGATTGCAAACGGAACTGTTCAACATCATTTAGACCAACTGGTAAAGTCAGATGCTATCGTAGCAAATTATCAAAAACAAATTCCACGATATTATGCCCATAATATGGAAGGTAAGAGTCAGGTTATTTTACTGAGACTAAGGCAGAATACCACATCCAAAATCATAAAATCGATATTAAAAAATGAATGTCAGACTTTTGGCCAGATGGTAAAATTTTCAAAAAAGTCTCCCGGTACTGTTTCTGTTTACAAAAACATGCTTTTGAAAGACAAAATCATAATCGGTGATACGAATACGTGTAAGTGTAATCGTACTTTGAGCAGCAAAATCAAATACCGATTAAATGATCCTGATAAAGTTCGTTTACTTGTTGAGGAATATGGCAAAACATCGCTAAAGAGATCAGCAGACAATTTGGCTGATATCTTTTTGTCACTCTAATTTCAGTTTCAATATTTTATTTTAGTATAGGTACGTCTTTCTCATCATTTGCCCTTTCAGCATCCATAGGCTCGTCATGTTCGTCATCACGATGCATAAAGCTGTGATTTTCACCTTCTTTTTTACGGCAAAATTTTTCGTGTATGTTTACCATCATCTTAAGCGTGTCCTCATTCTCGTGAAATTCACGCCTACCGCACTCCCCACAGATAAACTCAGGCATGTAATTCAGCCATTTCTAATGTATTTATTTTATTCCCATTGAGTAAATAGAACATGGCAGAATTTGATTTTGCAGCATTTGGAGCGTGGTCTGTCATCACAGCAGTAGTAATAGTAATCACTGGTGTAGTATACATCTCATACCGGAGAAAACAAAATGAGGCATCTTCATCTTGAAAAGTCCGGCATTCGTGGTTTAGCAATTGCCGAAAGCTTCTCACAGAATTCAAAAAAATCAGTTTTGTCTGGCATTGTAATATCAACAGATTTAGTTATTGATGGTTTTGTAATGGGTCACTCTACCGTCGGAGGCGATGACGCAACAGATGCCATACTATCTATGTTTGAAAAACTTGATAGAGCAGACGTAAGTTTTCTTCTGATATCCGGAATCATAATTTCATTATACAATATGATTGATGTAAAAAGAATCTCAGAAAAAACAGGATTACCGGTAATTGCAATCACACATGATGAGTCAGATGGCATCGAGGATGCAATCAAACATCATTTCCCAGATTCCTACAAGCCAAAGCTTGCAGAATATTCCAAGTTGGGATCACGTGAAAAGATCACATTACATACGTCACACAATTTGTACATACGAAACGAGGGCTGTACTGTATTGGAAGCAAAGCAACTACTTGACAAGATAACATCTCAGGGATCAATACCTGAGCCATTAAGGATTGCACAGTTATTGGCAAATACGCTTCTGAAGGCTAAATTCTGATTCTGCTTCTTGCACGAGTTCTTAGCTTCATTCTGCAGCATGGACATCTACTTTCAACTGTAACAAAATATGCAGCACAAAGAGTGCATCTCTTGTGTCCAGTAGCATATTTTGGTTGCTTTGTAGCAATTTTTACTCTAAATTGGTCACAAATTCCCCTGCAAGTAACACCCATAGCGATCATTATTTTTTTGGGTTTTAATACCTTTACAGTAAAATCAGTTTTCAGATAATTTTTTGATGTAGGCTAAAATCCCCGTGTAATCAATTTCACCAAATCCAGCCTCAAGTGCGTCATTGTAAATTTCGTTTGCACGCTCGGCCATTGGCAGCACAGCGCCAAAGTCCTTTGCTGTTGCAGTAATTATTCCCAAATCCTTCTTCAGATTTTTTAGCGTAAAGGTAGGCTCAAATTCATCCCTAATCATCTTATGCGCCTTGTTTTCACTCATGCCTGTCTTGAAATAAGTCGAGTTTAGTATATCCAGAAACTTTTCGGGGTCAAATCCAGCCTTTTTTGTTAACGTAATTCCTTCAGCCAGTGCTAGTGCTAACAGCGAAATTTGAAGGTTCATTGCAATCTTGATGCTATGTGCGCTGCCACTTTTGCCAAGGAAAAATGTCTTGTTGGCAATCGTATCAAATACCTGCTTGTACTTGTCAAAAACATCCCTGTCACCAGATGCCATAAGAACAAGCTTCCCGTCAATGGCAACATTTGGTCCGCCCATCACTGGAATCTCCAGCGATCTTATCTTTTCCTCATTGAGCCTTTTTGAATTTTGGATTGCGCTACTGGGGTTTATTGTGGACATCTCTGCAACTGCCAAGCCGTCGTGTTTTCCAGCAACTATTCCATCCTGACCAAACAGGATTTGCTCAGCTGCATCGCCATCCTTAACGCATGTGATAATGAGCTCAGAAGACTGGGCTAGATGCTTTGGCGTGTCAGATATAATGGCACCATTTTCCTCAAGGTTTTTTGTCTTCGATTTTGTCCTGTTATACACGCAAAGTGAAAATCCGGATTTCAGCAGATGAAGACCAACTGCCTCACCCAGCATTCCTGTTCCGATTAAACCAATTTTCACCATGCAGTAACAGGGTGAACGGAAATTATGTGTGTTATCCTTATGATCGATATTCTATTTTACAATTAGATAAAATCATGCAGATTTGACGAATTCTTAACAAAGTAAACAAACAGTGCTTTATGGGGGAAATTCGGGACGTGCTCCTAAAGTCATTAAAGGACAACCCAGACGTACTCAAAAAGTTAGAGATGGAAGAATCTGACGAGAAGACAAAAGCCTTGCTAAAAATGATTCTTGAACAAATTCAGGCTGATCCTGAATATGCAGGCGTAAACCACTAGGCATCAAATCTTAATAGGATTATAATGCCGGTTATCACAAAGCGATTTGAATATGGCTGGCTCAGAAACGTTTGGTGTTGAATCTGGTTTTGAAGAGCGAGTTTTGGAATGGATGAACAGTGATGCAAAAAAACGCAAGCTAAAGTTTGAGGCTAGATCATACGGTTATTCAATATCAACCGAAAATTTTGGTACTTTTGAAATGCTCTCATGGATAGGTGACGTCAAAGTTGCTAGAAGCCTAATCACAAAGGCCAGCAAGCGTTTCAAAGTCAGAGTAATTGAGGGAGGTTACAGAACAAAAGAAAAGGTGCTCAAGAGAAAAAAAACAGATTATGCAATGGTTAGAAAGGGAGATAGGGTAATCGGACACCTGGAATTTTCTTCGTCACTGTTTGGCGACACAAAGTGGAAGCTGGAAACCGAAGAGAGGAAGTGAGTTTTTTAATTGATCGATCAATATTCCTACAATGATTTTTTGATCAGCAGATCCATCGACAGTTTTCCAAAGTACGATATTCGGACGATTGACTAATAAGCAATAGTACCTTACAGAGTACACAAATCAAAGAAAAACCACAAACTTGGGGAGCATCGTGATTTTCCTCTGATCTGTGTCTAATTCGCACTTGATCCAGCTGTGTATTAAATACGATCATTTCTAGCGATCACGCCTAATTTTTGCATCTTTTTTGCTTTATACGCTCAATTAATGGTTTATACGTAGTGTTTTTTTGAGGAACCTCAATATGGAAACAGGAACCGTAAAATGGTTTAACCAAAGAAAAGGATTTGGTTTCATCGAACGAGAAAACTCCGAAAAAGACCTATTTGTCCACCAGACAGAGGTTGAGGGTAACATTCGTGATGGAGACAAGGTCGAATTCGATGTTGGTGAATCAGAAAAAGGCCCAAACGCAGTAAAAGTAAAACGAGTAGAGTAAGATTAGTAATTTTTAAGTTAATTTTCTTAATTTCTATATAGTGACTAACTTTACAGTATCCATCCTTCTATTTTTTTGAAAGTCCCTAGTGATACTAATAGAATCAGCATAAACAGCTCCATGGTTTATACGTAGTGTTTTTTTGAGGAATTTCAATATGGAAACAGGAACCGTAAAATGGTTTAACCAAACAAAAGGATTTGGTTTCATCGAGCGAGAAGGCGAGGAAAAAGACCTCTTTGTACACAAGACAGAAGTTGAGGGTACAATTCGCGATGGAGACAAAGTTGAGTTTGAAGTTGGAGAAACCGAAAAAGGCCCAAACGCAGTAAAAGTAAAAGCAGTAGAGTAAGATTAGTAATTTTTAAGTTAATTTTCTTAATTTCTATAACGTGACTAACTTTACAGTATCCATCCTTCTATTTTTTTGAAAGTCCCTAGTGATGGTGCTGACCGAATCTGCATCTCCCTTCAGCATAAACAACTCCATGCATTTTTCACCCTCAATCTTGCTGTGCATGTGAGTTGTGATCAAATCTTCAAAACTATGCTTTATCCCATTTACCTGATCATCATATTCGTCGTTGTGGACGACAAGCAAAATTGCATTGATGCTTCCGGATAGATTTTGGTTCTGCTTTTCCTCCGCGACAAAGCTTCTGATGCCAGCCCGGATTGCATCAGACCTTCCGGAGAACCCCATCGACTTTTGGAGGTTATCAATCTCCTTGAGAATTTCCTCAGTGAGTGAGATAGATACTATTGGCACGAGTAGATTGTTATTAAGAAATATAAAAATATTAACTAAATGTTATTAACTTTTTACAGATTTATTAATAATAAATCAGTTTTTGCCGGTATGATGGCACAATCAAAAATTGCAATTATTGCAATAATCATAATAATCCCACTAGTTTCAGTGATTCTTTGGAGTAATGAAAGCACAAAAAACTTGGAGACGAGTGAAGATGAACTACAAGTATACGTGTCATTTTATCCATTGTATGAAACTACACAAGCAGTTATTGGTCAGAAGGCAGATGTAAAAATTCTCACTCCAACAAATGTTGATCCTCACGACTTTGATCCATCAGTAAAAGTTATTCAAGAAATGAAAACAGCCGATTTAATAATTCTTAATGGAGGGGGATTCGAATCTTGGATTTCAAATATGGAATTTGAATCAGGTCAATTATTAGATTCTAGTAATGGCATTTCATTCTTAAAAACAGAATCAGTTGATCATCATGAAATCCCAGAAGAGGAACATGAGGAACATGAGGAACATGAGGAACATGAGGAAAATGAGGAACATGAGGAACATGAAGTGGTATCGGATCCACATATTTGGCTGAATCCAAATTTAGTAAAAATCCAGGTGAAAAATATTGTAGAAAGATTATCAAAAATTGATCCAGAAAATTCAAAATCATATAATGAAAATGCATCACAATATATCGAGAAACTAGAATTACTTGATTTACAAATCAGAGAGGAATTATCATCATGTAGCAAGAAAGATTTTATAACATATCACAATGCATTTTCTTATTTTTCAAATGAATATGGATTAACACAGCATGTCATTACAAAAGGAGTTCATGATCATTCACAACCTACTGCCAAATCAATTGAGGGCATTATTGACTTGGCAAAAAAATTGGATATTAAAGTGATATTTACAGAAGACACTTCAGATATCAGGATTTCACAAGTAATTGCGGATGAAATTGGTGCAGATGTTTTAACTTTATCACCTATAGCCACACAAGATAAAGAAAATAAGAATTATTTTGAGAGAATGCAAGAAAATGCTTCTAGTCTAAAGGAGGCATTGTGTAATTGATCGTCGACATTTCAGAATTATCAGTAAGTTATGATGGAATAGGTGCATTAGAAAAAATAAGTTTTGGAATTAATAAAGGAGATTTTCTTGGAATCATAGGTCCAAACGGTGCAGGAAAATCCACATTATTTCATTGCATGTTAGGGCTTCATTTAGAATATCAGGGAACGATCAAATTTTTCAACAAAGACATTAGAAAATCAGAAGAATATCTAACACATATCGGGTATGTTCCACAAAAACCAGTCGTTGATAGAAATTTTCCAGCAACAATAAGAGAAGTGGTGAGTATGGGACAGGCAAACAATGATCCAGATATGGTAGATGAAGCATTACAAAAAGTATGGATGCATGAATTAGCAGATAGACGAATAGGAGATTTATCAAGCGGTCAGCAGCAAAGAGTGTTTATTGCAAAAGCATTAGTCAGTTCGCCCAAAATATTAGTTCTGGATGAGCCTGTCACGGGAGTAGATATTCACAATAAGGACCTATTTTTTCAGATTTTAAGCGAACTAAACTCGAAGGAGAAAATCTCCATCATTTGGTCATCACATGATCTTGATGCAGTAGAAAGATTAGCAAATAAAGTTGCATGTCTAAATAAAACGCTATTTTTCCATGGGATTTCACAGGAATTCTTTAGTGATGAAGAAATGATGAAGAAATATTCAGAGACATCTATGCAAATGCATATGCACCACCATTGATAAGATATGGTTTTTGACATCTTATCATTTGGGTTTATGCAAAATGCTATAATTTCAGGCATTGCAATTTCACTGATTTGTTCCACAGTAGGATTATTTTTAGTTCTTAGAAAATATTCATTGTTTGGTGATGCATTAGCACATTCCGCATTTGGTGGAGTTGCATTGGGTTTATTTCTCGGATTCTACCCATTATGGGCCGCATATGCAGTTTCAATTCTTAGTGCATTAGCATTAACAAAGATTCGACAGAAATTTGATATTTCAGGAGATGCAATTATAGCAATTTTACTTTCATCAGGAATAGCAGTAGGAATTGTTCTGATTAGCTTATCAGGAGGATTCTCAATTGATATTTTCTCATTTTTGTTTGGGAGTGTCTTGCTTGTGAGTACAGAAAACGTAATTGGGATTTTAGGGATGTGTGCAGCAATTTTAATAATTCTTATCATAGGTTACAAAAAATTTATGTACATTACATTTTCTGAAGAACAAGCACGAGTTTCGGGAATTCGAGTTGAAAAATTGAATTATTTGTTAATTGCGATAGCAGGAATTACAGTAGTAACATCAATGCAATTAGTAGGGGTACTTTTGGTTTCAGCACTTTTTGTAATTCCAAATGTCACCGCAATGATGTTTAAACGTTCATTTAAACAGACAATTATCCTTTCAATGTCATTTTCAGTATTTTCCACAGTGGCAGGAATACTGATTTCATACCCGCTAGATATCGCGCCATCAGGAATGGTTGTGTTATTAGCAATAACGCTCTTCATTGGTTCTTTGGTAATGAAGTCAGCTGGAATGATAAAGACGACTGGGATATTGGCAAAGCGTGCCTAGAAACTAGTTGCGGTGTCTCAAAACTTTTGGAAAATTTAATTCAGGTTTTTTCCAATTTGTATATTCAATTTCTACTGCATTAATAATCGCATAATCTTCAACCACTTCAGAAATTTCTGTAAAATCAGCTACAAAAATTATACCATAATCTGCGTTTAACTCATCAATATAATCACAGATCTGTTCTATGCTAGCTTTAGTGAGCACTTGCCTCTCTTTAGCATCAGCTACGATAATTTTTTCGTCACATTCTAAAACGAAATCTGGTCTAAGACCAGAGTCTAATCTATGCTGGATTAACAAAGCATAATCTGGAAATCTTTTCTTAAGCAATAACGCTACAAAATCTTCAAAATCTTTACCAAGCATTTTCATCCCCCAAAAAAAATGAATTAGCCCTCAGCCGAGGGCTTTGACATCCTTTAGAAGTTTACCAAACTCTCTATGGGCTTCTTCATATTCTTCTAGTTTGGCTCTATCTTTAGCCAACTCTTGCATCTTGTCACGTGGAAAAGATTTTATCATTACTAGCCAATTCTTCATTTGCGTATCAGAACCTTCATCAGTTTTTTTAACTGATTCATTTTGGGCGAATATCTCCAAAGCATGTTCAATGGTACCACCTTTTGTCATTGCCTTGTAAGCCTCTTTATCTTCCAAGATGATTTTGTCCAATTTTCGAACTTGGATTGCCATAGGAATCTGACCTTTGTTGATCCATTGCATAAACTCCTTCATGTTATCTGGCACTTCAACCCATTCTTTTAGACCACGTTTTTTGTATAGTTCCAGGAAATGAGAAAATCTCTGAAGCCACGATTCATCCTCAGGGAATTTTTCATGATATAGAAGAGTTTGCTTATAGGCTTTGACATTTTGGCTAATGGTGTTTTTGCTTATGTGCACTGCCTTTGCAACATCATCATAGTCCATACCATGAATCTCAATCAGGTCATATACATGAGCACCCTTATCCATGGCAGGCCAATCTTTTTTGCCGCTGACATGAATACGTGTAAGCAACAACGCAATATCCGCAGATTTCATATTTTCTGGAAGAAGAATACAGTCAATAGGATCAATTCTTTCCCTAGGGATGTCTTTTTCCTTACCAGAACTGATTTCACCTACAAGCGTTCGCATGCAAACAGTTCTACGATTGCCTTCAATTACCAGATATTCTAAATCAGATAATTTTTTGACAAAAGGTGCTTCTGACAAGCCCCTTGAAAACTTAATCTCACGAAGTAAACTTTTGGTGTCTGATTCCAACAAGATGTGCTCCTCAATTTCTTTGTCAGAGAGAGGTGTTGGAATATGCTTGAACCTTACATTATTTGGATCTAGTTTGAGATAGTTCAGTGGAATTGAAACTATGTCTGCTTGAATAGCTTCCTCACCTGAAATATTCAAAGGATATTTTCCAACTGTTTTTAGTTGTTGTTCTGCCGTCATTACACACCGTAGTATATACTAGTATTTATTAGTATCGAGTACTTATGAATACTCCAGAATACTAGAACAATACTGACAAATCACCCGTTTTTCTAGGCGTAAAATGTCAGTTTTACTGACAAAACGGAACTAATTTGAATTCTACCATATCGATCAAAATTATCTAATAACCCTTTTCACGGCTCTGAAAATTCCATATCCGATGCCAGAAAATATTGCAGCGGTGATCACTATGGCTACAAATGCTGTGAGATAATCCTCAAAGAAAATTTTTGTCTCAAACCATGCTCGTACGAAAGAATCAAAAAAGTTGGCGTTTCTGAAATCCTCAATCTCGCCCACCGCCAACGTAAACTTGCCATTTTCAGATGTGTTAAAAACTGCCAGATAATATGTTCCCGGATTTATATGATGAATTCTAATCTCTTGCCGTTCCCAATAGTTTACCTGAGTGAATGGCTCATAAAACACGCGCCCTGGAAAATTATCGTAATAATCAAAAACAATCGCACTGAATTTTTCTGGTAATTCAAATGGCAAATCAGTATTATTTTCATCTACCTGCAAACTAATCAATCCAATATTTTGTCGCTCAGATATTATTGCGAGCGATGGATGGAATTCTTCCAAGCCTTCCAGTGCCGGTATGACAATGCTGGCATATAGTGGTTCCTTTTGATCAGCATCAAATTTGTAAAACAGAACATTATTCTTAACCTCACCATACATTGCCCATGAAATCTGAGGATCTGGAATGTAAAGAGAATTATCGATCTTCGTGTTCATTCCATCTGAAAAGATAAGCTGGTGTCCGAATGCTTCATTTACATTGAAAAATAAGAACAAGACTCCTAGAAATATTAAAAGAGTCTTTTTCATAGTTCTTCAGCGAAACTGATGAATTGGAACTAATTTAGCGACTGGATATACTCATGAAGCTTTTGCTTCTTTTCTTCAAGTGGTTGAAGATTATGCGATTATTAATGCAGTAGAAATTG
>JACASW010000012.1 GCA_013390785.1 Marine Group I thaumarchaeote
ATCCCAATGGTGAGTGAAACCGTTTGGAAATTCATCAAGCCATCGTTCTGGAGTTGAACCGATTGCTTCGAGCCAAATGCGAACTCTGAAAATTAATTTGCCCTTCTTCAGCTCTCCACAAAACTGTAGTGCAGTTGAGGCCATTACGTTTCCTTCCATCACAGATCTTCATCATCTTGCCATGTTCGATTTTCCCATTGACAGTCTTCAGCCAACTTTGGGTATTGAGTAAATGCATCCTCGACTTTCATTTGTATCATTTCTCTTACTGCATCTAAACGAAGACCATTCTTGTTCAGATATAGTATCATTGAGATTATTGTTTCAAAAAATTCTTGTTCGGCTTTATCTAACTCTTCATCTACTTCATCATCATCTCGGTGGAAAAAGTGTGCGGATCCTTCTGGAAAGTCACTCATTTTTTACTTCCCTCTGAAAACTTTCTGTCCACCACCGGAGCTGTCATTGTGGAAGAAGCGTTTGTCATTAAGTAGTTTGTATACCAGAAGCAATCCACCGCCTATGAGGCATACTGACGCTATTATTTCAAGAATCATTTCCCGAACATGCTAGGTATGTATTGAGTCCAAGATAGGTAATCATCTACCCACTCTTTTGTCTCAGCTGCTTGTTTGTCGGCTTTGCCGGAATGTTTCTTTGATTGATGTTGTCTTGAATACCAGTAGTAGAACTCACCGGAAATGACCACTTGTGCCATTTGGGCTAGGAATTTGTAATAGATTTTAAGAAATTTTTTTTTGTGTCCAAGTTGTGTAAAATGAGCTAATTCGTGGCATATAATTTCAATTATAGCAAAATTGCCATAAATCCACTGTCGTGGACTTATGAAGTAATTGTTGTCTGGAATCTCGACACCGTCCTTGTAATCACAATGGGTGGGAATTGTAGTTCTATTAAATAATAAAGATTGTTTTATGTGAATGTGAGCCTTACCAAATATTGGAACACCGGAGTCAAAGTGTGCATCCCAGTTACCACAATTCCAGTTGCATATCGTTGTGTTTTTTCTGTAGGCTAGGATATCAATACTGTCTGGAACTAAATCGGGATTTTTTTGCTTTAGGATCGCAAAAACCTTTCTGCACACCCTGAGACTGCAATTAATTTCAAGCCATCTATTTGACATTCTATATTTAGGCCAGATATCAAATTAACAATCTCGTTGAGACCAATGATACCATCCAGTTAGTCTCTAACATTTGAATATGTTTTTTAAACCCCTTAAAACTGTGGTATACATTGTCTGAAACAGAAGCAGTTACTGAAGAAAAAGTAGAGGAGCAAGTATCCGAAACTTCATCTGAAGATCCAACGGAAACTGCTGAGGCAACACCTGAATCTAGTGAAACAGCAACTGAATCTGTTGTGGAGGCAACAACTCAAACTAAGAAAGAAGGAAAAGAGAAATGGGGTATTGCCCATATTTACAGCAGTTACAATAATACAATTATTCATATGACAGATCTTACCGGTGCCGAAACAGCTGCAATTAGTTCTGGTGGTCGTCATGTTAATGCTGACAGATATCAATCGTCACCATTTGCAGCAATGAAAGCAGCTAACGCTGTTGTGGATGCTGCTAAAGCAAAAGGCTTTACAGCATTACATATCAAGGTGCGAGCAGTTGGTGGTGTAGGTTCTCGCGTTCCAGGACCTGGTGCCCAAGCTGCAATAAGAGCACTAGCAAGAGGAGGATTCAAAATTGGACGTATTGATGATGTTACACCTATTCCACACGACACTACTAGAAAGAAAGGCGGCAAGCGTGGAAGAAGGGTTTAGCCACTAGCCATCTTAATTTTAACATTACATCCCTTAGATTCGAGATATTGGTTTAGGAAATTCGTAAATTTCTCATCTGGCTTGCTGCCTTTGCATTTTTTTATCATATCTGAAAATTTATCCTCTATTCCTACGTACAATTCTTGATCTACGAGTATTTGAAAAAATGTCCAACCAAAACGCTGAGTTGGTTCTCCAAACTTGAATCCATCGGCAACATTACAAACTGCAGCCATCTTAATCATAGCAACCTGAAGAAGATTGATGTTCTCCTCGTATTTTGTTGTACTAATTTCAAAGAAAGGCATTGTTATTCTTCTGTGGTAGATGATTTACTTAGCTTATCGGAAAGAGATACAAATTTGCCGTCCTTCTCCACATTGATCTTAGTTTTCATTCGTACATTAATGCCAACGCTTCTGAATAATGCCAAAATATTGCCACCGTCTAACACCTCGTTAATGTCACCAGATGAGATTAATTCAGATAGTTTGAGTACTATAATCTGGGTTTCCTTTGGAAATTGGTACTCTGCGTTTTGTAACACCTCTAGACCTCTATAGCCTAACTGCTTTATGACAATCTCACGTGGAGATTGCTTGTTACCTTTTTGTTCTTTCTCTGATGCAGTAATTTTACTTTGCTTCCGCTGAAAGGAAAGATTTTTTCGCATTTCTTCCAGACGTTTTGCCTGAAGCCTTTCTAGATCCTTATCTTCGCTCATCCCTTGATTACACCTATTGGTACAAGTTTTGCCACCTTGGTGGCTATTCCAAGTTCATGTGAAACGTTAACCACAGCATCAACATCCTTGTATGCCTGTGGTGTTTCCTCAACCACGCCATCACGCGTTAACGATTTTAGAAAAATTCCTTTATCATTAAGTGACTTTTTAACTTCAGACTCGGTAAAATTTCTCCTTGCTTTTGTACGGGACATCATTCTACCTGCACCATGTGCTGTGGAACCAAATGTTGTATTCATGGAATTTTCTTGTCCCAAAAGTATCCAACTTCCTGTCCCCATGGAACCCGGTACTAAAACTGGCTGTCCAAGCTCACGATACTTTGAGGGTACGTCATCCATATTTGCAGGAAATGCTCTGGTAGCTCCCTTCCTATGAACCACAACTGACTTTAACTTCCCATCAATTTTGTGTTTTTCTACTTTGGCTATGTTATGTGCCACATCATAGACAAGTTTCATATCCAAATCAGACTCTGATTGTTTGAAAACCCTTTCAAAAGATTTTCTCGTCCAATGAGAAATCATTTGTCTGTTACTCCAAGCAAAATTTAGTGCCGCAAACATTGCAGCCCTGTATGATTCTCCCTCCTCAGATTTGTTTGGAACACATGCAAGCTCCCTGTCTGCTAAGTGAATGTCGTATTTTTTTTGTGCCTGTTCCGAGATTCTAAGGTAATCACTGCATATCTGATGACCAAATCCTCGTGAACCGCAATGAATCAGTATTGTAACACTTCCTTTTTCAATTCCCATTGCCTTTGCTGCCTTCTCATCATGAATCTCTGCGACCTTTTGTACTTCAAGAAAATGGTTTCCAGAACCAAGACTTCCTAGCTGTGGTGCACCTCTTTTCCTTGCACGGTCGGAAACCTTGTTAGGGTCAGCATTTGCTATCTGTCCACTTTCTTCACATACATTTGCGTCATCATTTACACCATATCCATGATCAATTGCCCAACTTACTCCCCTAACCAAAACTTCGTCTAGCTCTGATGGATTTAGCCGAATAGCTCCTTTAGATCCAACACCTGATGGAATTGATTTGAAAAGATCATTAACAAGATCTTTGAGTTTGGGTCTAACATCACCCTCTGTTAAATTAGTTCTAAGAAGTCTAACACCACAGTTGATATCATAACCAACACCACCTGGGCTAATCATTCCCTCTTCTGCATCCATAGCTGCAACACCTCCAACGGGAAATCCATATCCTTCATGACCGTCCGGTAAAACTATTGCATGCTCTTGAATTCCAGGAAGAGTTGACACGTTTAGAGCTTGTTGAATTGTCCTGTCGGTCATCATTTTAGCCAATAACTTTTCATCCGCATAAATTGTAACAGGCACTTTCATTCCTTTAGAAGAATCAGCATCTATCTGATATCTCATATTACCAATTTTTTTAGGTGTAAGACCAGACATGTAAATTTGAATTGTCGTTTGATAATTTAAATCATAATTAGATTAAAATGAAATGAAATTATTGAACAGTTATGAAAACTGCTATAGTTTTAGGTGGCTCGAGAGGAATTGGAAAAGCAATTGCCGACTCGCTAAAATCAATTGATTGTGATGTAAT
The DNA here is from genome assembly GCA_013390785.1 of Marine Group I thaumarchaeote. Taxonomy (GTDB): domain Archaea; phylum Thermoproteota; class Nitrososphaeria; order Nitrososphaerales; family Nitrosopumilaceae; genus Nitrosopelagicus. Next base: position 4,130 of record JACASW010000012.1, read on the forward strand.
TGCCACCTCAAAAAATGAATTGGATACGTCAAGTTTAGAAAGTGTTTCAAGTTTTGCTGAAAAACATAATCAAGTTGATATTTTAGTCCTAAATACAGGAGGACCTGAACCAAAAGAATTTTTTTCCGTAACCGAAGACGACTGGAATCATTACCACAACCAATTGTTTCTAGGCTTTTGTTTGCTCTTACAAAAGATCAAGGTCAACGATGGTGGATACATATTTCTCATCTCTTCTAATGTGATAAAGGAACCTAATCCAAAGTTAATTATTTCAAGTGCCTATCGTTCTGCATTCTCTAGTGTGTTTAAGATTCTAAGCAAAGAGTTTGCAAAAAAACAAATCAGTTGTATCAACATAGCCCCTGGGCCAATAAACACAGACAGAACTAAAGAATTAATTGATGATATTGAAGTATTTGCACAAACTCTCCCAATGAAAAGACTTGGAAAGCCACAGGAAATTGGCGACTTTGTAAAGTCCATAGTTGAACATGATATCAAATATCTTTCTGGCGCCGTAATCAATTTTGACGGCGCAAACTCTAATTTTGTTTTCTAGCAAGACATAGATTTATTTCTAGAATAGGCTGACAGTAATTGTTGTCCATTTTACCTATAGATACTGGCCGTTATGGTACAAAGGAAATGCTGGATATTTTTAGGGAACAAAAAAAGATTGATTATCAATTAGACATTGAAGCTGCCGCTGCATTATCACAAAGCGAGATAGGATTGATTCCTATTTCTATTGCAAGGGACATATCCAAAATAGCAAAATCTGGGAAAATTACTGCTAAGAGAATTAAACAGTTAGAAGCTAAAAGTGATCATGACACTGCTGCATTAGTGGAAGCATTAGCAGAAAAGTGTAACAAGGAATCAAGACCTTGGATTCATTACGGTCTAACAAGCAATGACCTAGTAGATACAAGCAACTCGATGCAAATGAGAGATGCAATTAAGATTATTCAGCCAAAGGTTTCAAAACTATCATTAATTCTTGCAAAAAATGCTGTAAAACACAGAAGTGTCCCCGCTGTTGGAAGAACACATGGTCAACATGCCAGCATCATTTCATTTGGATTAAAGTTTGCAAATTGGGCTGCGGAAATGTCAACACATCTTGAAAGATTGGATGAGATAAAGAAACGTGTTCTTATCTGCAAAACGCTTGGAGTGGTTGGAACAGGATCCCTAATGGGCAAAAATGCAGTAAAAGTTCAAGCACGCGTAGCTAAAAAACTTGGACTTTATCCCGCAAAGGTTACCACACAAATTATTCCAAGGGAAAGATATGCTGAATATATTTTTCAATTGGCATTACTCGGAGCAACTTTGGAAAAAATTGCCATAGAAATTAGAAACTTACAACGTACAGAAATTGCCGAGGTCTCGGAACATTTCAAGAAAGGTCAGATGGGAAGTAGCGCAGTACCTACAAAACGAAACCCAATCAAAAGTGAAAGAATATCATCGTTATCAAAACTTCTAAGAAGCCAAATCAATACGTCATTTGAGAACATTCCACTCTGGCATGAAAGAGATTTATCAAACTCTGCTAATGAGCGATTCACCCTTCCAATTACATCTATCCTGTTGGATGAAATGCTGGAAACGATGATCAAAGTAATTGGAAATCTTCAGGTCAATACAAAACGTGTACAAGAAAATCTTCACATAACAAAAGGACAAATCTTTGCAGAATTCGTGTTAGAAGCATTAATCAAAAAAGGCATACCACGGTTCAAGGCATACAGGGATGTACAAAGAGTTGCATTTGCAGCACATAAGAAAGGAATCAACTTTATGGATGCATTAGAAAATGACAAGGTTGTTTCGTCTGCTCTTTCAGATAAGGAAATAAAATCAATCTTTGTTGCACAAAATCATCTTGGTGCATCGCTAACAATAATTGAAAATGTCAACAAGCACGTTAAAGAATACTCTAAGAAGTTTTCCTAGATTTTAACAACGACTTGTGTATCTGAGAACCATACTGTAGCGCCTTTTTCTGTTTTTTTGCAGCAACCTCAGGTATGCCATAATCCATGGCTAACTCACGAATGGAATGCTTTCTCTGCATATCATCTGGACCATGAATCTTTTCAGAAATTGGAATTTTTTTCGCATATTCGATGAAATTTGGTAATAGGAAAGGCTGAATCATTGTTACACCAAACTCTACAGTAACTGCATTGATTGCAACCATCATCTCCTTTTCATTTTTTAATTTGTCATTCATCATCTTCACAACCTCATCCTCTCCTTTTTCAATTGCTTCACGGTATGAATTGTAACCACAGAATAATTCATCAATGCCGTTAGCAGTAACAACTGTCTTTAATCCATTTTTTTGTGCAAGCTCTGCAACATAGTAGAATGCAATCGAGTTTTCATTCCAGGAAAGATTGTCTGATTTGATAGTATGGTTGATTTTCTGACTAATCTCCTTGAATTTTTCAGGATCAATCTCTGAAATGCTGTGTGGGAAATTTATCAATTGATTTACTTCCTTGGAAAAATTGATGTCATGCGAGTCTTGAAACCCAATTGTTAAGAGATGTATGTCATGTCCCATATCCTTGACAAGTTTTGCCAGCAGAGTGCTATCTACTCCACCCGAAAACGCAACACCTACTTTTTTGTCAGAGACGGTTTCCTTTACCGCATTCTGCATTTCATCAAGTAATTGTTTATTCATAATTGCAATCAAGTAATCTGGACAATTTATTAATTAACTATGTTATGTTCCTGCATGGGATTAACAAAACTCTCAGATGAGCAGATTCAAACAGCACTTCAAGATTTAGAAGGTTGGTCCGTTGTAGATGGCAAACTCCATAAGGAATTCCAATTTTCAGATTTCAATGAGGCGTTTGGATTTATGGCTAGGGCATCCATGCACATTGAAAAGATGAATCATCATCCAGAATGGTTCAACGTATACAACAAACTGGTTGTTGATTTAATGACACATGATGCGTCGGGCATAACTGAAAATGATACCAACCTAGCAAAGATTCTCAACTCACTTTAGACATGGAACCAAAAATTCAGGAAAAAGTATGGGATCCAAAGATAGAATCAGAGATTAGAAAAAAATGGGAAGACTCGAAACTTTATGAATTTCATCCTGATACGGACGGTTATACAATAGATACTCCACCACCATATCCTTCTGGCAGACCGTGGCACATTGGAGCCGCAGCTCACTATGCTCAGATTGATATGGTTGCTAGAACTGCCCGAATGAACGGGAAGAACGTTTACTTTCCAATTGGCATCGACCGAAATGGTTTGCCTGTGGAACTTTACACTGAAAAAAAACACGGCATCAGAATGCGGGAAACTGAACGTGGAAAGTTTCTAGATTTGTGTAAAGATGCACTCGATGATCTTGAGGCTGAGATGATTTTGATTATGAAAAATCTTGGACTCAGTTGTGACTTTGATAACTATTATCGAACAGACTCGAAAGAATATCGAGCCCTAACTCAGGCTACCTTCATAGAACTCTGGAAGAATGATTCGATTTACCTAGCAACCAGACCTAACAACTATGACTGGGTGACTGGAACTACAATTGCAGATGCCGAGATAATCTACGAGGAACTTCCAACCAAACTTGTCCATATGAAATTCAAGACAAAGGATGGAGAGGTCATCATTGCCAGTACCCGACCTGAACTTTTGTGCGCATGCAAGGCAGTAATTGTAAACCCAGAGGATGTAAGATATACTGACCTGATTGGAACAAAAGTAACTGTCCCAATATCAAACCAGGAAGTTGAGATTCAAGCTCACCACTCTGCACAAATAGAATTTGGTTCTGGAGCGGTGATGGTCTGTAGTTATGGTGACCACAACGACGTTGCACTATTTCGAGAATTAGAGCTGGAGGAGGTTGTTGCAATCGGACAGGATGGAAGACTTACCGAGGCTGCCGGTGCTTATGCAGGTCTCAAACCAAAGCAAGCACGTACAAAAATAATTGAAGACTTGGAAAGCAAGGGATTTGTTGAAAAGATTGAGGAGATTTCCCACCGTACGCCGATCTCGGAGCGAAGCAGAACCCCAATTGAGATCATTCCTATGGAAGAATATTATTTGAAACAAAAGGGCTCGGTAGAAAAAATGAGAGAGATTGGAGCTCAAATCAAGTTTTACCCAGAGATGCACCAGCAAATTCTAATGAACTGGCTTGATTCAATTAAAATTGACTGGCCAATTTCTCGTAGACGATATTATGGAACAGAGATTCCAATCTGGTATTGTAAAAAATGTTCAGAGCCACACTTGCCGGAGCCGGGAGAATATTATCAGCCATGGTATCTGGAATGTCCGGCAGAGAAATGTTCCAAGTGTGGATTTACCGAGTTTGTTGGCGAGGAGAGAACCTTCGATACCTGGATGGACTCTAGTGTTTCTCCATTATTCATTACAAAATTCAAAAAGGATGAGGAGTTTTTCAAAAAAACTTACCCTACTGCAGTAAGACCGCAGGCAAAGGACATTGTCAGGACATGGCTGTACTATACTCTTCTCCGATGTGAAAATCTCACTGGCAAGAAGCCATGGTCCGAGGCATGGATTATGGGATATGGTTTGGATGAGAAAGGAATGAAGATGTCCAAAAGCAAAGGAAATGCTTTGGATCCCCTTCCAATTATTGAAAAGTTTGGTGCTGATACATTCCGATTCTGGAGTGCCAGTGAAGTGAATCATGGTTCCGATTTCCGATGCAGCGAACAAAAAATCGAGTCAACGAAAAAGTTTCTCACTAAATTATGGAATGTGTCCAGATTTCTTTCCAGTTTTCCTATAGTTGAGTCGGCAGACCTGGCTGATACCGACAAGTGGATCATCTCCGAACTGGACAAACTGGTAAATGACTGCAAGGTTGGCTTTGATGAGTATAATTTCTTCATTCCAGCCACAGCAATTCGTGAGTTCACCTGGAACATCTTTGCTGCTCAGTATATTGAAATGGCAAAGGCTCGGGCATATGGAATTGAGTTTTCAGAAGCCGAGCGGGACGGAGCAATCTATACTTTGCATAAGGTTTTGTCCACCCTGCTGAAGCTTTTGGCTCCAATCACACCATACATTACCGATTTCCTCTGGCAAACTCTCTACTCTGACAAGAGTATCCATACAGAACAACAGACAAAGGAGGAGTCAAAGGAGGACCTAACCCAGCACACTCAGGCAATCAGTGATTTCAACTCTAAGGTTTGGAACGAGAAGAAGGAGAAGGGACTTCATCTTCCGGACTCGATTAAGGTAGAGATTCCAAAAGAGCTGGAGATTTTCAAGAAAGACCTAGTTGCGATGCATCATTTGGAAATCTAGGATTATGGAATATGAGTAATTTACGCGATAGTGTTGAACGCTGGTTAGTTCAAGATGGCTATTCAATTACTGAAACTAAAACGGAAGATAATTTCAAAATTATAATAAAAAATATTGATGCATTTAGTAACAATTTAGAAATTTTTGAGCCAAAACAGCAGGCCGGTGTACTAGTAATTGGTGTAAAGATTCCGCTGAAAGGTAAACAGATGATAAGGTACCGTCAATTGAATCAAAAGGAAAAAGAAAATTTTGAGGAAAAAATGACAGATTTTTGTTCTTCAATACAGGCAATTAACAAATTTTTTGATGAAGATGGTATGAAAAAGGTGGGAGTTTACATTGTACTAGATAAAAAAGAGCAGTTAAACCAACCAACCTTTATTGCAACACTACCAAAAATTATAGAAGTAAGCGAAAAAACTGCCCAATTTCTTTACAAGTCATTTTAGATACGCTTCGATTTGTCGTAGATAAATGGCAGAATTGGCACTAAGATTTGCGTATACTTTCCTTGTGATCCCTAAGCCAATATCTATTACAACATGTTTTTTTGCTAGTTTTTTAATCTATTATTATTGAACATTAATTGTCCTAATTGTGATACTAAACAAGTTCAAAAACCAATAAAAACTTGGACATATGGCAAATTAATAATAAAAAGAACAGTAAAAGGAACTACCTGGGGAGCTAGCATTACTTGTTCACAGTATTTTTGTAAGAAATGCCAAAAAAAATTCAATCACTACACTAGTAAAAATAAGTCATGGAGTATTCCAAAGAGTAAAACTAACAAGTAAAAAAAAAAGAGTACCCGTAGGAAACTAGGGGGATTGAATACCCATTGTTCGAACTGCCATATGGTTATAGATCAGAAACTATACTAAACCGCTATGGAGATTGTCTTATTGAATATCATGGACCAAACCAAGAATTATGGAAGCCAGAAAAAAGATGTACTTGATACATACTGACCCCAATTTGGGTAGTTAAGTAATACTTAATTCACTACTACTAATATTAATTCCTACTTAATATTCATATACGATGTAAACTAACCATATTCATGAAAAATAACTGGAAGCAAATTTTCGAAGGGGAGTATCTTGACATTTGGCAAACCCCTAAGGGCAAAGATGGAAAGAGTGACTTTGTTTTGGCCGTTGGCGGCACACACTTGTTCCTGAATGCTAACACTGTGTTTCCCGAGCTAAAGATTGCTACGGACACAGTAAGTCGTGAAATGTTAGAACCAAACGAGGCGTGCTATCAATGAGCAAGGCATTACAGGTCTACGATAAGCTGGAAGAAAAGGTAGTGGACATACCAGAGGACGAAGTTGAATCAGTACAGAACACGAGGCGAATTTATTTTGGCATTCAACAGAAGGTCTTCGAGGCAAGCACAGTAGGAACTGTAGCCAATATTTCAGTCCGGAGCTTTATCACTGGACTCCTGCGGTATGGAAAATGGCAAGTTGAGCATGGTTTGAAACAAAACCCAAAACATGGTGAATTTCCCGAAAGGATTTGGGAAATCATAGAAAACAAGGTCATCGACATAGCGGAAGAGATAACGAATTCAGAAGACGATAGAGCTGCCATAGCGAAATTCAAAAAACCGTACAAGCAGCTTAGTGACGCAGAAAAGGAGACTCTGGAAGAGGACCTGGACGATCGATATACTCTTGATGCAATAACATATTGTCTCATATGCAAGGCGTTAGACCTTTGGACTCCAAAATTCTGGAGGCTCGATGCAGTTGCAGCCAAGATAGCGGAAGGAGAGAAGGCCGAGGTGGAAAAAGAGAAAGCCATAGCGGAAAAAGAGAAAGGCAAGGCTGAAAAAAGAGTGCCCCTAGGAAGCTAGGGTCTCGATTTTATTTAAAAAAATCCTGCATTTCTTCAGAATTTTTCTCGATCATATCGGTAATCTCTTTGACTTCTTTGGTCATTCGCACAAGCAAAGATGCCAATTCGGATATGGGAATCCCACTTTCCTTGTGGCATGTCTTCACTGCCCGCTCTGTCATCTTTGTCTTTGCTTCCAAATCTCCAATGGTTGTGTTTATCGCCACCACCAAAATGACGAATCGTAGCGACAGATCTTCTATTCTTCTGGTTTCATTCCCCACGTTTCCCTGACTATCTATTTCATAGCCTTGTTGTACTATCAAGGATTAACCACACCACCTAGGTTGTCGTCAACAAAATTGCCGTACAACTTGTGCCACTTGCCCTTGGAATCACGATACATCCGGATCCTCACGCCTTCTTTGAGAATCTTTCTGGCTGGTGGCATATCATACCAGTAAGCTGTCTGGTCAGTTAATTCCCTGAAGCATTTGAGGCACATTCCGCCCAGCATGTCTGCATATTCTTGCTCTGGACTGCCTAGGAAAAGGCCACATTCAGTACAGCTCATGTAGATTGGGTGGAGGTGTTCTGCCGGATTCAAGCCTGATGGAACTACAGTTTCCAGGAATCCATGCCGTTGTATCACGGTTTCCGACTCGTAGTCATTATCAAGTAATACCGCGCACCTGGGTCCAAATCCTATCTGCATAGTCCATAGTTTCTTGTGCTGTGTCTTGGACTGAGCCATCTCGACAGTGCCTTTGTGCATTTTCCACAATTGTTCACTGTGTTCACCTTGACACAGCCTACACAACATGCATGGTCCCGTCTGGAGCTTTAGTTTTGGAACATTTTTTGGTTTTTTGGTTTTTCTTTTCATTTATACCGCACCAAACCTGTATCTCCCAAGAACCACAACGATCCCTGAATCTGTCTTCCATGATTCCAGCACTTCGTATCCATGTCCAATTGCGTCGTTAACCTTGTTTTCACCATTTTTGAAGTGATCATAGGCAAACTCTACTGCAACGTACTTGACGTGGGCCAATTTCTTCTGCATGTTTTGCTGCTCGGAAATTTGCTGGACTTTGCCCTTTAGGTCATCTATTATTTTCCATTCTTTCTTGTCCATTACTTCCAAGCCTCCTTTTGTTTTTCAGGCAAATCAGTCATTGAAATGCCAAGCTTTGCATATTCTTTGGAAATTTTCTCCTCGATATGACAAATCTCCATGTCAATAGCGCATGGCACATTCTCCAGTCTAATTCTGCGTTGGCACAAAACCTGACGTATTTTTTCCAACGCTGCTATTTGCATTTTAGTTTCGATTTTGTTTTCTACCGACATTTTTGCTCCACCACTTCCATCGGTTTGCGTGGATTTTTTATTTGATTTTTTCATTTTTTTGTCCTCAGCTTAGCTTTCGCTAACAGACATTGCAACAGTGTTAGAAATTACAGAGGTCGTTCAGCGAAAACTTTTGCTGTACAATAGTTTTCATCTAATTTAAGCAGGTATGGACACTAATTTTTATTTTGTAATACTTGTATGTTTCCCATGTAATACTTAAGCGAGTGTTATCACTTTGTACAAATAAACATTACTCAGTGTTTCTTAAAACATTTACTCGCTGTTGCTTAAAAGATTTACTAGCACACTTTGTTGCAACATTTTTTTGCATAACGTTTAACTACCCTTATTGAACTGCGTTACGTAATTCAAGATTTGATTTTTCTGACAGCAACCGCAAACTTGTAACATCTTTGTTTTTCTTGCAGGATGTCTTACAATTCTTAAACAAACTTTACATCGCATCTTTATTCCCTCCTTCTTCTAAACAGTCTTAGATCCGCGTTTCTTTCTTCTTGTGCGGAGGTTGCCAGTGCTTTAATTTTTGTTATCGTTTCATTATCTGCACGCGTTACCTCTCTATCTTTTTGTGCTAGATGATACCACAGTTTGATTACTTTCAAGTTTTCCAGTGTTAATTCAATTCTAAATGTATGAGCCATTAATTCACCTCCTTTGTTTTTCTATAATCCGTTTGTTCAAATGGATCCCACGTTACCATTTTTCCAGACCAGATATTCAAAACAGGCTTGATCTTATTTGGCTCGTACACTTCTCTCAATGGTTTGTGAGCAGTATCAAGTTCTGGAAGTTCTCTAAAGCATTTTAGGCAGAATCCGTCTAAAACATCCGCTCTGTCTTCCTCAATGCAACTTAGGTAAAGTTTGCAATTTGGGTTGGAGCAATGCATGTGAATAGGCACAAAATCAATATCAAATGGCAGGGCTGCATTGAGCTTACATACTCTTGCAATGCTTGCTCTTGCGGTTCCAATTGTGATTGGATACAGTTTCTCGATTTTCTTGTGGAAAGGACAAAACTTGCCTTTTTCTACAGCAATTTTGTGCATTTCCCATAATTTTGCACTATGTTCACTGGCATTTTTTTGACATAATGTGCAGATCTGTGCCTGCTGATGCAATGCCCACATCTTTTTGCTGTGCTTCTTGCTATCTAGATGACATATCTTACATGAACTCATACCCAATCCTCCGGATAAGAAATGTGGTTCATCATTTCCCAGTCGATGCGACCATCAATTTCTTTTAGCTTTATCTTTTCCAGTTGCATCGCTAAAACCCATTCCATGCTTGTGCCTTTCATGTCAGGAGTCCACAATGGTGGACCTCTTTCATCCTCTGGCAGTGCTGGAAGCTGGGGAATATTGGGATCAATGAAACAAGGTACTTCCTCGAATGTGTGATACTCATCACAACATTTACAGTATATCCAAAATGGACTACAATCCTTACAGTATATCCAATAATTTTTCTTCAGCTTCATCGTCATCGGCTGTCCTCCAATGTTTCCTTTGAAACATAGTCCCTTTTCACACCTTCATTGATGTTGTTATGCTTACGCCAATCATCAACGTCAGATCCGTCATTACCTGCATGATAGTGATCTATGTTAGCTGTAAAGTTATTTTCAGTGTATGAATTACCACATTTTGATTCTTGTAGAGTTTTGATACCCCAATATGCAATGAAGATTGCACCAACAACTAGGCCAATTCCTGATGCACATAAGAAAATTCCAATGTAGAGGAACCAATTACTCACTGCCATCTTAATCCTCCTCTCCTGCAGGTGCTCTTACGATTGTCCATTTACCCTGCATATAGGGTGATTTTAGGATATAACGTCTGTGAAAATTAGCAAGTCCTAATTTGTAATAGCTAATTTTGTAAACAATTTTATCTGTTGACTTGAACGACATCCCAAAGATATTACGGTTAGAAAATAATTTAATAGCATGATGATACTATTGATACTATCGCTACCAAGATTTACAGCAAGAGAATACAAATTGCCCCAGTAGGATTTGAGATAGACAGAGTAGTAATAATTGCTAAAGGGGGAACATTCAAGGATCCAGACGGAAATGATATAGTGATAGACAAGGCAGAGAAAGTCTACTTACTGATTCATGGAAATAAATCTAAAGACAAGGCTGGCAAATATGCTGCTAGGATTCAAAGGGACCTCAAGGCTGTTAATATTGAAACAGAGACTGTTCCATGTAACTGGGAAAACATTGAAGAAATTACAAGGGTAGTTAGGGATTTAATTTTGCAAGAGCCAGATAGTGAAATTGCACTTAATTTGTCTGGTGGCTCTAAAAACCATTCTGTCGGTTTTGATAGAGCTTGTATGACACTTGAGAAGAGGGATCATGTTCGTATGATTGGTGTTACACCAAAAAAATGGGCGGCTCCCAAATACCCAAAGCAACTATCAACTGGAGTATCAACTGTAACAGTAATTGGTATTCATCGAGTAATACCACCGCCTAAGGAGTTAATTTTTGCAATGAAGGTAATCAAACAGGATAGCATAGATATTCCATATAATAAAGGCAAGAAAGGTGTCAAGAAAAAGGATTTGGCCAAATCCTTGTTTGGGAATAATAATAACGTGGCTTTGACAAAACTTCAAAGAACCATCACACAACCGTTACAGGATACATGGTTGGCAATTAAGATAATAAAAGTAGGCCGAAGTGATTGGATTAGTCTGACGAAAGAGGGAAGATATCTACGATACGTACTGGATAAGCAAGAAACCTACTGACAGAAATAATTTTATTTTAACGACTTTTGGGTTTCAGGCGGTGGCAATTGGGGTTCGTTTACAAATTCTTCCTTAATTGCAAGAAATAGTTCGTCTGTCTCCTTATGCAAAAGAGGATCAAGTAAATCCTCCATGAACGTATCCGGATCTTTCCTCCAACCAAGAACTTTTTGGAGATGTTTTTCAAATGTTGGAAATGGATCCCTAGTCCCAATATTAATAGACCGTTCAAATTTTCCTGTATTGATCCTTTCTCTAATTGCAATGAAGATCACACATGTTGTGATTTCATCTTCTGGAATATTCTTATGTTTTGAATACACTTTTTTGTAAACTGATAATTGTCTTTTATGTTCAGAAGATCTTCCATCATCCATGTCAGTTTTCCAATCAACCATGAGATATCCGGAATCGTGTTTGAAGAGCACGTCTATTTTTACAGTAAATACCAGGTCATCATGTTCGTATTGTACTATGGAGTTGAGAGGTACATCAACCACAACTTCTGTATCCACAACTTGCAAACCAGGGAACTTCTTTTCGAGTTCTTCTAAAGCTGATATTCCATTATCGATAGCACGTCGTACATCACCAGAAAAATCTTCTGGTTTTGCCTGTTTTAGAAGAATTTTTTCAAGTGCTTTGTGAACATCGTTACCAAAATCTGTTGGTCCAGAAATGAATGGTAATTTTACAATATTCTGCATTAGAAATTTGTATGAATCCGTCTTGACGCTTGACCAGGAAAAATGATCAACATTTTCAAAATAGGAAAGGACATACTGTTTCAACCATGGTTCTTTGTCCTTAAGGTGTTTCTCAGCCTCTGTAAGATTACCGGATACAAATAATGAGTAGGCATCTGTGAGACGCTTGTTCACAACGCTGGTAATCTGTTCCTCTTTTGGAGTAGGATCAACCTCAAACTCTGACAGATTTTGAACATGGAAAAATGGTGCAGATTTTTCGTCGCAAATAATAAACAATTTTTCTTTGGCTCTAGTAAAAGAAACAAAATCTACTCTAAGAGATTCTTCTGAGACCTCATCCTTAAGATCTATCCCTTGTGAGGCAAAAATACCATTAGTGATTGTATCTATGAAACTGATTTTGGGTGGTTCGATTTTTGGAATGTATATTACAATGTCAAATCCTCTGCCTTTTGCTTTATGTACAGTAGTAAGTATGGTTTCAGCTTCCTTGTTACGGTCAGTTCTTTTCTCTTCACCGATTGCTATAAAATCAAAAAGTCCCTCAAGAGTAGGAGTTTGATGTGTGAGATATTCCTCAATTTGTTGGTTAACTAACATGGCTGTGGTGAACCATTCAGCGCCTTTTGAAGCACATAATGGATAGATCTTTTCTGTGAATAGTTTGTTAAGATCTTCTCTGATTAAATTAATTTCCCAATTCTCGATTTTTTCTAGTTTTTGTTTATCCTTGTTCTTATACGCTGCAGATAGTTCAAATGTTTCCTTTAACGTAAATGGTGAAAATGTTGTAAATGCCGCAGTGATTTTCTCCTCTAGGCGGTTTGAAAGAAGTCCTTTGATGTAACTTATCAGTTCATTTCTTGCATTTAACGAGGTTGCTTGAGAGGCTGTGGATACGTAAGGAATGTCATTAAAGTCAAGCCATTTTGAAATATCAACAATCTGATGGTTTCTCCTTGTAACGATTCCAATTTTCTTGCCTTTATTTTCTTCAAGTAAGCGAAGAAGCATAGATAGAGGAGCAGCTGTTTGGAAAATTTTGGGAACTGAACCGTTTTTAGAGGAATTGAAATTTTCTAATTCTTTTTCAAATTTTGGTCTTTGATTAGTTCCAGCAAGAAAATAGTTCTTTGAATAATCCAAAATTTCTTGAGTGCTTCTCAAATTGGTAGCCAACAACATTGATTTGCATATTTTTGCAAATTCTTCAAAATTTCTGACCGAGCCACCTTGAAATCCAAAAATCGCCTGTTTTGGATCACCCACTAGAAACAAGTTTTCGCTGATCTTTTTCACTATCTGAGCCTCGATTTCATTCATGTCTTGTATTTCATCTACCAATACATACTGGAATTTTTCTCCACGATGTTTTGCAATGAATCTAAGTAGCATATCGTTATAGTCTACTTTGTCAGTTTTCGAGTTTTCATAGGCTTGGTAAGCATCTATGAAATATTTCGTAAATGCTTCCAATTGTTCTATAGAATATTTTGTTTTTGTTGCAAGACTTGCTGTAACTACCTGTTTTTTAGCTTCGTTTAGATCAATTTTGTCTGGAGTTATTCCATAACTTTTGATAAATCTTATGGCGTTCTCTACTTTTGGCACAAGTTTGCCAATTATGTAACTTTTCTCGTAGTTTAGAGCTTGATTGGCTTCAAAACTTTTGAGAATAGAGAATCTTAGAATGTTATTACCAATAAGATCCCCAGAAATAAAACCACTGTCAATTAAATAATTATAGGCAAAGCTGTGAAAAGTATGAATATTAATTTTCATTATGTCTGCAACAGGGAACTTTCCTGTTGACCGTAGACGAATTGTATCAAACATTTCTTTTTTTGCCTTGTCAGTATATGTGATACACAGAATATCTTCTGGCTTAACTCCATCTTCAAGCAGCTTGACTACCTTTGCCGATAAAGTGGTAGTTTTACCTGTTCCAGGGTTTGAGACTACGATTGCATCTTCATCAGTTTCAACGATGGCTTTCTGTTCGTCAGTTAATTCAACTGGAGAGGGATTAGAGTCGGTCATCACATTAGTACTACTCACGGTCTAATAAGGACAATACTGATACCATTGATACCATTATGAGGAAGCAGTATAGGTTAGGAAAGTAATTTTTTTACCTTCTTTCTTGCATTCTTATCATTTGGTTGACTCAATATTTTATCCAGCGACGTAATTTTCCTACAATCCTTTCTAAAATTACACATATCACAATTTTTTGGATCCTTTTTTTGCATCATATCATATTGGCCAAAACAAACGATCTCATCTTTTGTTAATTTATCAAATGCACTAACACCAAGATATGGATAATCAGTTTTTAGTACCGTAACCTCGGTTTTCTTATACTTCTTCTCGCCATTTGGTTTTTTTGCGTTTATATCAGCATACTCTTTTTTTATTTTTTCTTGTGCTTGTTTTTCAGCTTTTTTGACACAGGAATAATGATAATGATATTTAGAAACATCACCACTGATCTTCGATTTATTAGTAGTACTTTTTTCCAGAGAGCCTTGATATTGAGTGTAAGGACATTTTCCATTGATAATTTCATAGGGTTTGTAGATATTGCATTCTGGAATACATCTTACTTCCTTTTTTATTCTTAAGAGTGGATTTTCTTCAATGTCGCAACAATCTTCAATGACTTTTGGACAAAATAAAATAAATTCACCGCAGAGAGGGCAACGTGGAGGGATATTGTTGTTTTCAGTGGTTACCATTTTTATCCCAGGTACTTCCGTTGAAAAATTTGTAGACTGTCTTGATTTACCACCACCAACCTCAATTCCAAACAATTTACTTCGGGCAGATCCTGACTGACCAATAACTAGATAATCAGGTGGTTTCAACATAGAATTTTTTGATAATATTCTTTGTGTAAGGAGTAAAGGGATTATGAGAACTGAAGTTCTTCGGATCAGGTAAAAAAATACAATTAGTTCATTCCAGAGCCCACCACCAGATTTCGGAAGCAGTGAGTCATAATATTCGTTTAACTGCTGCCAGCTCTCTTTTTTTTTATCTACTTTTGCTTTTTGTATGTCGGTCAGCTGATCATAAGATTTTTTGGGATATTCCATCATGGATATTTTTTTAAGGATTTCCTGTACCTCTTTTTTGAATTTCTTGTTTTCATTTTTTAGCTGTTGTTCTGGGAAGCCCAAATCGCCATCATGTAACTTCAAAGCTTCATGAAGTATTTTCATTTCATCCTCTTTGAAAAATGATTTTTCTCCTATTTTCGTTGCAAGTTTATCTAGTAATTTTTTTCGAAGTTTGGACTGAACGCCACTTGATTCAATTATAATTAATAAATTAATGGTTTGTAACAGTAATTCAATGAAGGTTTTTCTTCTTTTAGTCCACTGTTTACCATCATCAGATTCTTGGTTTCCAGGTTGCTGAGTATACAAGTATCCTCTTCCAAAAAAAATGTATTGAATTATATCACTAAGAATCATTTGCCTGCCATAACCTGTAAGACCTGATCCACTTTTTCCCCCAACATATAATGAATCTGTAAATTTTAAGTCAGGATCGTTAGAATTTAATTTCAAAATTCTTTTTTTAATTTTTTTATATTCTTTTTTGTTTGGATGATCCATTCGCGAAAAAATCTTATCAACTGTTTGAAGATGCTGTACTGATTTTTTTAATGCGTCTAAGAAAATGTCCATATACCAAGTAGGCAGCGGAATATTTAACAGATCAGTTTTCTAAAGCACATTCGAAAATCTTTTCAGAATAAGGTGTCTTATCGCCTTGAGCCCGTGCCTCAACTGGACGTTCCTTAAAACTAATTTGCTTCATACCTGCATCTTTGATGATTTTTTCATACAGATTGGCTTTATCATTAGCAACAATGAAGATTTTTGCATCTTTATGCAGTGATTTAGAAACATTTGCAAAGACAGCAGATATTCCTTTTTGATATTCTTCTTTGGCTTGTTTGCCCTTTCCTAACTTTTTTCTTCCAATTTCATTTTCAACTTCGGTTGGAATACTCAAGAGCTCATAAGCGTACTGGTGTTGGCCGTGATAATCAATTTGCCCAAGATATGGGGGTGAGGTAAAGATACCATTAATTGATACATTTTTCCATCTTGCTCCAACTTCCTTTGTTAAATTAATGAATCGTGAGTCTCCCTGTAAAACAAGATAGTCAGAGGATTTTCGTAGTTTTGAAAAGGTTTCAATTCTTTTTGTGGTATCAAAAGTATACAGCTTAATCTTTCCTATTGCACGATCAAGTGGATGACACATCCTGTGAATTTTTTTGGAACCGGGCGTTGCCGTGAAGTGCTTTCTGCATTTGTAAGGCTTTGTTACTGGTTTTGTTGGAGTGGCAATATCATAATGATGCACCAGTCTAGATGACCGAGCAGCTCTTGTTAGAATTATTTTCAGAATATCCTGATGTTGATAATCTGATATTTTCTTTTTATAAAATGCTAATTCAGCTAAAGTTCTTTTCGCAAACCACTTGTTCAAATACTTACTTTTACTGATGCTGCTATCACCTATTGACGTGCTGTCGGTCCAAGCATCGGAAAATTTCTTTGTTTGATTGTAGATTTCTTCAATTTCCTTGCTCACTTTTACTATATCATAATCTTGTAACTTGGCGTTACTAATCATGCAGTTAAATGGAGATATCTCAATGCCAACTGATCTCAACCCAAGTTCAGATGATACAGCTAATGTAGTTCCACTTCCCATAAATGGATCCAGAATTATGTCCTTCTTTGTAAAATTCTTTTTTAAATAATATTCTACAAGTTGTGGGATAAATTTACCCATATACGGATGGAGTCTGTGGATATGTTTTGTCCGTTCCCTTTCTGATAGTTGAGAGAAAGCAAGAGTTTGGTCTTTAATATTCAAAGATTTCCTTCTTTGCGCAAGTTGTTTTTGCCAGCTTTTTGTGTATTGTTCAAGCTCATTTTTGGAAACAAAGACTAAACCTTTGATACCTTTTTTTACAACTTTTCCTGCTGAATTGTATTTGTTGATTTTACCATATGTTATAAGATAAGAAACGTTGTGTACTGATTTGCCTACGAATTTGGCAGCTTCTTTTAAAGTTAAAAACTGGTCTTTTGATATTTGCATGTCTTTTTTCACTAAGAATGTTACATGAATATTACTATGTGTAATATTTTTATCAGATGTTAACTACTAGGCACAGTGGCAAGATCAAAAGCAGGTGATTTCAAAGCAGCTAAAAAGGCAGCACGTACAAGGAAAAAAAATGAGAGGAGCAGAAGAGCAAGCAGAGCCAAAGCAGCTGGAACTGCATCAGAAGAAGCCTTTCTACGTCATTATCATCTGAAAAAAAAGTATACAGTTCGTGGTGGTGCTGGAATTCCTGATTACATTAACTTGGGGAAACGTGGTTGGGAATTTTTGGAAGTAAAACCTGCAAAAGGAGCTAAGCGGCTCCTACACGAAAGTCAGCTGAAAATGTTTCCAGAACTAATTAAGAAAGGAGAGCATGTTTACATATTTTACTATACACGAAAAAATAAGGGTTCTAAAGCCAAGCCAAAATACTCTTTCACGTTCCAAAAAATTCTGCTTAAAATGAAACATTTCAAAAATGGAGCAGGTCCAGATCCAGACGATTTACTTGACTAAATTCCAGTCCCAATAGTATCAATAGTACCAATAGTATCATCAAGTTTCTTAATTAAAATTTCATCCTAACATTCTGCATGGAGGCTGAAAATGTTCCGCATTCGATAAGAAGTTGTAAAGACTGCGTTCACAAAATGGTTTGTGAAGCACGCAGAACTCTTTACAGGTCGCTTACACAATTTGATAAAGAATTCGGCGATATGGTGGATATAGGAGTAATTCACAACGAGAATGATTCCTGTATAGATCTACTCGCAAAATCGTGTAAGCACTATCTATCACCTAAAGATGATTATGGGCGATAACCCTTTCTTTTTTTATAATTAATTCTAAATCTGGCGGTTCCAATAGTATCAATGGTATCAACGAGTTTCTTAATTCAAATTTTAACCTAGTAAAAGTATGGAGAAAAAAGAAGAAAAAGAAATCAAAGAAGAAATTAGAGAAGTCAAGGAGGCATTAAAGTGGCTTTCAAGAAAAAGTGCTGAGAGGATGTACAAAATTGATTCTAGAGTCCAAAAACAGATCAAAACGACAAGTGATAAAATCTCAAAACATCTTGACGATGTTGATAAAGACAGACGCAGACAAATGCAAGAAATAAGGTACGTCGGCGTAGAATTTGATCCTGTAAAAGTAAAACAGGGACAAGCAGAAGTAAACGCAGCCTTGAAATCTGGATTTGAACCAATTCGAGATTTTGAAACAGCCAGAGGCATCATCATGGTGCTAGGCAAGTGGGGTGAAAAAGATGTACAGTCTAAGACAGGATACTAAAAGAAGATCTCTAATAGAATCTGCATTCGATATAGGTACAGGGTTTTTGATGTACCTACCCATCAATTTTTTTATCTTGCCACTTTTTGTTGATGAGTTGCAGAACCAGGATTTTTTTGGAATAATGCAGATAACCGTACTCTTTACATGTGTTGCACTGTTACGAAAGTATACGATTCGAAGGTGGTTTGAGAAGATGAGGTTTGCAGAATGAATTATTATCTAGATATTGAGACAACAGGTCTTGATCCACTGCACAGTAAGATAATCACCATTCAGTATATGGAACTTGAAAGAAATACAGGAAAACCTGTAGGTCCATTGAAAATATTGAAAGAATGGGAATCTGATGAAAAGACAATTCTCAAAAGATTCATTGAGGATTTTGTACCTGGAAACCAATGGGCGTTTATCCCAATTGGCTTCAATTTACAATTTGAGCATAAATTTTTGTGGCAGAGATGTATCTCAAACGGACTACAACCAGTTGATATTTTGAACGGTCCATTCTTGGATCTAAAGACAGTTGCCGTATTGATGAACAAAGGTGAATTCAAGGGAGCCAGTCTTCACAAGATGACAAACAAACCACACAGTGGAGCCATTGTAGTGCAATGGTATGATGAAAAAAAATATGCAGAGATTGAAAGCTATATCAAAACTGAAGCGGATGAATTCGTTAACTTTAATGTGAGACTTTGCGAGGAAATGCCACCTTTATTGGAAAGGATAGAAGATGGTGAGGTCAAAGTCTACAAAAGACGCGAAGATAACTAACTATGTATGTTGATTTAGTGTTTAGTAACAGTAAGGATCTGATTCAAATATAATATTATATCATTGAATTAATATCTATTAAAAATGAACGACGGAGTTTTGACCAACTATAATTCAGTGCAAGACGTTAAGGATATTCTAACATCTATCAGTACTTGCAATCTCGAGCAAGTTCAACTCTTTCCTTCAAAACCTAACGGAAAAAATAACGTATGGTATAATATGCTAATATTTGGCGATAATGAAGTTGTGATGAAAAAACTTCTAGAGGAAAAAATCAAAGGAATCAGGCTAGTATACATAGATCCACCATTCTCAACAAACAACATATTCAGAAGTGGCAAAAAAAGAACTTCGACAGTTAGCCACAGCAAGTCTGACGAGATTGCATATAATGATCAGTTAACTGGTCTTGAATATCTTGAATTTTTACGGCGTCGAATTGCAATAATGCATGAATTATTGGAGAAAGATGGCTCTTTCTATCTACATATTGATACCAAAATTGGTCATTATGTTAAAATTCTGATAGATGGGGTATTTGGAAAAGAATTCTTTGTCAACGATATAACTAGAATTAAATCCAATCCGAAAAACTTTGCCAGAGCAGCGTTTGGAAACATCAAGGACGTGATCTTCTTTTATTCCAAAACTAAAAAATACGTGTGGAATGAATCGCTAGAAGACTATACGGATGAAGACATAGTCAAACTGTTTCCCAAAATTGATAAAAAAGGAAGACGCTATACGACAAATCCACTTCATGCACCTAACGAGTCAAATGGTCAAACTGGAAAAGTTTGGAAGGGACAAAAGCCGCCAAAAGGAAGGCATTGGAGATATAAATTAGAAACCTTAGACGAACTGGATAAAAATGGACTCATTGAACGTTCCAGCACTGGAAATCCAAGAAAGATAATCTATGCAGATGATTTCATTGCAAAAAAGAAAAAGAGACAGGATATATGGTCATTCAAAGACAAACCCAATCCAGTGTATCCAACACAAAAGAATCTTGACATGTTAAAGATGATTGTTCAAACATCGTCAAATGAAAACGATATTGTGTTAGATTCCTTTGTTGGCGGTGGTAGTACGATAGTTGCTGCCGAAGAAGAAAAGCGCAGGTGGATTGGCATAGACAACTCTCCAAAGGCAATTGAGGTAACATTGAAAAGATTGTCTGCGATAAAGAATCATCAACCATTTGCATTGTATGCAACTGAGGAAATGTTGCCCAAGCTACCTAAGGCTCTCCAAAAAATCGCCAATCAAAAGAGCACTTAGAATAACTTCCTCCTTTGCTCGTATTACTTTGGGAGCTTTGGTGTCTTTTTTAGTTTCCAGCCAGACATAACCATCCAATATGTTAATTGGAATTGCTTTACTCGAGGTATAATTATCAAGTAATAAATTCGCGTCCACCACACTCTTATCTTGATTACCACCTGACTGACCTATCCATTTTGCCTCCCCAATTACATATTTTTTATCAACTTTAGCAACTAGATCTAATCCCTTGTTAATTTGATAGTCAAGATTATTTTTTGCAAACTCTGCATTTGCATCATCAGAAGCGTCTAATATAATAATTCCAGCAGTAGACTTTTTGAATTCGTCTTCTGATAAGATGGAATAATTATTTTTTTGTGCAAGTTGTCTTACATACCTTGTAAACATTGGACCCTCCTGCCTATTCAGTTCTATTGGTACTTCTGAACCCATAATCATTGCATCAAAACCTGTAATCGGTCCATTTGTTTGTGAACGTAACATATCAATAATCTGTTTTACAGTTTTAGGATTGTTCTCCAACAGCGATTTCCTATTAGCCTTTTTTTCCATCTTGAAAAATCCAACGTATGGATGCTCGATGGGAAATTTCGGTAGTTGCATTAATCCAAATAGTAAATCAACATCTTTTCTTTCATCATATAATTTTTCTAGCTCTTCCTTAACTTCAACATCAATAGGTCTACGTTCACCTGGATTGGCTGGATAAACTTCAATTATAGAATCCATGTAACCAGGAGCATTAGCTAATTCTATACTCTTTTTAATCCAAGTATTCATAGAGCGCATTAAAAGAAATTGAGAAAATAAAATCGGCAAAGTG
>JACASW010000009.1 GCA_013390785.1 Marine Group I thaumarchaeote
GCAAGATGATAATGAAGGACCAGCGCCTACTACGAAAACTGGTTTATTCTCAATTAGATCTCTGATTTTTACAATCGGAGTTTTTTTTGGTAATAATGAATCTAATAATTTACATGATTGGCCATCCTTCTTTCTTGAATAACCAAAATCTTTTAGGATCTTCTTGTATTTTGAATCCCAACCAACAATAGTCATATGACTCAAATTAGCAGGGTTTATGATAAATTGTGTGAATAAATTAGGAACTATTAGTGTAGGAGACTCGAATCCTGTCAGAATAATGGGAATTTTAAACACAAGCCCTGAATCATTCTACAAAAAATCCATCTCAATTACCAAACAAAGAATTGTTGATGCGGTTAACAAAATGGAAGAAGAAGGTGCTGATTTTATTGATGTTGGAGGCATGTCTACTGCACCATACCTTTCAACAATGGTATCAGAAAAAATTGAGATGGCTCGCATAGTTAATGCAGTTAAGATAATCCAACATACAACCAATTTGCCGATTTCTGTTGATACGTGTAGGGCTGCAGTGGCAAAAGAGGCTTTAGAATTAGGTGTGGATATAATCAATGATGTTACTGGTTTGAAATACGATCCATTTATGCCAAAAATAATTGAAAAATATTATCCATCGCTCATTTTGTGTGCATATAGTAAAAAAATCATTACAGGCAATCAACTGCTGGAAACAAGACAGTTGTTTAAAAAAAGTCTGGAAATAGCAAAATCAGTAAAAATTCCTAGAACGAAAATTGTTTTAGATCCTGCCATAGGATTTTTCAGGAAAAAAGGCAAAAATTCTTTTTTTACAAAGATTAATTCGGATTGGGTCAAAAGAGATTTGTTGATTTTGGAAAATTTACGATCAATCAAATTGAATATGCCACTTCTTGTATCAGTTTCAAACAAATCATTCATTGGTAAAATTTTAAAAAAAGAAAATCCATCTGATAGACTCGCTGGATCATTAGCGGCTGAAGTAGTATGTGTCTTAAATGGAGCAAACATAATTCGTACTCATAATGTAGCAGAAACAAAGGAAGCAATCAGAACAGCTCAAAAGATATCATAATGGCAAGAAAGGCTTATAACACTTTTTTTTTCTAGAGTAGGAGGTTCGTTTGAATATACGAGAAGGATTGACATTTGATGATGTTCTCCTTGTACCCAAATTTTCAGATGTGACAAGCCGTTCTCAGACCGATCTTTCAACACAACTTTCTAGAAATATTTCGATAAATATTCCGTTAATCAGCGCCAACATGGATACAGTTACGGAAGCATCAATGGCGGTAACTATTGCCCGTGAGGGTGGTATAGGAATCATACATAGATTTCTGACAATTAAAGAAGAAGTAAATGAAGTTCTCAAAGTCAAGCGTTCCGGAAGTGTGATGATAGAAAATCCATATACAATTAACCCTGAACAAACAATTCATAACGCTTTCATCACAATGAATGAAAAGCAGGTATCTGGACTTTTGGTTGTTGATTCTAACTCTAAATTAGTAGGAATTTTGACTGAGCGAGATGTATTATTTGAACCACCTAATTGCTCCAAGTTAGTTAAGGATCTAATGACAAAAGATGTTGTTACTGCAAAACAAGGTATTGATTTGGAAAAATCAAAAGAAATTCTCAAAAAGAACAGGATTGAAAAATTACCTATAATAGATGATAATAATCTAGTTAAAGGTCTGATAACGAGTCAGGATATTTCCAACTTGGAAAAATATCCTAATGCATCAAAAGATAACAAAGGACGGCCAATTGTTGGAGCAGCTGTTGGTGTTAAAGGTGATTTTATGGAAAGAACAGAAGCATTGATTGACGCAGGGACGGATGCTATAGTAGTTGACATAGCACACGGTCATAGCGAGAATGCTATAAACACAGTGAAAAATATCAAAAAGGCATTTCCTAATTGTGAGCTTATTGCAGGAAATGTAGCAACAGCTAAAGGAACTGAAGATCTGATTAAGGCTGGTGTTGATGCAGTAAAAGTTGGAGTTGGCTCTGGTTCTATTTGTATAACTAGAGTTATCACAGGCTCTGGAGTTCCACAGCTTACAGCTGTTATGGATTGTGCTAAAGTTGGAAATGAGCATGGCATACCAATAATTTCAGATGGAGGTACAAGAACCTCAGGTGACGCAACAAAAGCCTTGGCTGCAGGTGCATCTTCTATCATGGTAGGCGGTATATTTGGTGGAACGGATGAAACACCTGGTACCACAATTACAAAAAATAATAAACGATTCAAGATTTATCGCGGAATGGCATCTTTAGCAGCCTCCATGGGGAGGAAAACGAAAGAGACTGGAACTCTTGAGCTAACAGACGACATAAACGATTATGTCGCTGAGGGGGTAGAAGGTATGGTTCCATACAAAGGAAGTGTTACTGACATCATAACACAAATGACAGGAGGAATTCGTTCAGGACTGAGTTATTGTGGGGCTCATAACATAAAACAAATGCACAAAAATGCAGAATTTATTAAAATATCACGAGCGGGATTCGCAGAAAGTCAGCCTCATGATGTAGACGTGATGTAGTTAGTTTTTTATTTATCATTTTAGAGTTTTTTTTATGTTAAACAAGTATACTGTAATTGGTTTAATTGTCGGATGTATTATCTCAGGACTTGGTGTTGCTTCCATGATAGATTTCCTTGCAAATCCAATTGACATTATGGATTTTGATGACAACTTCGGAGTTGGAGAATCAACTATATTTTCATTCCAAGCACCAGAAAACTCTTTACAAAAATTAATGATTACAGGAGATTCCTTTGACGTTAAAGTCTCAATACCGGATAATGTAGCAAAATTTGATAATAGTTACAAGAACACGGCAGATTTATCGTGGATAAATACTATTTCAGGTGAGAATGTAATCAAAATTCAGAACATTGGAAATTCTGAATTAAATGCAAAAGGAACCTTGGAGAAATCACGAGACCCATTATTCCTCACATATCACATTTTAGTTATTATAGCGGGTATTGTTGTAATTGGATTCAGTGCAGCTTTTACTGTAAGAAAGCCACGAGGATTCTAGTCTAGCTTTGCAATAGGATACGAACCTAAAATTTTCAGGAAAGTAGTATTATCTCTTAACTTTTGCAATACATCCTTAATTGCCGAGTCATCTTGATGACCCTCAAAGTCAACATAAAAATTGTATTCCCATGCTGTATTTTTGTTTGGTCTAGATTCAATCTTTGTTAGATTTATTTTCTGCTGGTAAAACTCATTGATGATTTGATATAGGGCACCAGATTCATGTTTTACCGAGAAAATTATCGACGTCTTGCTATTTTCAGTTTCATCACTCTTTTCTTTAGAAAATATCAAAAATCTAGTATAGTTATTTGTATTATCTTCAACACCCTCTTGAATTACCGGAACATCAAAAATTTTTGCTGCGTTTGAACTTGCTATGCATGCTGCACTATTCTTATTCAAATCTTTGATAATTTTTACACTGCCAGCAGTGTCATAAGATGGAATAGTCTTTAATGAATTTTTTTGAATAAACTGCCTGCATTGACCTAAAGCTTGTGGGTGTGAATATACTGTATCAATATCCCCAATTGATCCTGTTCCTATAAGGCAATGATGTATTCTATGATAAATCTCACCTACGACATTAAGCTTCGTTGATAACAACAAGTCATTGCTTTCGCCCACGCTTCCTTCAAGTGAATTTTCAACGGGCAAAACAGAGTAATCACTTGCACCGTTTTCTGTATTTTTTAATGCATCAGCAAAAGTAGAGCATGGAATAGTATTTACCTCATCTCCAAAAAATGAAACTGATGCAGCTTCACTATATGCTCCTCGTTCACCTTGGAACGAAACACGCTTCATATCTTATTCTCTCACTTTTAAGAAATCAGTTTTTAAAAAGTCATTTGATAGCTTTCTATCATCAGTCCATCCACATTCAACACATTTTATGATATCACGTAGTGGTTTTACACCCATACCACATTTTCTACATTTCGTAAATAATACTCCTAATTCTGGATCCTGAATAGTGGCATGTATTGCTCCATTCAAATGTCCAATAATTTTCAGTTTGACTAGATCTTTTACCAAGGCAACATTCTTTTTTCTAATATTTCTTGTTGCGCAAATACATTCTACCTGTGATTTGACTGGTCTAGAGTTTATGTATTTGATCATTACAGCAATCATTGATCCCATCACAGCTTCAACTGTACCAATAACAATATCATCTTTTTCTGGAATTGAGATAGGCTTGTTATTTTTGACATTAACTAAACGGTTTTTTTTATCAACTTCGCTTTCACCAATGACAGTAGCTCTAACAACATGACCATCATCACAAGCATTGCTTCCCGCCTCATATTCTTCAATTATAGCTATCTTGTCTCCTGGTAAAACTGAATTAGACATGTATAACTTCTCAAATTATAGCTATTATTTGTTTACAGCCAGTGTTTTATCTGAAAATAATTCTCAATGTTTTCTTTTCTTAGTAGTTTCATGAGGGCAACAGCCTGAGGGGTTGATAGAACAGGCTTATCAAACCTATTATCAGTTGAAATTCTTGGGCATGCTACCTGAATAAAAGCATCAATATCTTTTAGATTCCTTAATCTTTCATTTGTAATATCCGTTAACGCAATGAGATGAACAGTTTTGCCTGCACTTTCTAACTCTTTTTTAAACTTAAGAGCAGTTAATTTAGAAATCTGACCTTCTTTTAATCCAACTATTACACCAAAAGTTTCCGCATCAACAGATTTGTAAATCTCTAAAGTAGCTTTTTTCTGTAATTTTTTCGCAAAGTCAGTAATTTCTCGTATCTCATTAAAGTATGGATCTAAAATGTAAGTTGGTTTGTTTGTAGCAAGAGCTACCCCCGCAGCATGAAAGTTGCTTTGCCCTAAAAAGACGTTAGCATCTACATCATCAATCATTTCGGTTGCAGGATAGAATTCGCACCCAAAAACTTGTCCATCGTTAAGTTGTCCGCTTCCTTTTCCAATTTTTACATTAACACCATTTTCTTCTAACACATTCTTAATTGACTCAATTTGGTTGAGGTGTTGACTATCCGTAATCAATGAAATTGTTTTTCCCAGAAGCAGCTTAGTGCATTTTTCTACAACTCTATCAAAAGAAATATCATCAAAAGCATCAATCATTATTACATTTTTTTCAAATGTTTCCATGCTGTTTGTATGGCCAATATTGAATAGTATTTCAGCATTCAATACTTTTGCTCCATTAGAATTCAGATCACAGGTGCCCCAGGTAGTATCAGCAAGTAGATAGGCTGGAATTCCATATTTCTTGCCAATTTTTAATGTTAGATCCTGTACTTTAGGCAATAAGCCATCTGGACCATTTAAGGCTACAGAAGTAGGCTTGCGTGCCTCAATAATATCAAACTTTAACGCAGGATTGTCATAACCAATTTCCGCAATAGTATCTCTTACAACTTTTTCAATGTCAAATTTGCCTTTTGATGTAACCTCACCAGCAACTGTAACAAAATCTGTTGTCACAAGTGTCTCAACCGCTACTCTCGAGTCTGGATCATGCCTAAGAAATTCGTCTAGTATAGCATCAGAAATATGATCAGATACTTTGTCTGGATGACCTTCAGTAACAGATTCTGACGTGAAAATATAGTTTTTTGCCATTTGTAATTACAGTTTAAAGCTCATTTTCTAATTTGATAAAGAGTACGTTATTTCCTCGTAAAATTACTCTTCCAAACTTTTCAACGGTTTTGCCATCTCTTAGTTCTTCAGCGTCAGTCATTATCAAATTCATATAGGAATCGACATTAGCTATCTTACCTTTGTATTCAACATCATTTTTCAATCTAACAATAACGCTTTTTTTCGTGTTTTTTTGTAAGGTTGTTAATGGTCTTTTTGCTGTTGTTTGTGACACTTGTTATTCACTTAATGCAATTTTCCTTAGTCACTATAATTAAAGCCTTGCCTATCGAATTATTTAGGAAAAATTCTTTAGTTTTTTAGTGTAAACAAAGCCATGATCGAGACTGGATTAAAAAAACTGGATCAGTTTCTTGGTGGTGGGATTAAAGATGGATTAGTTACTAGTATTTCTGGGCAAAATGCTACTGGAAAAACACAGTTAGCATTTCAAATCTGTCTTGGTGCTTTACATAATGGTAAAGAAATTCTTTTCCAAGATACTACTGGTGGATTTAGACCTGAACGACTTGTTGAAATGATGCAATATAGGAAAATTAATTCATCATTACTTGATAAAATCAAGGTAAATCGTGTTACTAATACTGCACAACAGATTAAATATTTATTAAAAACACCACTCGAAAACTACTCTTTAATTGTAGTTGATAGTGTAACAGATCTTTTCTCATTCGAGTATTCAAAAAAAGAGCAATCTCTTGAAAAACATATTTCCTTTATGAAATACATGCATAGTTTATCAAGTATTGCCATTAAAAGAAAAATTCCTATAATTGTAACTAACATTGTTAGAACTATTGACAAACGTGAGAAGGAAAACTTGGAAGAATCAATCAGCATGTATACACACACCAAAATTAAACTTTCAAAAGGTGATAATGGATATTTTTGTCAAGCCATTTCCCCATTTGATGATAAAAAATTTCAGTACACTATTACTTCTAGAGGTATTACTGATCAATCTTAATGTATTTAATACACTAAGAGTGTGTGTATTCAATGACAGACTTTTTTGATTACATTCCAACTATAACTATTATTTTATTTGCAATGGGGATTATTGGTGCGATAGCTTATGAGCGAGTTAGAACAAAAAATATTGAAGAACCCTCCCCTTGAAGCTTTTCTTGAAGAAAAATTTCATTCATTAGGATTTGAACAATTAACAGACATACAGAAAAGATCACTACCAATAATTTACCAAAAAATCGATTCGTTGGTTATAGCTCCAACCGGCTCTGGTAAAACAGAATGCTCAGTGATTCCTACTTTTTCACAGATCAAAAAAACAAAAAAGGAAGGAAAGATCAAGCTACTTTACATTACTCCGTTAAGATCACTTAACCGCGATGTTTTTCGACGAATAGCTAAATATGCTGAATTAGATGATCTAACAATTCAAGTTAGACATGGGGATACTTCTCAATCACTTAGAAAAAAAATTTCAGATTCACCACCTGACGTATTAATTACAACACCAGAAACGCTTGTTATCCTTCTTACTCAACAAAAAATGTTAACTGCACTTTCTGAATTGGAACGAGTCATAGTTGATGAGGTACACGAGCTTTTGGCAAGTGAAAGAGGCTCACAATTATCAATAAGCCTAGAAAGACTACAACTTAACTCAAACCAAAAAATTACACGGACCGGCTTATCAGCTACCATTGGGAATATTGAAGACGCTGGACACTTTCTTGTTGGAACAAAGAAACCATGTAAGATAATTCGGGATAAATCAATGAGGAAATATAATGTTGAAGTCAAATTTGTGAAAGGTTCAATTTCTGAAGTGGCTGATTCAATCATTCACTATATTGAAAAATCAGACATAAACTCTCCAGTTCTTTTGTTTACTAACACTAGGGGCGAATCTGAATTTTTAGCTTCAATACTAAGAGAAAAAACTTTGATGAATATAGAATTACACCATGGCTCATTATCAAAACAAGTTAGAGAAGAAACAGAAAGCATACTTCGGAGTGGAGCAGGTGGCATAGTTGTATGCACATCATCTCTTGAATTAGGATTGGATATTGGTTCGGTAGAACTTGTAATTCATTATGGTTCGCCACGTCAGGTATCAAAATTAATGCAACGAATAGGCAGGAGTAAGCATTTTCGAAATTCATCTGCAAGAGGACTAGTTATCACAAATAGACCTGATGATGAATTTGAAACAAGAGCAATCCTTGATAGAATAAAAAATAGCTCCATTGAAGAACAAAAAATTCATAATGAATCTCTTGATGTTTTGGCCCATCATCTGGTTGGCTTGTCACTACAGATGGGGGAACTATCTATTGATTTTGCATATAAAATAATCAAACAAGCCTATCCATTTAGAAATTTAACATTAGATGAATTTTGTAATGTTCTAGAAATTTTGGATCAGATCTATATTTTATCTTTTGACAAGAAAAAAATGAAATTTTGGAAAACACGTAAAGCATTTAGATATTATTTTGAAAATCTTTCAACAATTCCAGATATTTTAAAATTCAGAGTATTTGATTCAGTAGGAAAGAAGATCATAGGATCCTTAGATCAAAGGTTTGTAGGAGATCATGGTGAAGCGGGAAACATATTTGTCCTCCGTGGAATGCAGTGGAGGATACTGAATATTGACGAAAAAGCTTTGCAAGTAAATGTTGAACCAATCAGAGGTGAACGAAAAAATGTACCTTACTGGGAGGGAGAAAACATTCCCATAGATTACGATACTGCACAAAAAGTTGGATTGTTCAGAAATAAAGTAAAACATGGTTCATTATCGATGTTTAACAATATAATTTCGGATCTAGATTTTAACATTATACCTGATGAGAAAACTATTGTAATTGAATCTGTGAGAACAGATCGTAATGTAGTTATTCATGCATGTTTTGGTACAAAAATCAATTCAACTCTAGCAACTACACTTTCTTCACTACTAGAATCAACTCTTGGATATGTTGTTCAGTCAAGATCAGATGCATATAGAATTATTTTGGAATCTAATGCAAGAATCAGCAAGAAGATCATTGTGGAGACTTTAACTGAAGAATTTGTTCTTCGTGACATTGTAACTGCATCTTTGATTGGGACACATAATGTTAATTGGAGAACATGGTGTGTTGCAAAAAAATTTGGAATGGTGGGTCGTGGTGCTATTTATGATAGAAAATCGGGCCGTTTTATTTATGAGCGATATCAAAACACACCAGTTGTTATCGAGGCATTAAGAGAGCTGTTTCACGACAAATTTGATCTAAATGGTACTGAATCTATCTTAAGCAGAATCAGAAATAATGAAATTCAGATTGAATGGGTTGATGTTGACAAATTTTCAAAACTAGCAGAACCATTATTAGATCACGCTACAAAATATTACGCATCTCCGGCAAGTGTGGATAAGGCAATTCTCGATTTAGTAAAAAAGCGGCTGTTGAAAACTAAACGGCGTCTAATTTGTGCTCGCTGTGGTAAATGGCAACTAGCAGTCATTACGGAAGAAGTAAAGAAAAATCTTCATTGTAAATATTGTAAGAGTAGACAAATTACAAATACGTTTTATACGGATTATGATTTGGTTAAAATCATTCAGAAAAAATATAATGGTAAAAAACTTTCTGCTGAAGAAAATAAAAGTTTTAAGCGAGCCTGGACAGTTGCTTCGCTGATTGAAACTTTTGGTAAAAATGCTTCAATTGTATTAGCGGGACATGGTATTGGTGCTGATACTGCGAAAAGGATTTTACGAAATATGACTGATCCAGATCTTATGTATAAACAAATTTACGAAGCTGAAAGACAGTATGTAATGACAAGACCTTTTTGGGATGATAATTAATTCTTTTTTACAATAGTTGAAAATGGTGTTAAAAATAATTCTGTTCTTCCTTCAAGTCCAGCTTTTGCGTTAACTGTGGTAACAGAAATTATCTCGCCCACAGAAAGCCCATCTAAAAGAAGAGCTTGATTTCTCCACCCTTTAATCCAAATTTGGCCACTATCATCCTCAACGAACATTTCTGATAACGAAATTGTTTCTCCAGTTTTTGTTTGAACTTCTCGCTTTTCTGGTTCTTTCAAAATTATGGCTTCAACACAGTAATCATTTCCGGATTTAACATCAGAAATTTTTGTTCTTAGACTGGATAATGATGGTACGCTTTTGTCATCTTCAATTTTTCTTAGAAATGAATCTTGGTTTATTGTTATAGAATTACCAAAAACTTGTGATGGCATGCATTCTATAACATCTCCAGTATTGATAGAATCTAGCATGTTTGATGAATCTGATATGTATACCATGTTCTTCTTATCATCTATGCCTGTCGCAATAGTTTTTTCTCCATCATTTCTCTTTATTGTTGCAATGCGTACAATAACAGGCTCTGTTTCTTTTCCTCCTTCAATCTCAACCAATGTTGCCTCATTTCCATGAATCTCAAGACCTTGGTTTCCTACCTTTGTTCTGACGCCTAAGAGCCGAACTTTTGCATTCTGAGGAATAAGTTTTGGTAAAAATGATTCATCTTTTCCCCATATCACTACACCTTTTGCAGCGCCATCATTTCCTTTTAATCTCATTTTAAGTCCTTTTCCTGGTTCTCCACGCTTGTTCGTAAATTCCAGTGTAGTTATGTTACCATCAATTTTACCTAAAACAACTAAATTACTTTGATTTTCCTTAACATCACTGACATCAACAGCTAGATCATCAATTGGACAAATTTTGCTTTCTTTATTGGCTGATTCGATATTAGATCCTGAACCAACATTTATCGTTGGACTACCGTTAAGATCCGATTTAACGTAAGCCTTGATTATTTTTATCAAATCACCGGGTTTTAGTTCTTCAATTCCTGGAAGGTTAGCCTTTTCATCCCAAAGTTTTACACTAGCAGTAGAATCGTTATCATAAACAGTCATAGTTCTAAGTAAGAAAGGCGAGCCATCTTTTCTAGAAAACTGCTTAGTAGGCGAAATGTTCAGAACTCTGCTTTCGATTGATACATCTTTCGCGCCTACGTAAATATCCTTTAGACCCATTTCAACTTTCAATGTTTGCTTTAATGTTATTCCCAGATCTGATGCAATAAGAAAAAGGGCACCTTGATCCGTTAAATAACCAACGCCTATCTTT
This sequence comes from Marine Group I thaumarchaeote, assembly GCA_013390785.1. Lineage (GTDB taxonomy): Archaea > Thermoproteota > Nitrososphaeria > Nitrososphaerales > Nitrosopumilaceae > Nitrosopelagicus. The sequence continues at coordinate 10,863 of JACASW010000009.1, forward strand.
TCCTTTTTTTGTTTAATTTTATCATCAATGTCTCCTTTAGTTAATTCAGGTTTTTGTTCCCGAATCTTTTCTAGTAATTCTTCAAACTCTGACAAGTTGCTCCCTTAATTTTTCACCTTTTCATCTCTTATTAACATTTAAGGAGTCTAGGATTTTAAGAAACATGAAATCTATTTTTGCCCGATCGCTTTTCAAATCATATGACGGAATAAATGCAGTAGATGGTATAGATCTAGATGTAGATGAAGGACAAATTTTTGGTTTTCTAGGACCAAATGGAGCAGGAAAATCAACTGTGATTAAACTGCTAACTACATTGATCCAACCAACCAGTGGCAAAATTTCAGTTCTAGAAATTGATACAGCAAAGGAGCCATTAAGCATAAGAAAAAAAATCGGTGTAGTTTTACAGCAACCAAGTTACGAACCAACACTTTCAGTAGAAAAATCACTTGAAAAATATGGAATGATGTGGAACCTTGACAAACAAACTAGAATGGATAGAACAGAAGAACTTCTTACCTCCTTTAATCTAGTTGAAATTAGAAAGAAAAAAAATGAGGACCTTTCTATTGGTCAGAGAAGACGAGTTCAGGTTGCTCGTGAGTTTATGCATGATATGGATTTGTTATTCCTAGATGAACCTACTGTTGGATTGGATCCAACTGCCAGGCGTCAATTATTAGATTTTTTAAAAAATAAAGTAAAGGAAAAAAACTTGACAATATTTTACACAACGCATGTATTGACCGAGGCAGAATATCTCTGCGATAACATTGCAATTATCAATAAAGGTAGAATAATTACTATTGACTCCCCTAACGAACTTAAAAAAAGATTTGGTAGTGAAAAAACAATCAAAATTCACGTTTCTTCCAATACTGAAGCATTAGAAAGTATTTTAGAAAATGTTAATGATTGTAAAATTGAGTTTAATACAGGAGCAACAATCACAATACATTCTACTGATTCTGAACTTGTTTTAATGAATATTCTAAAAATTTTAAATCAAAACAATATAGCTATAGATGATTTGTCTGCAATACCGACAAATCTTGAAGAAATATTTCTCAAAGTTGTAAGTGATTCTAATGCATCCGATAATCAGACTAGTTAATAGAAATATTACCATCTCGGTAAATCCAGGTTTTTTAATCTGGCAAGTAATTTTTCCCTTGATTTGGATTTTTGTAGCTGGGTTCGCATATACTGCACTGATAGATGAAGTATCTTTTGGAACTAAAGATCTAAGCTATCCAGCATTCTTAGCTTCTGGTATGATCGGTTTTAACATCATGAACAGCACTCTCGTTTCTGGAATTATAATTTGGAATGATAGAAGACATGGAATGTTTGAACAAATAATGTCAGGTCCATTTACAAGATCAAATTATATTCTTAGCAATATCACTACCATTGCTGTAATTGGTCTAGTTAGTGCTGCGTTAATTGCGGCGGTTGGCTATCCAGTATTTTTTCAATCAGCAGAATTTAGCTTAGTTACAATTCCACTGATAGTTTTCAGCTCAATAGTCGGTGCAATATTATTTGGTTCCATCGCTTCAATCATCTCCGCAAGACTGCGTTCAAGTGAGGGCTTTAACGTAATTATTAATACAGTTTTTATTTTCTTTGCGTTTGTAAGTACGGCTTTCTATCCAGCTGCCGGCGCTCCACAACCTCTTGCAACTATATTTTATTTGAATCCATTGACATACCTTGTAGATATAATTAGGGCTGGAATTTTTGGTACAATCACAGAGTTTGTTATTTTAGAGATGGTGATTTTGTTAGCTCTCGCATCGGTTCTTTTTGTTATCGCTACAAAATTGTTAACTAAAATGGATTTTTAAAAAAATAGTAGCCCGGCCCGGACTCGAACCGAGGTCAAAGGCTCCAAGGGCCCCTATGCTTGCCACTACACTACCGGGCTTCAGTACGTTTTTTCCCTATCCCCTTATAATATTACTTCAATACAGATTTCATTGTTTTTACAAGGATAGGATAAGGATCTTCCATAGAACTCCATATTTTTTTGGATCTCTTTTTTGTTTCTAAATTGGAAGATTCAAGAATATTCCTAATTGATATTGCTACTCGTTTAGGATTTGTTTCTCTTATCACCAATTTTTTCCTAACAAGATAAGATTCTATAATATTTGGAACAGCATTGTATGAAATTGTAGGAATACCAAGCAGTGCAGATTCAGCTGTCATTGTTCCGCCAGATCCAACGAAAACATCAGTGTTTTCTAACAATATTTTACTATCAATTACCTTGCTTAACACTATTATTTTCTTCCCAAAAGTTTGAGCCAATTGTCTTACTTGAGAAGTATATCGTCCCATCACAACAATCTCTTCATCATTAAAATTTTTGATTATTTCTTTGATAATAGGAATTGCAGGTCTTTTTTTTGTTGAATAAGAAGCATATTCCTCTTCAACCCTTACTAGAATTGCTCTTCTTCCACTTTCTTTATCTAACCTTTTATTATTTTTTGAAACTTTTCGTTTCGCTATTATTGAAGCATCAATTGCTTTGTAATGTATGACATCGTTACTATTTATTCCGAATTTTACGAATTCTTTTTTTGGAATAATCCATGGTACCAGTAGTTTTTGAATTAGAGGTACAACAAGTCGCATAACAGCGCTGGCATGAGGTGAATCAGAAAAACATATGTGAATAATATCTAATCCATAGGAAACTCTTGCTGCTTCAGGCGAACAGAAGCTTATTGTGATATCAGGCGAAAATTTCTTTATTCTTGTAGATAGCAATTTTGCTCTATGTAGACTAGCATTTAGCTTATCATGTCGTTTGGTTCCTCCATGCTTTCCTACTATTATCAATTTGAGATTTCTTATTTTTGCTAATTGTGTTACTTGGTTATAATCGCGTGAAGTACATAATACAGTATTATTTTTTTTAATACGTTTGATCATTGGTTCAAAAAAAAGTAGTTGTTTTGGAGTTAAAACGTCAAACCAAATCTTCAAGTATTTTGACTGAATTGTGAACTGCAATAAGTATTTCTTAGCCTAGATATCTAAGATAGATATAAGATGAAAGAAAAAGTTGTGTTTTTTGGATTAAGTACGGAAGGATATTCTCTTGCTAGTAAGATGGTTATCAATGGTGCAAACGTGCGGATAATCGATGAATCGTCCTCTTCTGCAATATTACTTAAACCAGAAACTGCAAAAACCTACACAAATGTGATCTCACTTCGAGAAGATGAACCTCTACTAGCTATGCAGCCAAGCAACGTTGCGATTTCAGAAGCTAAATATCTTTTCTTTACACCACGAATAAGGAAAACTGGTCAGGATCTAAAAACAGAAGTAAATTCCAAGTTTAAAGAAGCAGTAGGAGAATTGAAGGAAGGCAGTTCAGTTATTAATTGTCTTGCTACTGGATTTGGTGGAAATAACGAAAATATATCACTTTTAAAACATGTTACTGGATTCGAAGTTGGAAAATCAATTTCTTACTTTTATTTTCCACTAAACGATTTGAATAAAACACCAGAAGTAATTGGTTCACTAAAAAGTATTGAAGAAAAAAAGCTTTTACCATTACTAAAAACGGATAAAAAAGAAAAAAAATTTATAGATATTTCTTCTGCAGAGTACTTGCATGCAATTAATACCATCCAAAGATTCTCTAGTTTGTGTACTGTTTTAGAAGTTTTACGAAATGTAAACAGGGATACAAGGCACGCCAAATTATTTAGTGATTTTAATAATCTATATCTTGATGATATGGTAACTGGTCTTTATGATCTGCGTATGCTTGGATCCTCATTTGAGAGCGCACAAACTTTGATGTACCTGATTAACGGAAGCGTTAGAGGAATTACAGGTTATATCAAGAGATTGATTGATACTATTAGAATAACTTTGAAAAAAAATGATCTGAAAGCTAGTAAGACCAAAATTGTATTATCATGGACATTGGATACAAATGAAATGAGAGGAGATAAGATTGAGATGTTAAATATCATTGCTTCTAAACTGCGTGATTATATTGGTGACATAGAAACATCAACCGGCTCAGTGGATTTGTTTCATCATGATAAAGTAACAATAGTAGTAGCTTGTTCTAGTTCTGATTATAAGGCAATAAGCGAAATTGAAAAAGGCAAAGACATTTTTGTGATTAAAGCAAATCCTCTATGCGAAATTTCGTCATAAAGATAAAATTATCTAAAAAAATTTGAAAGATCAATGACTGAGAACGAAAATAATGATAAACGCTTTAAACAAGAAGCTGACGATAAGAAAGAAACTGAAGAACCAGAACCGGTAGACTATAAATCAGTAGACCACGGTGAAGGATATGCCCAACAAAAAATAGATGAATTAACCAAACTTTTGGAAAAAGAGAAGCAAAAATCATTACGTTTACTAGCTGATTACCAAAATCTGGAAAAACAAACAGTTGATAGAATCAATGCACGTGAAGACAAAATAATTTTGAATTTCTTAACTGTGTATGAAGACTTTGTTCGTGCAAAAAATATATATGAAAAAGAGGGAGGAAATGTAGACAATCTAAACAGTATCATAAAAAACATGGAATCTATCTTGGGAAATTATGATGTAAAACCAATAGAAACAGAAGGGAGAAAATTTGATCCTAAGCTGCATGAAGTAGTACAAGAGATTGAAGATAATGATCATGAGGAAGGAACAATTGTGAAAGAGATCGCAAAAGGATATATTATTCGGAACGAGGTAATGAAATACTCGAAGGTATGTGTTTCAAAAAAAAATAATTAAAGAATAGATGATAAAATATGGCAGAAAGAATAATTGGTATTGATTTAGGAACAAGTAACTCAGCTGCTGCAATTATCCAAGGTGGTAAGCCAACAATAATTCCTGCAGCTGAGGGTCAAACGGCACATGGTAAAGCATTTCCATCAGTTGTTGCATTTCCAAAGGATGGTAGCGCTATGCTTGTTGGCACACCGGCTGTTAACCAAGCTGTAACAAATCCTGAAAATACAATTACTAAGGCAAAGAGACAGATGGGTACAGACCATGTTTACAAAATTGAAGGTAAAGAATACAAGCCACAACAAATCTCTGCGTTTATTTTACAAAAAATTAAAAAAGATGCTGAGGCATTTACTGGAGATAAGATTACAAAGGCAGTAATTACGGTCCCTGCATATTTTGATGATAATCAGAGACAAGCTACCAAAGATGCGGGAACAATCGCCGGACTTGAGGTAACACGAATTATCAATGAGCCTACTGCAGCTGCTCTTGCTTTTGGTCTTGATAAAGCAAAGCAAGACATGAAGATACTGGTGTTTGATTTTGGTGGTGGTACACTTGATGTAACAATAATGGAAATGGGTGGTGGCGTTTTTGAAGTAATGAGTACTTCTGGCGATACTAAGCTGGGTGGTACTGATATGGATTTAGCAATAATAGATTATGCCAAAGAAGAATTCAGAAAGAAAGAGGGAGTTGATCTTTCAAGTGATAAGAAAGCTATGGAACGACTCAGAGAGGGTTGCGAAAAGGCAAAGATCGAACTTTCTGGTGTAATGGAAACGGACATAAACTTACCATATATTCATGAAAAAACTGCGCTTGAAGTTAAACTAACAAGAGCTAAACTAGACAGTCTTGTAACATCACTAGTTGAGAGATGTAAGCCTTCAATTGATAAGGCGCTAGAAGATGCAAAGATATCCGCTTCAGACATCACCAAAATTGTACTTGTTGGTGGACCTACTAGAATGCCAATTGTGAAAAAATTTGTAGGAGATGCAGTTGGACAAAGTGCAGAATCTGGAGTTGATCCAATGGAGGCTGTAGCATTTGGAGCTGCCATTCAAGCTGGTATCATGGCGGGAGACGTTGAAAGTGATATTGTCTTACTAGATGTGACTCCATTAACGTTAGGAATTGAAACCTTAGGTGGTGTACGTGAACCAATTATTGAGAGAAATACCACAATACCTACATCCAAAGATAAGACTTTCACAACAGCTGCTGATAGCCAAACCGCAGTTACAATAAATGTAGTTCAGGGAGAGCGACCAATGGTTGCTGATAATGTTTCATTGGGTAGTTTCAACTTAACTGATATTCCGCCTGCTCCTAGAGGAGTTCCACAAGTCAACGTAAAATTCGATATTGATGCAAATGGTATCATAAACGTAACAGCAAAGGATCTTGGAACTGGAAAGGACGCTAAAATTACAATAGAATCTACTACAAAATTATCAGATGAAGAAGTAGAAAAATTGAAGCAAGATGCAGAAAAGCACGCAGATGAAGACAAGAAGAAAAAGGAATCTGTAGATATCAAAAATGAAGCAGAAAGCTTCATCTACACAACGGAAAAATTGGTTAATCAAGATCTTAAAGACAAAATATCACAAGAACAGGGAATCAAGATTACAGATGCAGTAAAAGAAGTAAAGGAAGTGCTAAGTCAGGATTCAGAACAAATTAAGACAAAACTCGATGCATTGAAAGCAATAGTTAATGAAATAACCACCGAGTTATACAAGAATGCTACTCCTCCACCAGGTGCAGCTCAACAGGAAGACGGAGCCAAATCTGAAGAAAAATCAGAGCCTGAGCCAGAACCAGAATCTAAACCAGATGAAGAGCAATCTAAATAAAATTCAAAACCCAAATTGTTTGATTAGAGATGAGTGCAAAGCGTGATTATTACGAAGTCTTAGGTGTTTCGAAGGATACTCAACTGAATGAGATCAAGTCCCAATACAGAAAATTAGCTTTAAAATTTCACCCAGACAGAAACAAATCTGCTGAAGCCGCTGAACATTTCAAGGAAATTTCAGAAGCATACGCAGTTTTGTCAGATACAAAAAAACGCAGTCTTTATGATCAACATGGTCATGCTGGTGTAGATGGACGATACAGTACTGAAGATATTTTCAGAGGAGCCGGAGCTAACTTTGATGACATCTTTAGTGACTTGTTTGGAGGAAGAGGTCGAAGAACGACAGGTGGTTTTGATTCTATTTTTGAAAATCTCTTTGGTGGGAGGTCACAAGGATTTGGTGGTTTCGGAAGACAAAGAGGATCTGACATGCTGTACGAAACCTCTGTTTCGCTTGAAGATGTGCTTAACGGAAAAAGAATGGAGCTTGATTTGCAAAAAAATGTGGATTGTCCTGATTGTAACGGTTCTGGATGTTTTCCTGGAACATCAAAAACAAAATGTTCGGATTGTAATGGTCAAGGACAAGTAAGAATTAGTCGGAACATGGGATTTTCTACTTTTGTAACTGTCCAACCATGTAGAAAATGCAGTGGGCAAGGAATGATGATAGAAAAACCATGCAAAAAATGTAAGTTAGGAAAAGTAAAAGGTACTAAGCACATATCGTTTGAACTTCCTGCCGGTATAGACAATGGTGATTATGTGATATCTGGTGAAGGGGAGTCAGTACCAGATGGTGCAAATGGTGATCTAATAATAAGAGTTAACGTTGAACCACATCCTAAATTCAAACGTGATGGAAGAGATATTTTTTATGACACACAAATATCAATAATGGACGCAAGCTTGGGGAAAAATTTGGAAGTTCCAACGCTAGAAGGATCCAATAAAATTTCTGTGGAACCTGGCAGCCAACCAAACACAATAATCAAACTTAAGGGAAAAGGATTGTCAGGACGTGGACTTAGAGGTAGAGGTGATCAATATGTTAGATTAGTAGTTAATATTCCAAAAAAACTAAGCAGGCACCAAAAAGATTTGTTAAAGGAGTTAGAAGACTCGTTTAATTAACACTGAATTTTAACCGGTTTCAGATTTTTTTTTATGAATTTTTACGTGATGCCCACCACGAGTGTGCGTAACATGTATGGTTTGAATTAGCCCATCAACCACATCCTCCGAATAGTATTTCACATTGTATCTAGCAAGCACTTTCTTACAATTATCACAGTATATCTCTCTAAATTCCACTAAATTGATAGACACACTCGACTATTTTGTGTTTACTCACGAAAAAGAAACTTATTCTATGTTTTTTCTTTTCTTGTTGCGGGGGTCGCCCAGCCTGGCCAACGGCGTAAGGTTCAGATCCTTATCTCCTAGGAGTTCGTGGGTTCAAATCCCACTTCCCGCATTTTTATAATTCTGAATCTCTTTTTGCCAATATTCTGCTATTCGTTTACGTGGAAACGAGGAAGCTTGTTTTATTGACAATCCCATCAGAGTTTGTAAATGACCATTCTTCACAAATTCCATATTATTTTGTTTTATTCCATCTAAAATTTGATATAAAGAATCATACATCACATTGTCCATTGGGCTACCAAGATATTCTTTAATTACGTGTAACATCTTCCAAGGATCCATATGTCTTCTGCCACCTACTAGAATACCGGGCTGGCCGGTTTCGGGTGGACCTACTTCCAAGTGTTTGCGCAGTTCTTCCACGGTTAGTGGAATTTTCAACTTCTCCATATTTTCGAAATCATTTTTGAGCTGGTCTGGTATGTTTTCTGGAATTTTACCTGACACAATGTATTCAAAAATAGTTTCCAAGTAATCTTTGAATATTTTATTAGACGCAAATAGTTTAAAGAATTCTATAATGACTGTGTCATTCTTGTGGCATGGACAAGTGAATTTGCGTTTCAATCGGCTGGTATCAAATCCTTTCCTTTTCCAGTTTATCATATTCGAAGTGAGTATTGAGAAAACATAAGCTGGTGTAGGCTCTCCAGGAAGCATTTCTGACTTTTTAATTTCACATATTTTTACAAACTCCTCTGCGTATTCTGAGTCAAAAATTTGTTCAGCCTGTTCTTTGTTTAGGTTGTATTTTTTCTGAATTTTAGATATCGCTTCATCCCATGTTGGTGTTGTATCTGCTTCATCCATTGCACGTTTTACTTCTTTCGGCTTTATGCTAATGGAAGGGATATCAGTTTCTGGATACATTCTTGACGCACCAGGACGCGGTCTAAGGAAAACAGTCTCGCCTTCTTGTGTGGCAGCTCTGGTCTCTGCTGGTACTCCGCTAGTTGCATCTTGGATTCTCTTTATTATGGAATCTATAGCATAATCCAACTTTGGATCCTCACCAGCTATAATCAGGAAACCATCTTGGTTTGTTAATTCAAGATGCTTTCTTATTTTATCAACATCAGAATCGTTAATCCCGTAATTAGGCAGCTCATCCGAATGGAAAACTCCTCCAATGCCAAAAAATCTTACAAGCTGTCCAATTTCTTTTCCCAATCTAATTCCAGAGTATGGTTCAAAACCAAAAATACCCGAAAAATTTCTTAGACGTATTGCCTTAATTTTTGCTTTTGATTTCAGTGCATTTTGAATTATTTTTGATTCGCATTCCTTGAGAACTTGAGAAATATCAAAAACATCTTCTTCTGTGATTGTTATTGATAGTTTTTTGAGTTTTTCACCAATCTGAATTAGTCCGTGTTGTCTTTTGGCTTCATAACCAATTATTTTTTCAAGTTGGTCTAGTTGCTGTACGCCCTTCACTTCTACAACTCCACCGCCACCACTGACTGAAATGTTTACATCCTGTCTAACGGAACCAATTCCTCTTTTTACCTTCCCTGTTACTCTTAAATTTCTTCCAAGCGTTAATGCAATTTCCTTAACTTCAGAGGGCTTGGTACTGACAGGTTCTAAGGCAATTTCAACTAATGGTACACCCAAACGATCCAAACTGTAATTCGTTTCATTTTGTTCATTACTGAGAAGTTTCGCTGCATCCTCCTCAAGACAAACTGCTTGCACTCCAATCTTTTTTCCACCCACCTTTAGATTTCCTCCCTGGGAAACAAGCATGGTTCTTTGAAAGCCAGACGTGTTAGAGCCATCAATGACGGTCTTTCTCATAACGTGAATCTCGCTGAAAATTTTTGATTCAAGCATGCTGCTAATCAGTAATGAAACCTCCTTTGCACTATGATCTAGATCATGAGGAGGCTCTTCGTCTTTTTCAACCAAGCAACTGCTTTGAGAATTTGCATAGTAATTGATTTTCTTTGCTTTTGCCTTCTCAAACAGTGCAGCCGGATCTGTTTCTCCAAGCTCACTTTTTGCCGTTCTTAAGCTTCTAGAGAATTTTTCAGTATATTCATCATTCTCTATCGGCTTGCATTTGCAAAATAATTTTTTATCTGTATTCAGCTGTTGGTGAATTTCTAATCCGACCTTCAAACCAATTTTTTCGAAATCAATTTCTGTCATACTTAAAACTCTGAGGCAATATTCTCCATCATTAGTGACTTCATCTCATCGGAGTTTTTTGAATTTCCTAGTGCCCACATCGCTTTTACAAGTGAAGTCTCTGGCGTCATATTCTCAAGAGGAGTGATTCCTAATTCCAACAAATCCCTGCCGCTTTCATAGACTGTCATCCTAACCCTACCATCGATACACTGTGATGTCATTCCCAAAAACAGATCATTTTCATTTGCATTTTTTATAACATCATGCATTGTACGTCCAACATGTCCTAGTCCAGTTCCCTCAAAAATTATTGCCTTGCATCCTGTTTGTATCAAGTTTTCAATTAATTTTGGGTCGTAGCCAGGATGATATTTTACAAGTGCAACTTTGGTCTCAATCTTCATTCTTGGGTTGTATTTTGTGTCTTTAAAAAAATCATCTTGTATATTTTTTTTAATTTTTCCTTCAGCAATTATGAACGCAGGGTCACTACCCATTGTCTCAAACGCTCCACGCTTGCTTGTATGATTTTTTCTAACCCTGGTTCCCCCATGGCATGCAACTGTCTGATCATTATCGTTATGGTGCATAACAAGAAAAACGCCTTTTGTGTTGGATTCAACAAGAAATTTTGAAGCTGCAATCAGGTTTATCGCTGCGTCAGATGATGCTCTATCAGACGATCTCTGTGAGCCAACAAGTGCAACGGGAATGGGAAATCCGGCAAGTGCAAAAGACAAAAAAGAAGATGTGTAATGCATGGTGTCTGTTCCATGCGCAATCAGTATACCCTTGTAGTCAGAGTTTGCGAGCGAATCAAGTTTTTCCGCAATTTTTGTCCAGTGGTCTGGCTGTAAGTTTTCTGAATATTCCGAGAATAAAACTTCCGCATCAATATTAGCAATTTTTCCAAGCTCTGGAACTGCTTCATTAAGATCAGATGCACTAAGTGCAGGCGTAACAGCACCAGTTCTGTAATCAACCTTACTTGCAATTGTTCCTCCCGTAGAAAGAAGCAAAATTTTCGGAAGAGATGGATCCTCTTTTCTTTCTTGATCCTGTTTAGGCTTTACTTCAGAACTAGAAACGATCTCTATGTTTTGAATCTCATCAACATTGATCCCTACATTGTAACCGCTTCCTAATTTTACTACTAGATGTATATCATCACCAGACTCGTATCTAGGCATTAGGATTCCAGAGTATGTCAAATCAGCTGTGATCTTGATTGAATCGCCAACTTTGACATTGTTTTTTTTCAAACAATCAAGCGATTTTCCAGAATATCCTTGGTCTTCTGACATTGTGGTGGATTAAGCAGTTATTTTATTAAAACTACCTGAAAGCAGAAAGTTCCACTTTCTGTCCAATCTTCAAGTCTTTTTGCTCTCTTACTTTCTTGATAGCATCCTCAAAGTGTCTCATTGTAACTTTTGCCTCATCAGCAGATTTTTCAACTTTTGCAATTTCCTTATCCTGTTTTGTTATGGCTTCTTTTTCTTCCTCTGTCGTTGAATCTTTCTTGGCATGTATGCCAGCCATTGAATATTTGTCCAAGTGTTCATGAATGACAAAAGATACAGCAGTATTCGCTATAGCTGCTACATCTGCACCGCTAAATCCATCAGTTCCCTCTGCTAATTTATTAAAATTCACATAGTCTGGACTGTTAGGATCTTTTTCGAACGGAATATCCTCTGCATTGATCTCCAAAATCTTTTTTCTGGATTCCTTATCTGGCAAAGGAATCTGTATAATTTTATCAAATCTGCCAGGTCTAAGTAATGCTGGATCAATCATGTCTGCCCTGTTTGTTGCGGCAAGTACTACAACACCATGCATCTCTTGCATGCCATCTAGTTCTGTTAGTAGTTGACTTACAACTCTTTCAGTTACTTGCGTCTCTGCACCTCCTCCTCGAATTGGAGCTATTGAATCAATTTCATCAAAGAATATTACACATGGAGATGATTGTCTTGCTCTTTTGAAAATTTCTCTGATTCCTCTCTCTGATTCTCCTACCCACTTTGATAACAATTCAGGACCACGTACAGAAACAAAATTTGCTTCACTCTCAGTAGCAACTGCTTTCGCTAACATTGTCTTTCCTGTACCGCTTGCACCATGAAGCAAAATACCATGTGGCATTTTATGTCCCAACTTTTCATAGAGTGCAGGATATTTCATTGGCCATTCAACTGCCTCTTGAAGTTCTTGTTTAGTATCATCTAGACCACCAACATCAGCCCATTGTACATCTGGGTTTTCAATATACACTTCCCTCATACCAGATGGTGTAACTTCCATCAACGCTTTTTTGTAATCTTCTCCATTAACAACTAACTTGTCAAGTGTTTCAGGAGGAATCTTTTCATCGTCTAAGTTAATCTCAGGCAGCAACCTGCGTAAACATTTCATGGCTGCTTCCTTACACAAATATTCCAAGTCAGCACCAACATATCCATGGCTAACTGAAGCTATACGTTTAATGTCTACATCCTCATGCAATGGCATGTTTCGTGTGTGAATATTAAGAATGTCAGTTCGTCCCTTTTTATCAGGAACCTTGATCTCAATCTCTCTGTCAAACCGTCCAGGTCTTCTTAATGCTGGATCAATTGCATTTGGTCTGTTTGTTGCTGAAATTACTATTACCTTACCTCTCGCTTCTAATCCATCCATAAGTGAAAGCATTTGTGATACAACTCTTCGTTCAACTTCCCCAGTAACTTCTTCTCGTTTAGGAGCTATAGAGTCAATCTCATCAACAAAAACAATTGATGGTGCCTTTTCTCTAGCTTCCTTGAATATTTCTCGTAGTCTAGCTTCACTTTCACCATAAAACTTGCTCATAATTTCAGGACCAGAAATGCTAATGAAGTGTGCATTACTTTCATTTGCTACTGCCTTTGCTAACAATGTCTTACCCGTGCCAGGTGGTCCATAAAGTAACACCCCCTTTGGTGCTTCTATTCCTAATTTTTCAAATATTTCTGGATGACGTAGTGGAAGTTCAATCATTTCTCTAACTTTCTTAATTTCATCAGTTAAACCACCAATGTCTTCATAAGAAACTTGTGGAACTCCTCTTAACGTCTCTCCTTTTTCAGCTATAGTAAAAACTGTTTTTTGTGTTACAAGTACCGCATCAGCATTAGGTGTGACTCCAATTATCTGAAATGTTAACCTACCACCAAAATATGGCACCATCACATTATCACCCTTGATCAAAGGTACACTTTCTAATGCATCTGCAAGATATCGCTCATCAATTGGTGGTATAGCTTCTAATGGCGCTACAATAATTTTTTCTGCTGCAACAGCTTTGATCTTTTTTACTGAAATGCTATCTCCAATTGCAATTCCGGAATTGTTTCGCCCCAATCCATCTATCCTAATAATGCCTTTTCCTTCATCTGAGGGGTAAAGAGGCAAACATTTTGCAACAGTTCTTCGTTTACCTTTAATTTCGATAACATCACCTGTTGATGCATTTAGATGATCCATAGAATCATAATCAATTCTTGCTACACCACGCCCAACGTCCCGTGTATATGCCTCTAGGACCTTGAGAGAAAGCTCATTTTCGCTCATAATTTATCACCCTTTATGTATTGTTTATACCTTTGTCGATGAATTTCAATGCAAATACTTCATTTAATCAGAAGCTTAAAATCTGTTGAATAATCAAAAATTTTTACCTTGGGAAAAAGACCTCTTGTTAGAAGACGTGGCCGTGGAGGGTTGCAGTTTAGAGTACCTGCTACAGGAAAGATCGCACCAGCAAAATATCCTAATTTTGAACTTTCAGAGAATCATGAAGGAGAGATAATTGATCTTGTTCATGAACGTGGTCGTGATGTTCCATTAGCAAAAGTAAGATTTAACGATGGTAAAATTTCATATATCCCAGCGGTACTTGGTGCTAAGGTAGGTTCACAAATACAGTTTGGGCTAAAATCTAAAATTACCGATGGTAATATAATTAGCATTCAAAATATTCCCGATGGTACAACTGTATGTAATGTGGAAAAACAATTTGGGGATGGAGGTTCTTTTATGAAATCTGCTGGCACAAATGCTACAGTGTTTTCACATGAAGACAAGGGCGTTACGCTAAAACTTCCCTCTGGAAAATTTACTACTCTTAATCCAAAAAATAGGGCAATGATAGGAACTTTGTCTGGTGGCGGCGTTGGTGATAGACCATTAATGCGTGCAGGAGTAGCAGTAAGACGGTTTAAAGCAAAAGGACAAAAATATCCAATTGTTAGGGGTGTAGCTCAAGGAGCATATAATCATCCACATGGTGGAGGCAGACACCAACATGTCGGTCAAAGCTCAACTGTTTCACGTGATGCACCACCGGGAGCAAAAGTTGGAAGTATTGCAGCTAGAAAAACTGGAAGAGCAAGAATTAAAGAAAGAAAGAAGTAATATTATTTTATTAAAACTGATTAGTATCCTTGTTTTTGTATATACATGAAACAACAACGTGTACATCTTTTGGTTAGTGGTAAAGTTCAAGGAGTTTTTTTTAGGCAAGCTCTAAAAGTTGTTGCTAAAAAGAATAATGTGTTAGGTTTGGTTAGAAATCTAAAAGATGGACGTGTGGAAGCAATACTTGAAGGAGATAACAAATCAATCAATTCAGTTATTGAATGGACTCGCATCGGTCCTGCAAATTCACGTGTGGATGATATCGAAGTGAGCAATGAAGAATTCAAAAATGAATTTTCAACATTTGATGTTTTATACTAAAATTTGTTAAGAGAAAATACGGTAGTAGTTCTGCTGGTTCTAGACTAGATCGATAACCCCATTTCAAGGCATACAAGATCCGCCACGTTGACGAGGAAGCGTGAATGTTCGACCTTAGGATTGCTCCCTCCCGGACCTGATCCCTTTCGATCGTTCGGTCTTAGAAATTATCCCTTCGGATAATTCTAGTCCTACAACCACCCGCCTCGGCGTGATTTCATTTCCGCACACCAAGTGGGAATCACCATTCTAGAGATTTACCCAGCAGTTGCTGACCTCTGCGTATAGCCGGTTTCAGAATAGGGCACGGCTAGCACCCCAGTCCTACCTACTACCGTTCATGATTCAAACTAATGTTATATTTGAATTAGGATCATTCGTTAGTCAAACGTGTTATCATTTTACACACAGAACAAACATTACCAGTGCATTCATTACCACAAACTGAACAATTTCGTTTTTCTTTATGGTTTGAGTTCTTAACAAATTGGGAAATTTTCAAAACTGAGTTATACATATTATTTTTTATTCCACTATGGTTTGATTCAAGCGAATTTAGAAATTCACGGATCTCCGTTCTAATCCCCTCATCCATATGTGGACATGGTTCTGTTTGAAAAGGAAGATTATTTGTAAACGCATAAAATACAATTTCAGATTCGTAAATTTCAGACAACGGTTTAATCTTTCTCAGTTTATTTGAAGATGTATCAGGATCCATCCAACCAATTTTAGTAGTATCTCCAGAAAGTGTGTTTATTAGAAATGTTTGGAGAACATCATCCAAATTATGACCAGTTGCAATGACATCCGCATTAATTGATTTTGCTGCATGATCTAATGCTCGGCGCCTAAATGTGCCACATATTGAACAGGAAGAAAGTTTTTGATCCTTTCTTAGTTCTAAAGATTCCTCCAATGTAAGATCAAAGAGTTTTTTATACGAGAAAACCTTGTGCTGTATATTTAACTGCGCACAAAAGTTTTCGACAATTTTTAATGCTTCATCTCTGTACCCAGGAATTCCCTCGTCAATTGTAACAGCGAACAGTCTAAAATTATGAGTTTTTGACATTTTATTTAAGACATTTAATAATACTAGGGAATCTTTTCCACCGGAAACAGCAACGCAAACAAGTTCATTATTTTTGATCATTTTATATTTTGAGATTGTTTTAGCTGCTTTGTGTAAAATCGAATTAGAAAAACATTCAGAACAAAGTGTTTCTCCAGAATATTTTCTTGAATAAGTCGCTTGTTTTTGACATTTATTACAAATCATATCTTTTTAACTATTTTTCAGTAATTTAGGTTTTAACGTGAATCATATTTTATTATACTTGTTACATTAGATTGTGAACCATCCGGATTTCATATAAGATAATGCAATATTGAGACCAAATATGACAAAGGTAATTCCATAAATCGAAAACATAATCGCGTTAATTTTTCTCTCTGACGCTTTCTTTTCAATAATTGTATAGATAAATTTGCCTCCATCAAGTATTGGTAATGGAAGCATGTTGATGATTCCAATGAAAAATGAAATCATCCACAACCAAAGTAAAAACATAGATACTTGAGGGTCCCATTCTATGAAATTATAAACTGGTTTGTAAAATGCACTGTCTCTCATAATCCCAACTAGACCCTTATCAGGATCATCAGGAGAAGGCATGATCTCAACAGGTAATTGTAATAGTTGTCCATCTCTCTGTACTGTCACAGTAACAATATCTCCGGGTTTTAGATCAGCTTTTTGGAAATCCACCGGTGTTATAATCGGTATACCATCGATTCCTGTTATCACATCATTTTTTTGCAGACCAGCTTTTTCTGCACCACTACCTTCAATAATTGAAATGATGCCAACGCCATCTGGTGCATCATAAAACCATTCCAAAAGTGGTTCTGGTAAAATTAGTGCAAATAGTGGGTTTGTTAATAAAATTGCCCCTAAAGCAAATGCAAAGATTACATTCGATGTTGCTCCTGCACCTATTACTCTAAGCTTTGATATTTTTTTTGCTTTATCAAATTCCTCCTCATCTGGTTCTACAAATCCGGCAAACAGTGCAATAAAAATAGCAAACCCTCCAGTTTTGATCTTTATTTTTTCTAAAGTAGCTACTATGCCATGAGCACCTTCATGCATAACAAGAACTATTGGAATTGATAATAGAAAATAGAGTATTGCTGAGGCAGAAGTTAATGTAACTCCTGGTATCAACACTGTAAGTTCAGCAAATTCTGTTGGCTCTACAAAAAAGTTTGCAATGTTTGCAAGTAAAAACCAGAATGCAAATCCCATCATTAGAAATCCTGCTATCACACTAACATCCGCAAAAACTCGAATTCCTCGTTTTGTCCTAGTTAACATTTTTGAAAGCGCTGACTGGACTTGAGTGTTTTTGTAAGTAAGACTATAGGCTTTTACTGTAAAACCATGTTTTTCCAGTTTTAGAGCCTTTGCTATAGCTAATATCACAACCCATGCTATCAGGACGTAAATTATTGCATTATCAGTAAGCATTTCAAAAGCCAAATCGATTGGTACTTTTTTTATTCACGTAAATTTATCGGTTACTGTGAAGCCTGTGATTGTAGTATCAACATTTCCTAGTAAACAATCAGTCACAAGCATTGCCAATAAACTGGTAAAGAAGAGATTGGCTGCGTGTGTCAATATCACAACGATTTCGTCTATTTACACTTGGAAAGGAAAAATTGAAAACCAGAATGAATATCTTGCACTTTTTAAAACCACCAAAAAAAATCAATCAGTACTAAAAAAAGAATTGAAGAAACTTCATCCATATGATGTGCCAGAAATTGCGGAAATTAATGTAGAGTCCATTAATCAACCATATATGAAATGGCTTGTTGATTCTACTAATTAGATTCTACTGCAAATCTTAGAATTGAGATAATTCCACCAAGTCCAGTGACTCTAAGTCCAGCATCAGTTGTTGTATCTACACTGTACACCTTACTTCCCTTTGCTTCCACATCATTTAGGAAATTGATGATTTCTTGTTCATCATGACTTTGAATTGCTTTCTCTGAAAAAATTAGCGAATCTATCGCACCATATTCATTTGCTTTTCTAGTCTCTTCCAAGCCCATTGTAAACTTGCGGCTTTTTTTGTTTGCAAGAAACATTACTTGATCTATAATGTCAGAAACCTTTGCAAGCTTGCTATTTGATATTATTTCTTTCATTGATTTTGATTTGGTAAATATATGAATGCCATCTTCGCCGCTGGAATCTATCCCCTCAATCATTTTAATTTCATGATTTTGCCCAATCTGTGTTTTTGCTAGAAAGTTTACAAATTTCTTTTTTGTTTCACCTGGACCAAATACTACAAGTTGATAGTTTGCTTTTACAACAGGCACTAATGTTTTTGAAATCTCCTCAAAGAAGTTTTCAATTTTAAAGTTGCTTTTGTACTGTTTTCCGCTTGATCCAGAATATATGTTAGGTATTATGTGCATGTGTGTACCTTTTAGTTTTCCAATGCCACAGTCACTAGTATCTATTGCAATTAAGATAAACGTTAGATTATGATCGCTGGCTGTCACAAGTTTTTTTTCTACAGATGTCCATTTCTTTTTTAGTAGATTAAATGGCTGATCGATTTTTATGATAAATGAATGATGTGAGCCATGAGGAACTGATTCATTGTTTGATTCCTTGATTATTCCACCAACACGCATTCTATCTAATACACTGTCAAGGGATATCTTTTCAACTTCTAGTGATAGTCTAATCTTAATACGTTCCCCCTTATCTGGTCTTGCAAAATCTTTTTCCTGTTTGATAACACGAACAGTCTCTCCAATAATTTTATCTCCCTTTTTGATAACTCTGCGAAGAATAATTAGATCATCAGAATCTTCTGGTATACATGAAACTGAATTTTCATCAATAATTTTAGTAATCATATCTGTTTTTTATTACAAAAAGAAAAACATGTTAATTTTCTTCAGTTTTCTTTCGAACATAATTTTCTACCCAATCAAGGGTAATTACTCCACTCTGTGCTAAGTTTACAAGGGAATTTGATGAAGCTTCACCTGTTACCTTACCATTATTGCGTCTAATTTGACGCCACTTTAGTTTTGTATTTCCACTTCTAGAATTATAGATCATTCCTAATACATCTCTTGCATTTACAAACGTAATATCACGGATTTTCTTTAAAGTTACTTTATCTGCAGCTTCAACGTATATGGATCCAAGATCTTCTTCACGCTCTGGAAAAACTTCTGTGTCATCCGTATAACTTTGTGGAGCGAATGAACTGCATGTACTAACCATCACGAATGTTCTAAAACTCTCCATTGATGCTGGAGTATCTATTTGTACCATTATGTTCTGATGTTAATTGTTATTTATCAAGCTTCTTGAAAGATTCATTTAGTATTTCTTTAAAGATAATATGCAGGCATTGATGAGCTTATCCCTTTGATTTGATGATGAGGATCTTGAGTTCTGAGCCTGCGTAATTCTTTCTGTAGTTATAGAATTAACCAAAATCAACGTCACGTTTTTGTGACTGGCTTTCATTCATTCTCGCAGATTCTCTATATTTGTCATCATGATTTTGGCGTCCATGACCACATTTTACACATCCAACCTTTTGACCATTTGGATTTTTTTCAAAATCGTTACATCCACAAAAACATGTCATACCATAATCAACCTACATGTTGTATATTTTCATTGGCATTGAAGTGCTAGTTTTTTTCACAGCATTCTCCTTCAGGGATTTTGTGATTGTGTGGGCATTTTCGTGGATGGTTCAGCATCGTACATAGAGCGTCTGTAAATTGTTTGTTCATATGATGTTCAATTCCACATACCATTTCTTCATCAATCTCTACCTTAAGTGCACTATCCATTAAAACTTCAAGTAATCTACTATTTCTCATCATATTTGAGCCAACTTTTTCGCCACTCTCGGTAAGAAAAACACCAGCTTTATTGTATTCAACAAGATCTTGGCCATTTAATTTTTTTAACATCTGAACAACACTTGGTTGCCTTACGTGGAGCATTTTTGCAATTGTACTGATTTTTACTGGTTCATTTCTTTCCTTTATATGCCAAATTGCTTTGAGATACATTTCAACATGTTCAGCTTCAGCAGTTCCGACAAAAAGAATTTCATCATTATCAGCCAAACTTATCACTTTACCTTTGATACATCTTTTAATAAATATTCAAAATACTCTCTTGCAAAGCCAGACAGCTCAGCATGATCTGTACATATTGCTATAATTTCAGAAGCATTTGAGTGACTAATTTCTGGACCCAATAAAATTACAACATTATGCTTATCTGAAATTATACCACCTCCAAAGAGTCCTTTCTTTATCTTTACAGTAGCGAGCCGAGTTAATCCTTTGATTGCATTTTTGTCAAATTTATCAGATGTTAGAATTGTAATTTTAACTCCCTTGTCATGTAACTGTCTTAGTTTTGGTAATGCCTGTTTTACCATTTCTTCTCCAGCTTTTGGAATTGCAATTAACACTTCTTCTCTACACGTTTCAATCATCTCAAGAATTCTGGTTGCTATATTCATAGTTCCTGTTAAAACCCAGATGTCAGGTCGTTCTGCAGTTCCACTTTTTTTGTATATTGGGTTAAGATCGTTTAGGATAATTTTCTCATTCTTAGCAAAATCTTCCTCGATTCTTTGTTTTGTTGTTTGTAATGCAGAATTGGGAGATTTAGCAAAATATTTTGTCGGTCTTGATTTATCGGATCCTATCCAACCTTTCTCTTCTAATATACTCAAAACCTCGTAAATCTTTGAATATGGGACGCCAGACTGTTTACTCAAATCTGATGCAGTGTTCTCTCCAGCTTTTACCAGTGCGACAAAACTCTTAATTTCATAGCTTGTTAGACCAACTTTTTCCAAAGATTTTCGTGTCTGATCGGAAACACTCATCATTTTACTTCGTTTTATCATACACTATAAACTACTCTCCTATTCCAACGGTGTAGAGTATGAAAGCGATTATATACTAATTTTTAAAAAAATCAACAGTAATGGCATTAATTCAGATTTCCAATCAATCGACTAAATCATTGGGCAAAAAGTCTACCATTCGTTTTACTCAAAGTATTTGTCCTGATTGTAATATGATTCTGGACGCTGAGGTATTTGAAAGAGATGAACAAGTCTTCATGTCAAAGGTTTGTCCAACACACGGAGAATGTGAAGAACTGTATTTCGGTTCTTATGACATGTACAAGAAATTTAGTACTTATTGGGTAGATGGAAAGGGAGCCCACGCACCAAATGTAATGATGGAAGACAAATGTTCATGTCCAAATAATTGTGGGCTTTGTACTAATCACCTTTCTCATAGCGGTCTGGCAAATATCATAGTAACAAACAGATGTGATCTTACATGCTGGTATTGTTTCTTTTATGTCAAGAAAGGTCTTGAGGGTGCTTACATGTATGAACCAAGCCAAGATCAAGTACGCGCTATGATGAAAACGCTTAGGGCAGAAAGACCAATACCTGGAAATTCTATGCAGATTACCGGCGGTGAGCCAATGTTAAGAGAAGATATTACTGATTTAATCAAGATAATGAAAGAAGAGCACGTTGATCATATACAAATGAATACCAACGGAATACGTCATGCATTAGATCCAGAAGCTGGCAGAGATGTAAGAATGGCAGGATGTAACAATCTTTATCTTAGTTTTGATGGTGTAACAGCAAGAACTAATCCAAAAAATCACTGGGAGATCCCATATGCATTAGATACTTGTAGAAAAACAGGAACTACTGTAGTCTTTGTTCCAACTGTAATTAAATCAATTAATGATCATGAGCTTGGTGGTATTATTAGGTATGCACAAAAGAATATGGATGTTGTACATGCAGTAAACTTCCAACCAGTGTCGTTGACTGGAAGGATGGGAAAAACTGAAAGAGAAAAGTATAGAATTACTGTTCCTGATTGTATACAGAGAATAGAGGAACAAACACAAGGTCAGGTGACTGTTGATGATTGGTATCCTGTACCAAGTTGTATGCCACTTACAAATGTGATTGAAGCATTTTCGAGTAAACCAAAGTACGAACTGTCAATTCATTTTGCATGTGGTGCAGGTACATATATTTTTGAAGATGCGGATACAAAGAAATTTGTTCCTATGACACGATTCTGTGACCTTCAAGGAATGCTTGAGTTATTTGAGGATAAATCAGAAGAAATTCGTTCTGGTGCTAACAAGTACTTTACAATGTTAGAAGTAGTAAGAAAACTGAAAGGCTTTATTGATAGGGACAAACAGCCAGCTGGTCTCGATTTGGCTAAAATGTTTAGTAGCATACTAATGAAAAGATCTTTTGACGCAGTTGGAGGCTTCCATGTCAAGGGATTGTTCTTAGGCATGATGCACTTCCAAGACAAGTATAATGAAGACCTTGAAAGATTACAAAGATGTGACATACATTACACTACACCAGACCTTAGAGTCATTCCTTTCTGCGCGTTCAATGTAATTCCAGAATGGTATAGAGACAGAATACAAAAGAAATATTCCATGACTGTTGAGGAATGGGAAGAAAGAGAAGGTGAAAAACTCGAAGATGGCCTTTACAGAGGTCTTATGAGAAGGGGTGCAGGAGACGATCTTGCCTCAGGTTGTGCCAAGAGTCAGATGTTCCATGATGCACAACAGGCAACAATGTAACTAAAACTTCAAAACTTACTGAATAAACTATATTCGTGCATAAAATTGGAATTGATCTTGGCGGAACCAAGATTGAAGGAATTTTACTAGATGAAAAATATAACACAATTCAACGCAAACGCATTGAAACACACCAAGAAAATGGCTATGATTCTATTGTAAAGTCTATCATATCTTTGGTGAACGAATTAAAAGAAAAAACAAGTGAAGAAATAACTGTTGGAATGTGTACACCCGGTGTTACTAACACTAATTCAGGATTGATCAAAAACAGCAATACCCAATGCCTCATAGGAATGCCATTGAAAAATGATATTGAGAATATACTTGGTTGTGAAATTGCTATGGAGAATGATGCCAACTGTTTTGCACTTTCAGAGTCAATATTAGGATCTGCTAAAGGATACGATGCTGTTTTTGGAGTAATAATGGGAACAGGTGTTGGAGGCGGGATTGTAATTAATGAAACTTTACACAAAGGAAGAACAAACATTGCCGGCGAATGGGGGCATCACACACTACATCCTAATGGAAATGGGTGTTATTGTGGAAAGCAAGGATGTGTTGAGACGTATATCAGCGGGCCTGCTCTTGAAAAGCGTTGGCTAGAAATTACTGGAAAAAAAGAACCGTTGCAATCAATAGTACAAGATTTCTCTGACGAAAAAGCAAAACAATGGAAGGAAGAGTTTCTTGAAAATTTTGGAATTAGTCTTGCGAACGTAATTGACATTTTAGATCCAGATGTTATTGTTTTAGGAGGGGGTGTTTCAAACATACCTTTCTTGTATGATGAAGGGAAAGAAGCGGTTTATGATAAAGTGTTTAGTGATTCAGTTGATACACCAATACTAAAAAATAGTCTTGGTGATTCGGCTGGTGTTTTTGGTGCCTGTATGATATGATTATTGTGGTTCTATTGTAGCAGGTGGCTTGCTTGACACCACATAAGATACCCAAGTAACATCGTCAATCTCATTTGTAATTCTATTACTTATCTTCTCTAGTAGTTCATTTGGTAATCTAGTCCAGTCTGCAGTCATTGCATCTATAGAATCTACAATTCTAATCATTACAATATTACCATATTTTCTTTCATCTCCAACAACACCAACAGCCTTATCATCTCCTACTGCAGCATATGCTTGCCAAACTTTATCATACAAGTCTGCACTTTGTAATTCCTCTTCTACTATCTTACTTGCAACCCTTGTGATTTCCAATTTCTTTTTTGTAACTTCACCGATAATTCTTACTGCTAGACCAGGTCCCGGAAATGGATGCCGCACAAGTAAATTTTGAGGAACTCCAATAATCTTTGCAACCTTTCGCACTTCATCTTTGTACAAATCACGAAGTGGTTCCAAAACTTTCAGCGCCAGCCAATCCGGTAGACCACCAACGTTATGATGTGTTTTGATTACTGATGCAGGTCCTTTTGATACACCACTTTCAATTACGTCGGGGTAAAGAGTTCCCTGAGCAAGCCAGGTAAACGGCTCATTTTCCTTGGAAAATTTTGTAAAAATTTTAACAAATTCTTCGCCCACAATCTTCCTTTTTTCTTCCGGATCAGTTACTCCTATTAGTTTCGAAAGAAATTGGTCCTGTGCATCAATCTTTGTAAAATTAACTTGAAAATTCTTCTTAAACATATTTTCCACCTCTTCTGCCTCATCTAGTCTTAAAAGACCATTATCAACGAAAACACATTTTAGCCTATTTCCAATTGCTTTGTGAATCAATAATGATGCTACAGTAGAATCAATACCACCACTAACTCCACACAGAACGTTTCCATCCACTTTGGAAATATTTTCAACAGAATTTTCAACAAATTTTTCCATAGTCCAATCTTGATTTGCATTACAAACTTTTAGGACAAAATTTTTTAGAATTTCAGTTCCTTTTTCTGTGTGTACTACTTCAGGATGAAATTGAATTCCAAATACCGTTTTCTGTTTGTTTGCAATAGCTGCAGAACGTGAGCTTTCGGTATGGCCAATTATTTCAAAATCTTTTGGCACATTCTCTGCTTCATCTCCATGACTCATCCATGCTCTGACAGAATCTCCAATCCCATTGAGAATGTCTGAATTGTTGTCAATCGTGAGTACAGATGAACCATACTCTTTGTTTGCGCGCTTTATTTTACCACCAAAATTATTCACAATAATTTGATGACCATAACATATTCCTAATATTGGCACGTTTAGCTGAAAGATTTTTCTATCAGGTACAGGCGCATTGGAATCATATACACTTGATGGTCCACCAGAAAAGATAATTCCTTTTGGGTTTAACTTCTTTATGTTCTCTAAGGAAGTATCAAACGGTAAAAGTTCTGCATATACTGAAAAATCTCTAATTCGTCTACATATCAGATGACTATACTGTGAGCCAAAATCTAAAACCACGATTTTATCCATCATATCACGCTGAATTTTCAATCATTCGCGTCAAAGACCATGTTGCAGTGTTAATGATTTCATCTACTCTCTCTTTTTCACGATAATTTTTGATTACAATTTCTCTTATCTTACTGCCATTGTCATTTATTATACAATCAATAACTTCATGATTCTTTATTTTGCCATCCTCAACCTGTCGAACGTCATTTTTTTTCATTTCGCCAATAATACGATCAACAAAAAAAGTTTTCAGAGGAGGTGTTTTGGAATCAAGTATAACATTATCTTCTAAAACAATTGAGACCTCATTATTTGTAACAAATGCATTAGCGATGATTGTGCCATCTGAGCTTTTTGTGATTGCTATTTTTCTTTCTTGTTTTATTGTTTTTGGGGCATTACGAGTAAGATCTGAAGCTTTTATAAAACTAGATTGCTTAAGTATTGTATCTAGCACAGAAATATTTTTTTCTAGTTTTTCAATCTGTTCTTTATATTTGATTATTTTTTCAGAAAGATCTTCTTTTAATTCTAATACATCACGAATTTGTTCGTCTGAGAACTTCACACATCTACTTATCTAAAACGATATTAAAACGCATCCTACTGTTAATTCTTAGATATTATAGTATCTATTTTTTGAAGGTTTATTTTTGTGAATCCTTTGATTTTGCTCGTAGAATAAAGATCAGATCCACTTTTTTTTGCAAGCCATTCCAGTAATTTTTTCCCACGACGTAATTTTGTAATTTTAGTCGTTCGATTCTCTACTTTACTCTTAGAGTATCTTCCAATCCTGGTTCCAAAATCCATTCCCAGAAGAATTATTTTTTTGGCCTTAAAATGATTAGCCAAAAACACACATCTATCTCCATCTGTAAACCCCCCAAAGTTATGAACTCTTCCTGTAGGTTTTGTTTGCGTTGTTCCTATACAATTTTTAAAGTTTTTTACAAGATGAATCTTATCAGCGTTATCACCATGTGCATGTACAACCATTAGTGTATTTGTCCGACCAACTTTTTTTAGTGATTTTATATCACCATCAAGATCCGTAACCACGATATCTGGTTTCAAACCATTTTCTATTATTGCCCTTGTAGCACCATCAGCCACTATTTTTGTAATTTTCTTATTTTTTTTTAAAATTGAAATGCAAGATGATAATGAAGGACCAGCGCCTACTACGAAAACTGGTTTATTCTCAATT